>JAYUSR010000050.1:0-7059 GCA_043755575.1 Synechococcales cyanobacterium
CCATTATTCATTTCAAAAATTTCTTCATCAGCATCAATCACCAACTGATGATCGATCCCGACCTCACCAAATTCGTTGACAATGACAGCAATTTTCTTACCATGCTCATAAGTCAGAATTCGATTTAGGAGCGTAGTTTTACCCGCACCCAGATAGCCAGTAAGCAGGGTGACGGGAATAGTAGTGCTATCCATAATTGAATGGTAATGAGGGAACTTATTGACTAGGCTCTAATTGTAACGGTATTTTTGGCACATTCTTAAATAGCCATGGGCAGGGTGATTTCATCAATGATCTCCGCTAGCACCTGGCGAACTTGATAAAGCTCTCGATCACTGCCAGCTGCTAGGATCACAAATTCACCAGCTTTAATTTGAGCTTCAGATCGTAGAGCCTCATGTTGAGAGATTCCTAACGCGCCTAAAGCACCAATAATGCCGCCGAATGCTGTCTGACCATCCTGATTCACTACTACTTTTTTTAGCCAACCAGCTAGCACCCCAGCGATTGGTCCGGCAATTACTATTAAACCAACATCACGAATAAAGAGCATCCCAGCCCCAGCTAACATACTAAATAAACCACCACTTAAATCTTGCGATCGATTTTGCCAGAGCTGCAATCCTCGCCCTGATGGATTAGTTTGACTATTTTTACCAATGACCGAAAGTTTGTTGATATCAAAACCAACTTTTTCCAGTTTTAGTATGGCTATTTTGGTGATGGATTGAGAGGGTAAATTGCCCACAATTGTATGTGTATAAGTCATGGAATTATTTCCTAGATTTAATCTACATTTATTCAATGGGCTATATGCTAAATTTAAAGTGTGAGATTCTTGTGAGCATCTTGGATTAACTGAATCTGCGCCAGGAGTTGATGATACGAAGAGAGGAGCTGTCGCGATATACCTAGATGCCCAAACAAAGTTACGGAACCACCATGAAGTAGCCGAAAGATCCAGCTGTTGCTTTACACTGTTAGTGCGCTGAATTCATGCAATTTTTTAAATGAATATTCTTACTGTCCCCACCACCCCCTTTGCTGACCAAAAACCAGGCACCTCCGGCCTGCGTAAATCAGTACCAGCCTTTCAAAAACCGCATTATTTAGAAAATTTCGTTCAGTCTATTTTTGATACGATTGGCAATTGTGTTGGCCAAATGCTGGTCATTGGTGGCGATGGCCGCTACTATAATCGTCCTGCTGTTCAAACTATTTTAAAAATGGCCGCTGCCGCTGGCTTTAGCCATATCAAAGTGGGACAGGGCGGTATTCTTTCTACGCCTGCTGCTTCCTGCGTTATTCGTAAATACCAGGCAATGGGCGGTATTATTCTTTCGGCCAGTCATAATCCTGGTGGCCCGACGGGGGATTTTGGAATTAAATACAATACTGGTAACGGTGGACCAGCGCCCGAAAAAGTGACCGAGGCGATCTTTGATCGCACCAAAACGATCGATCAATACCGATTGTTAGAAGCTCAAGATGTGGATCTCGATCGATTGGGCAAAACCATGCTGGGCAGTATGCTGGTCGAAGTGATTGACTCGGTGGCCGACTATCAAGAATTGATGGAGTCACTATTTGACTTCGATCGTATTCAAACCATGTTTCAAGGCAATTTTCGGTTGGTGGTGGATTCCATGCATGCCGTAACTGGCCCCTACGCCCATGCCATTTTTGAACAGCGTTTGGGGGCGGCGCCGGGTAGCGTGATGAACGGCATTCCTTTAGAAAACTTTGGCAATGGTCATCCTGACCCGAACTTGGTTTACGCCCACGAGTTAGTAGCAGTATTATTCGGTAAAAATGCCCCCGATTTTGGCGCAGCCTCGGATGGGGATGGCGATCGCAATATGATCCTGGGCAACAATTTCTTTGTCACTCCTAGCGACAGCTTGGCAATTTTGGCGGCCAATGCTCAATTGGTACCCGCTTACCAAGACGGTTTGGCCGGAATTGCCAGGTCAATGCCTACTAGCCAAGCTGCCGATCGGGTGGCGGCGAAACTAGGTATTGAATGTTACGAAACACCGACGGGCTGGAAGTTCTTTGGTAATTTAATGGATGCAGGTAAAGTTACGCTCTGTGGCGAAGAAAGCTTTGGTACCGGCTCCAATCACATCCGCGAAAAAGATGGCCTGTGGGCGGTGTTATTCTGGTTGAATATCATGGCGGTGCAGAAGAAATCCGTGGCCGAGATTGTGCAAGAACACTGGCGTACCTATGGCCGTAACTACTACTCGCGCCATGACTATGAAGGGGTAGCTACTGACCGCGCCGATGCTCTGGTGCAAAAAGTGCAGGATGCCATGCCTACTCTCAAAGGTCGGCAGTTTGGTAACTATGAAGTAGCCTATGCTGATGATTTTAGCTATCAAGATCCGATCGATAGTAGTGTCAGTACTAAACAGGGAATGCGAATTGGGTTTACGGATGGCTCCCGGATTGTAATGCGGTTATCGGGAACCGGTACCCAAGGTGCGACGCTCCGTGCTTACTTTGAAGGATTTACCGATGATCCAAGTAAGCAAGGAGTTGATGTTCAACAAGCCTTAGCTGGTCCGATCTCGATTGCTGAGGAACTAGCCCAAATCAAAGTACATACTGGGATGGATAAACCTACCGTAATTACCTAAGAAATCAGGTGATAAAGCTGGGAGAATGGAAGTATTCTAACTATCCCAGCATCCATGAGTTTAAATCTCTATCTTTTGCGCCATGGCGAAACTACTTATAGCCGCTCCGGCGGCCACTGTGGCTGGATTGATCCAGACCTCACTCCAGAAGGTCAGCAAATGGCAGCAGCTTTTGCCACTACCTATGGCCAGATAGCTTGGAAAGCCATTTATGTTAGCCCCATGAAAAGAACTCTGGCTACTGCTCAGCCCCTTGGTGATGTTACTGGCCTAGAATTACAAGTGCGATCGGGCTTAAAAGAAATTCACTATGGCGATTGGGAAGGCCAGACAGTCGCTGCGGTGCAAACCCAATATGGGGACGACTATAGCGACTGGAAAACTGAACCAGGTTGGAATGCACCCACCCACGGCGAGACCGGCTTGCAAGTGGCCAACCGGGCTTTAGCGGTGATTGCTGAAATTACCAATCAACACGCCACTGGCAATGTCTTGGTTGTATCGCACAAAGCGACTATTCGGATTATTTTATGTAATCTGTTAGGAATTGAACTAGGACGCTATCGCGATCGACTGGATGTGCCAGCTTGTTCGGTCAGTATGGTCACTTTGGGTCAAGGAGGACCAATGCTCAAGTCCTTGGGCGATCGCTATCACCTTGATGAAGAACTCCGTAATCTTCCTGGTACCTGAGTCTAAGCTGGTCTAAAGACTAAAGCATAAGTATTTCTGATAGGTAAAGTTACTCAGTCTAACTTTACAAACCCCAGCGAAACCGTCAGAATTAAAGAAAGGAAGTCGATTTTAGTATTTTGAAAAGTCTATAGAAAAATACCAGAGGTTTATTATGGTGGCAATTAGCGCTCCGGCACGCACCCGGCTGACAATGCAAACGATCGAGATTGTGGCCGACACCACCGCCCTTCGATCATTAGACTGGGATCGTGATCGTTTCGATATTGAATTTGCCCTGAAAAATGGTACCACCTACAACTCCTTCCTAATTCGGGGCAAGAAGATCGCCCTCGTCGATACCTCCCATGCCAAGTTTCGCCAGCTGTATCTGGATACTCTCACCGGACTGATCGATCCTCAAGAAATCGACTATTTAGTAGTTAGCCACACCGAGCCAGACCATAGCGGTTTAATCAAGGATTTACTCCAACTTAACCCCAATATCATTGTGGTAGGTGCCAAGGTGGCTATGCAGTTTCTGGATGGTTTGATTCACCAATCCTATCAGCAGCTGATCGTCAAAAATGGCGATCGATTAGACTTGGGCAATGGTCATGAACTAGAATTTGTCTCGGCTCCCAATCTGCATTGGCCGGATACCATCCTGACCTACGATCATGGCACCCAGACTCTGTTTACTTGTGACGTGTTCGGAATGCACTACTGCGATGACGAAACCTATGATGAAGAACTAGAGCTGCTCAATGCTGACTATCAGACTTACTATGATTGTCTGATGGGGCCAAATGCGCGATCGGTACTGGCCGCCATCAAGCGCATGGCTGATCTGCCAACCATTAGCACCATTGCCACCGGCCATGGTCCACTACTCCGCCACCATATTGCTGAACTGGTCAGTCGTTATCAAGAATGGAGCCAATCGCAGACTAAAGCGGTAACGCTGGTGGCGATGTTTTATGTATCTGAGTATGGCTGTAGCGATCAATTAGCCCATGCGATCGGACAAGGTATTTCTAAAACCGGCGTAGCAGTGGAATTGATTGACTTGCTAGAAGCCGATCCTCATGAAGTCAGAGAGCTGGTAGGTATTGCCGCCGGAGTGGTGATTGGGATGCCGCCGCAGTCGGGAGCGCAGGCTACTCAAACGCAGGCACTACTGAGTACTATTTTGGCGGCGATTAATGCTAAACAAACCTTTGGTCTCTTTGAATCTGGTGGTGGCGATGATGACTCGGTTTATCCGCTCCGTAACAAACTACAAGAAGTGGGCGTGCGCGAAGCTTTTGCCCCTATTTTGATCAAAGAAACTCCCAATGAAAGTACCTATCAACTCTGTGCCGAAGCCGGAACAGATTTGGGTCAGTGGCTGACCCGCGATCGCAGCATTAAACAAATGAAATCGCTTGATAATGACTTAGATAAAGCTCTGGGTCGGTTGAGTGGTGGTCTTTACATCATCACGGCCAAACGTGGCGAAGCAACCAGTGCGATGTTGGCTTCTTGGGTATCCCAAGCTAGCTCAGAACCAGCTGGTATCACAATTGCCGTCGCCAAAGACCGGGCGATCGAATCTTTAATGCATGTGGGCGATCGCTTTGTCCTGAACGTTCTCGAAGAAGGTAATTATCAACCCTTGATGAAGCATTTTCTCAAACGGTTTCCGCCCGGTGCCGATCGATTCGCTGGTATCAAGGTGTATCCAGCGGTCAATGGTTCTCCTATCTTAGCGGACTCGCTGGCTTACCTTGAATGTGAAGTGGTCAGCCGGATGGAAGGTGATGATCATTGGATCGTTTATAGCACCGTAGATGTGGGTAGAGTAGCCAAGACCGACTCTCTCACCGCTATTCACCATCGCAAAGTAGGGAATCACTATTAAAAATAGTAGTTATTACGATTGCGGAATTATCATCTCGCTGATCAGCCAAGTCCATTGCGGTGGCGTTTAGAGCAATCTAAGCGCTAGCTGGATGGCTCTTACTAAATTCGAGGTAACGACATGGAACAACCAGTGAAAAATCGATCAAACTCCCCGCCTTTTTGGATCGATCGAGTCGTCGTAGTTTTAGAAGTAGTCCAAGATTTTATTATTATTTCTCTCTGTATCGGCTTGTTTGGAGTGATGGTACTACAACTGCGATCAATGTTTATATCGATTCTGCCACCTCTAGATTTTCAAGCAGTCACGGCTGATATTCTGTTTATCTTGATCTTGGTAGAGCTATTTCGGCTTCTGATCATTTACTTACAAGAGCAGCGAGTATCGATCGGAGTAGCTGTGGAAGTAGCGATCGTGTCAGTGCTGCGCGAAGTAATTGTCAAAGGAGTTCTGGAAGTACCTTGGGCTCAGATTCTATCAGCTTGTGCTTTTTTGCTGGTGATGGGTGTATTGCTGGTGATCCGCGTTTGGATTCCGCCGACCTTTGAAGGAATTGATCCAGAAAAGCGACTTATCCAAAAACATCTAGACAAAAATAAAATATATATTCCCTAACTCTTTTTTACGTTTTGACGATCCTCTAGACTTTGTATACTTCATCCTTCTGACCCTATGGCTGACTTTAAACCGCGTGATGTCCAAGTTGCTGAAGTTGGTACCGATACCACTGTGTTGCGATCACGTACCTGGGACCGGCTCAAATTTGAAATTGAGTATGCTCGTCAAAAGGGTTCCACCGCTAACTCTTATCTGATTCAAGGACAGTCGATCGTCCTGATCGACCCACCGGGCGAATCTTTTACCGACCTATTTTTGGAAGAGTTAGGGCAACATGCTTATTATCAGCGACTTAACTACATCATCCTTAGTCATGTCAATCCCAACCGGGTTGCTACCCTCAAACGCTTACTAGAAGCAGCTCCCTACGCCACCGTCATCTGCTCTAAGCCGGGGGTTAATACCTTGCGATCGGTTTTTGCCAGCTCCTTCGACCTGCCTTCACCGCGCGAAGATGAAGCCCAGGATCTGGGTCTGGAGTTTGGTGATAACCAAACTCTCAAAGTCCACATTGCCCGCGATGGCGAAACGATGGATATGGGCAATGGTCATGTTTTTCAGTTTCGGTTTGTCCCTACCCCTCGTCACCCAGATGCCTTGGCCACTTATGACCAAGCTAGCCGCATTCTCTATACCGATAAACTATTTGGCAGCCATGTTTGTGATGATGCAGTGTTTGACGAACACTGGAAAACCCTTAGTGAAGATCGACGCTATTACTTCGATTGCCTCCACGCTAGTCAGGCTAACCAAGTAGAGACAGCCATGCAAAAGCTAGCTGAATTTCCAGCGCGCATCTATGCTCCCAATCATGGCTCTTTGGTACGACATAGCCGCAGTGTCTTGACCCTCGACTACCAAAGTTGGTGCCAACAGCAGCAGAGCAAAGAGCTGAATGTGGTCTTGCTTTATACCTCGGCCTATGGCAACACTGCGACGATGGCGCAAGCGATCGCCCAGGGCATTATCCAAGCTGGGGTCGCCGTCCAGAGTATCAATTGCGAATTTACGGATACTACCGATATCACTGCCGCCGTGCAAGCCTGTGACGGTTTTATTATTGGTTCTCCCACCTTGGCTGGACTGCCGCCCACCCAGATTCAAACAGCATTAGGAATTGTACTTTCGACCGCCACCCAAACTAAAGTGGCTGGAGTATTTGGCTCTTATGGTTGGAGTGGTGAAGCAGTAGATTTGATTGAACGTAAATTGCAAGATGTTGGT
>JAYUSR010000051.1:0-2429 GCA_043755575.1 Synechococcales cyanobacterium
TCCCGCAGAGAATGCCGCAAATGCTGGAGTAGTAGCGGTTATCAGCGCAGTCATGGCAACTGTAGTAGTCAAAAGAATTAATATTTTTTTAGGTTTTGGTGGTTTCATTGTGCTTACCCGTAATTATGAAGGAAATATTAAGAGGGCTTCTGTCTATACCCCTCATAATCCTGGTGCTATTTTGGAGATTCAGGAGTGAGCTATGCTGCCATCAATGCCATGAACACTTCAGCAGGACCATTGCATTTACTAATCACGTCTTCGATCGCCGTGACTTCATGCTCGTTATTTCGGACTGAATTGAGCAGCAGTTTCTGAGGCTGAACTTCAACAAAGGTACCGTGGTTGCCCTGCTGGAAGTAATAAGAGGAGTAACACTCTTCGTAATTAATTTTGAAGTCTGATTGGGAGCAGCGCATCATGTGCTCTAGTGGTACTCCCAGATGCTCTGCGTACAGGGGTTCAGTGCCACTAGCTATTTTTCCCACAAAGGTGTACATAATATTGGACTTGATAACACTAGCCACCTCAGACTGGGTGATAGTATCTGGGGGTTGTTGGGCTAGCATCATTATTCCATTAGCTTTTAGTAAATTAGCGAATAGTGCTCCTAATCCCCTAGCTAAAGCGATGAATTGTAAAGCAATCCAATTTTCGTCGTTGAAGGTCAATGTCCCTTCTTTCATGAATCTAATGGCACGCCTATAGGCGAGTCCTTGAGCGACCAGGCCGTAAACGGCCGCATCATTATTGTCCGAAAACTTACGTAGGGCAATTGTCAACATCCGACTATCAAGCCTTACATTGCTAGGTTTAGCCAGTGCAGGAGCCTTACAGTTTTTCGCTGTAAACCAAGCTACTAGTTTGCCTTTGATTAGACCAATAACTTCCTCATCAGTACTAGCTCTGCTCTTGATATCCAAGTGTTCGATCGACAGATAATCTTCGATAAAAGTTACTACTGTGGGAGTGTTGTCCCAAGCATCTGAACCCATGCCACATTCCTTGGCCTCTTTGTAGCGATTCTTGATCTCCGGGGCATCGAAGAATTTCCCTAGGAGCTGAACCAGCATCGCATCTACAGATGATGCGCTAGCAGCAGGATCGTCGCGCAGGTCAGCTCCCAATACTGAGGTCAGCAGTATTAAGCGAATAGAATCTATCGTGTCCTTAATAATTTCAGTCCTAAGAGCAGGGTCTGTGCCTTCTGGAATAGAGACTGTATCGAAAAAATTATATCTATTTTTCCCACCCAACAGATCCAGATAGTCACCGTGAGCAATATGCTTCGTGAAACGCGGAAAGGATGAGGCTTTGGCGTTTTGAGGGATATCGATCGTTGTTACATAGCGGCCACGAGCTAATGCACTAGCTTTAATATTAGCTGCTAAAACTGTTTTACTAGCTTCTCGGGACAAGCCAAAGATTTGAATATGGCCTCTGTATTTCTCCAGATCCATATAGATTGGTGTATGTCCCCATTTGGCACGCATCTCAAAGCCTTTGTCGGCGATCGATACTGGCACTCCCAGGGGTAAATACGCTGGTAAACACCTTGAGTCTGTATGAATTGTGCGTGACACCGCGCCTGTCAACAGACGATCTAAGGTGTGGGGCAGGGATTGGAACCACAGCTCTTGGACTGTGGCTAGTTCAATTCTGAACGCCTTATCACTGAAGCCGCTAATCATGCTGTAAGCGGCATTAAAGGCTTCTTTTTCGGTGTTTCGATAAAATAAGAGGCATAAGCCAAATTCAATCGCCACCATCCCTTCTAGCATTTGCTCTTCCGCTTCGGTGGCTCTACGGATTTGCACTCGATCAATTACTGGAGAAGATCGTTTTCGTGCATGATAATCATCATTTTTAAGTGATTCCTGGGTGAAATTCCTCAGCTTATTAGTCATGGCTTCTTGCGAACCTGACCAAAATTCAGTCACACATCGCATGTCCGGGCTTCTAGAGAGCGCGTTTGCTAGCCAGTTTAATTGATCAAGTTCTGTGCTCCAACCTGCTACTTGGCTGGCCATGGAAACAGCCGTGATGTACTTTCCATCTACAAATACGCTTTGATAGCCGTCGCCGGTGGGAAAAGCATCAGGTTGTTGGGCGAGGACACTCCGGCAACTCAATTCATCAACATTGCCAATTACTTGAGTGATGCAACCATTTTGTACATTAACCCTCAGTAGGTTTGGGATAGGTGGTACTGTTTGATGCTTAAATCTATTATGGTGGCTCCAAAGTTCTGCCCAGATTTCTTCTGCTGTCAGGATTTTTTTGTTGTGTAAATCACCAAAATAGTTTTGGAATATTTCGTTCCAGCGAATCACTGATCTCCAGCTACTAATCAAAAATCTTGACATGAATAGTTGCTGTTCTTCGGCGGCTTCTCCTGACCATGTTTTAATCAAGCCGCCAATATTCTT
>JAYUSR010000052.1:0-7052 GCA_043755575.1 Synechococcales cyanobacterium
GCAAGTCGGCGGCATCTACGACGGCTTGATTGCTAATTGTTAAATAAATTGGCACGGCATTCTTCGCCTGCCTCTTACCCTCCTCATTCATAGAAGTACCCATCGTACTGAAGAGTGGCAGCGGTGCTGGATACTCCAGTTCACAGATAATCTCTTGACCAATTGCTGTGTATTTGCAGGCATTGTGTAACAGCTCAGAGATAATTCGCTGCAAGTAAGCCTCATCAGTGATCACTAGGGCGGTCTGCTCCGGGAGGCGCAGGCGTAATTTTTGCTGGTGGTCAGCTGCTCGTGATTGATAGGGCTGAGCGATCGACACCAGCCAATCGGTCATATCAATCTCATTTCTTTGGAGCTGAGCATTGCCGGTTTCAATTTTTTGCAAATCTAAAACATTATTGACTAGGCTAATCTCTCGCTCACACTCTGTTTCTAATATATTCCAATAGCTTTGGGTGCGTTTATTGCTTAACAGTGCTGACAGACTTGGATCTTGATCAATACTAATTTTGAGCATCTTGAGTGCCATCCGCATATTCATCAGCGGGGCACGCAGATCATGGGAAATTTTGCTAATAAACTCATCTTTGTATTGATCCCGCTGGACTAGTTCTGTCAGTTGGGCATAGAGAATCTCTACTGACTCATCATTTGATTCAGGACGATCGTCATCTGATGCTGGGTCATGAATAGCTTGAGGTACCTGGAGTTGGTAAATAGCAAAAATGGATTGTCCGAGTACTTTGGCGAGTACCCGCAACCAATCAAAATCTCGCAGTTCCCAAATGTCTGGATTACCGATAATGCAAATTCTGCCCCAGATTAAGTCTTGACAGGTGATCGGCAGCAACATGCAGTCTCCTTTGATCGATACCGATCCAATCTTGGAGATAATTTTAAAAGAAACCGTTTCTAGGTTGCGCAACCGTTGCCCCATCATGGCTGTTAGCTCGCCACTGATTTCGGTGGGCTGTTCTCCATCTAAGCCATCGATTAAAGACAAAAATGATGGCGTGGGAGCGACTTCCACTGGCAACTGGGGATACCATTCCCCAGTTGCTGGGACATGACGCTGAATAGAAACATGATACACATCCAATACTTCTCGGATTTGGCGGATCGTTAGCTCGCAAATTTGTACTAATTCGGGATGAAAAAGCATGTGCCTAGAACTACAAAAAAAATATTGTTACTATTGATAGATAAAGGTTTGGTAACATAAATGAGCGAATACGACTTGGTGGAATTATCTCTCAAATTAGAGAGTGAAAATTCTAAGGATCGCATGGTGGCACTAGCTTCGCTCCGTGCAGTCCCCGCTGCTGAAGCCTTTCCCTTAATCAAAAAAGTCTTGCATGATGAAAATTTGCAGTTGCGATCGATGGCCGTGTTTGCACTGGGAATCAAAGCTACTGCTGAATCATACCCAATCCTAGTCAGTTTACTCGAAAATGATCCCGATTATGGAATAAGAGCAGATGCTGCGGGTGCTCTAGGTTATTTGGAAGATGCCCGTGCTTTTCATAGCCTGGTGCGAGCCTTTTATGAAGATACTGATTGGTTGGTGCGCTTTAGTGCTGCTGTTGCTTTGGGGAATTTGAAAGACCCCCGCGCTTTTGATGTGTTAATCAAAGCCCTAGATGCTCCAGAAGTGGTGGTCACGCAGGCCGCGATCGCGGCCTTGGGCGAAATTAGAGCTTTGGAATCGATCGATCATATTCTGCGCTTTGCTGATCACGAAGATTGGCTGGTGCGACAACGCCTAGCGGAATCCTTGGGTCAGTTACCATCTCCTAAAAGTGTGGCCGCTCTAAAATACTTAGCCAAAGATCAGAATACTAATGTGGCTGAATCGGCGCTTTTGTCACTTACCCGATTGGGTGCCGGATGATTGCTAATGGTTCTGGTGACGGCTGATTCGCTCTAGAATTATGAGCAGCGGTATTTTTCACACAATTAATTTTTGTATTTTATATTCATGACTATTCAGAAGTTTTTAGAAATGAGTACCGGTAAATGGTTCTCGCAGCGCACTAGCCATCAACTTACCAGCCAGCAGTCTGAACATGGCAGCTCTGATATCGCGATCGAAATGTTAGCAGCTGATCACTCCCAGCTATTGCAGCTGCGTCAACAGCATCCTGCTGATGGCAGTTCAGCTGTTTCTGGTATTCAAGTAACCGCTAAGACAGCTCAGCAGTGGAATGCCCCAAAGAATGCGGTACCGACTAGCACGACTACTGTCCTGATGCCGATCGACGAGACCACTGCTAACTCTCTCTCTGGGTCATTGCTCTGGATGGTCGATGGACAGCAAATGCCGCTAGGCAAATTTCAGGTAGGAGAAGATGAGGCGTTGACTCTGTTTCTCACCTACCAGCTAATGCAGATTGAAGAACGGATCTGGTTTGCTAGCCCCAATCTTCGTCTCCGGACTAGTGTCCAAAAAAATCCTGCGGGCTGGAGTTTAGCTTCTTTTTGCTCAGAAATTAGGATGGGTGGTGGTTAACCTGCTGCCAATGGCGATTATTTTTTTCGCGGGCTGGAGCTGATGCTGCTACTGCTCGGAGCTTGTAATAAAACTGAGAAACTTGAGCCGGTGGCGCGAAAGTTGTTTCATTGGTAGTTTCTTCTATTTGGTACCAATTATCTTGGTATGGGCGCGGCGCTACGTGTGGATAAACTATGGGGTTTAGCGATACCGATTGAGGGGTGGTGGCCAGGAGCGATTGTGATACTGCCGGTTCCGGTAATCCTAATCCTTCATCTAGAGCTGGGTCGCTTAACTCAAAAACTTCAGTTGATCGATGCGCTTCGGCAATTTCGCTGTCTGAAAATAAAGTTTTTTCCAACTCCAGCTCTTCTACGCTTTCTTCCTCATTGGCAATTGTCAACTTGGCCAAGACTTCTGGGCCGCTGATCATTTCAGCAAACTCTGCACTAAAGTGGGGGATAACTTCTCCCCGCCGTTGCCAGCTACTCAAAACTTGTTCGATCGACACTGCTTTGTATCGACCCAGGTGGAGAGACTCTACCACAGCTAGTGATAAAAAGCTGGGATCGTATTTACAGCTCCAGGATCGTACTAACGCTAACGCTGATTGTCCACCCAGGTCAAATCCATAGCGTACAATTAGTGCCACGACTACATTTTCATTAGCCAAATTCATATATGAGAGACCTTGCTGTGCCAGTAAGTCTGCGCCAAAATATGCTTACTCCCAAATTGTACTACTTTAACTAATCAAGTAATTGTACAGAGTTAGTACAACTAGTATGAATGTAATAAAAATATCATAATTTTTACTGCTATCAGCACTGTTTTTTAGCTAGGATACATCTTCGATTCATATTGTTTATATATTGTTTTCACAAATCATCCGGTGTTTTTAATGCAAGTAAAAGTGCAATTCATGCCTGATAACATCACTGTGATGGCTGCTGTTGGCGAACCACTCTTGCAAGTATCTCAGCGAGCTGGAGTCGAAATCCCTACTGGTTGTCTATCGGGTGCTTGTCATGCCTGTGAGGTGGAAATTGTGGGACAAGATATGGTTTGTGCTTGCATTAGTGGAGTGCCAGCTGGTCAGGCCGAAGTAGTAATTGCCTTGTACGATGATCCTGCTTGGACGTAAGTAATCAAGGTAATAAAAAAGTGGTAGGGAATTAACAGCTCTACCACTTTTTTAAATTTTTATTGCTAATTACTTAGCTAAAATCATCTTCTTCTAGATCATCACTGCTACTGCTCTCTTCCCAGTCATCGTCAACTTCGTTGGTACTGACCGTTGGTCCACCCATTGGCAAGTTGTCTTCATCGTTGAAACCATCTTTGCTAGGGGAGAAGATCGAGAAGCCCTCGGGTGAGTCATCGAAATCATAGCGGCGAGCGCTTTGATCGTCCAGAATCATATCTTCGTCGGTACCGACCAAGTTCCCTTCGTAGCCGTACATCATGCCCGCGCCCAGATCGCTGTCGAAGCTGGCCATCGATTCTTCGTAGGCATTGTAACCAGTCCCTGCTGGAATCAATCGTCCGATGATCACGTTTTCTTTAAGTCCACGTAACCAGTCTGATTTACCTTCGATCGCTGCTTCTGTCAGCACCCGAGTAGTTTCTTGGAAACTAGCGGCTGAGATAAAGCTATCGGTATTGAGCGATGCTTTGGTAATTCCCAGCAGCATGGGGGTGTAAACGGCTGGTGCCGCACCAGTAATTGACATGGCATCATTGACTTGCTCCACTTGGCGCAGTTCGATGAGTTCACCAGGCAACATGGTGGTGTCGCCGCCGTCGTCGATCCGTACTTTAGAAGTCATCTGGCGGACGATTACTTCAATGTGTTTATCGGAGATGTCCACCCCTTGGGATTGGTATACTGACTGCACTTCGTTCACCAAGAAAGACTGGGCTTTTTGGAGAGCGAGCAGGGCTGCTTCGTAAACATCATGGCTTTCGCGGTGGTGCTCAAAGAAGGTTTCTAGGATTTCGTGGGGGTTGCAAGGACCATCTGTCAGCGGTTGGCCAGCGGTCACTTCTTCACCGTCAGAAACAATGATGTTTTGACCAGGGCCGAGGGGATATTCGGCGACCAGGCCACCAGCCTCAATGACCTTGATTTCTAGTGGCTCGCCGTCATCGCTGTAAACAACGGTGGCAGACCCATCCCGGCGACAAAGAATACAAGCTTCTTTGGGTTTGCGCGCTTCTAGTAGTTCTTCAATCCGGGGCAGACCTTGGATAATATCTCCGGTCTTGGCTCGTTCAAATACGAGTAATACTAGGTTGTCACCCCGTTGAACTAAGTCGCCATTATCAATGTGCAAGATGGCGCCGGGTGACACCCGATAGGGACGAGCTAAACGCAGGACGATGCCATCCTTGCCGATTTCCAGTACTTGACCAGATTCGGGGGTCGGAATACCCGGAGCAATTTCGCTACCAGCCACGATGAGTTGGCCGACTTTGATGCTGGCTGTTTCACCAGCCGTGTCAACGGTGATCCGATCGAGGTCACGAATTACTAGTACTCTGCGCACTAGTTCTTCTCCCTCCCGAATGCCACGTACTTCACCAGGATGCTTACAGCGAATTTCGGTGCGGGCAACTACTGCTCCGGGGGCAATTTGCTGGCCATCGGTGACTAATGGTTCAGTGTGAGTACTGCCACCTAAAGGATCGGCAGCGGTATCGCGCCGAATTACTAAAGATTCCAAGATTACCAGTTGCAAGCGACTGACATCTGGGTTGTCTTCGTCGGGCACCAGCTCAATATCTGCTGCCAATTGGGTGGCTGCGGAGGTTTCACCCTCCATTTCCAGTACCAGCTGGGTGCGGAGTAGTTCTACGCCGTCTACCGACTTAACTCGTTCCCCATCTTTGTAAGGGACACGCTGGACTGCCCGTAGTTCGATCGAACTACCGCCGCCGGACTTATTGATTGATGCCTGAGATGGCATGTTCGGCTCGTCAGGTACTTGGTATTCTATTACTGGCCGTAGTAGTAAAGCTGAACCATCTGGGGTTTCAACATACTCTAGGTAACGCATCTCGGTAACTTCTGCCATTTCTGGTACTGGTTTTTGGCCAGGATTGACCAGGGTGCCGGTGACTGATTGACCACTTTCGGGGTCATCTAGTAAGAATAGATCACCAGGTTTGATGGTGATTTCGCGCAGAATGTCGTTTTTCTGGACAATTTCCACAATCCCGCTGGTGGCGCAGAAGATGTCTTTGACAACTTCGGTACCAGCTTCTACATACTGACCGTCTTCGACGTTCAACAAAGTAATGTCTTTGTTGACTTCGTGGGATTCTTCGGGCACCCACAAAATTGTGCCGCCCTTGACCACTTCGTAACCTTGCTTGGCCTTGCCTTTCTTTTGCACTTCGATGTCGGCATATTTGATGATGCCGCCAGTGCGAGTGCGGTATTGATCGTCAATTAGTTCGGCGATCGGAGTTTGGTTTAGCACCTTGGTACCCGGTGGGGCAATCAGATGGAAGCGTTGTCCTTGAGCCGTGGCTACTACATATCTATCGCGACTGCCGCTACTTTCGATGGTAACGGTGGCATCGTCTAGGGAAACTGAAGCCGTAATAATATCAATCTCCCGCTCGCCTCGTAGACGCACGACCCCGCCATTGACTGAAATCAGCTTGGTCTCGGCCAACATGCCATCCAAATCTACTGGCTCACCATTTTGGATGGCAGGCTCGGCACCAGGTGGCAAGTTGTAGACTTCGCCCGATAACACCCACACCAGACCGCCCTTTTGAGCGATGCGGGTGGTGTTACCCTGACGGTCAGTTTTTTCTTCGGGAGTAATATTCGCAAACAGAACTTCCCCAGCTAAATCAGTAGCTACGTCTTTAGTCGCTTTTTCGGTGGAACGTCGCCCCTTAGCTAGTGCCACTTCTGCTAATAAGTTGCCAGCTTTGACTTCTGTCCCATCGGCGATCAATAGCGTTGAACCGACAGTGAGCGAGAAGGTCTGCTTTTTACCTTTGCCGCTAGGCTCTAAATAAAATTCACCATTAGCTTCGACTTGTTCGCGATCATCCCCATGTCGAGTCCGCATCGAGCGGGTGCGCAAGGTGCCATAACGGATGGTGCCATCTACTTTAGCGCGCAGTTGTTTTTCGACTTCGCCGGTAAATACACCACCGGTATGGAATGTCCGCATGGTTAGCTGGGTGCCTGGTTCACCGATTGACTGAGCGGCAATAATCCCCACTGCTTCTCCCAGATCCACCATCTTCACATAGGCTAAACTCCAGCCATAGCAAGTTTGACAGATGGATCTGGCCGCTTCGCAGGTCAATGGCGATCGAACGTAGACTTCTTTTAAGTTCGCGTCGCTAATTTTTTTTATCAATGCTTCGTCTAGCTCGTCATTGCGATCACCCAGCATTTCTTTGGTTTTGGGATGATGCACGGGGGCGGCTAGTATCCGACCAAACAGTCGATCGCCGATGGGAATCAAGGTGCGTTCACCATCCATCATCGGCCGCACGAATACGCCTCGGGTGGTGCCGCAGTCTTTCTCCC
>JAYUSR010000053.1:0-7040 GCA_043755575.1 Synechococcales cyanobacterium
CTTCAAGAAGCGGTTGTTTTGTGAGAAGAGAGATGAACGGCTAGAAGACATTTTAGACGCGATTATCGCCGTTGACCGTTATGCCAGTCAAGGAAAACAAGCTTTTGACGAACAAGAACTCATCCAAGTTTGGATGGTTCATCATTTCCAAATTATCGGTGAAGCAGCCAACGCCTTGTCTCCAGAAAGATTGAGTCGATATTCTATGATTCCTTGGCGACAGGTTATCGGGCTGAGAAATATGCTGGTGCATGAATACTTTAAAATTGATCGACGAGCCATTTGGGATATTAGTGAAATGGATTTGCCACCATTGAAGCTAACAGTTAAAAAAATGTTGCAAGATCTTAGGAATGAACACTCATCAATCTAGTCAACAAATAGCGTAAGCTGTTCCTATCCAAAACCCCACAGGGATCATTCGATCGAATCCCGACTTAATGTATACCTCCATTCCTTCCCCACCCCAAGATTGGTCTAGCCACATCGATCGCGTCCGACAAAGATTCGATAAAGAGTTTCGCCAAGAATCCTTCGATTTGCCCCCCGAAGTAGAAGCCATGCCCATCTTCCGGCAATGGGTGAGTCGTGATTTGGCACAGGAAACCACCTCGCCTTTTTGGGAACTGAGCAAATTTAGTAAAAATCACCGCTGCTTAGATATCGGCTGCGGCGTGAGTTTTTTGATCTATGATTGGCGCGATTGGCAAACCTATTTCTATGGCCAAGAAATTAGCACCGTCGCGCAGGCGGCGCTGAATTCACGCGGTTCCCAACTCAATTCCAAGTTGTTTAAAGGAGTGCAAGCCGGGGCGGCGCACCAATTAAAGTATGAAGATGCGATGTTCGATCGAGTGGTTGCCACCGGGTTTAGCTGCTACTACCCCCCCGAATATTGGGAGCTGGTGTTGCAAGAAGTCAAACGAGTATTAAAACCTGATGGAATTTTTGTGTTTGATGCGATCAATCCAGCCGCCGAACTGGCCGAGAACTGGTCAATTTTAGAAATGTACCTGGGAGCGGAGGTCTATTTATCGCCATTGGCACAAATCACGGCTTTGGTCAAAGAGGCTGGTGGCCGAGTAACGGCCACCAAGCCCGGCAAGTTATTTCAGATGTATCAAGTGCAATTCAATAAAAAATAGCATTAGGCATCTTGACGCAGTCGATCGAGTACCGATCGATCCTCCAAAGTCGAAGTATCGCCAGTCACCTCCTCACCCGCCGCTAAAGACCTGAGCAACCGGCGCATAATCTTACCTGACCTCGTTTTAGGCAAAGCATCCGTAAACCGGATTTCACCAGGTCTGGCGATTGCTCCAATTTCCTTGCCGACATGCAGTTTCAGCTCTTTCATCAAGGCATCACTAGCCGTAAAGGTATGCTCCAGGGTCACGAAAGCCACAATTTCTTCGCCCTTGAGATCATCCGGCTTGCCCACTACCGCCGCTTCGGCCACAGCTGGATGTGAAACCAGCGCCGACTCCACTTCCATGGTGCCCAAGCGGTGCCCGGAGACGTTGATCACGTCATCAACCCGCCCCATTACCCAGAAGTAGCCGTCGGCATCCTGACGGGCACCATCGCCAGCGAAATATAGATATTTACCATCCTGGGGTGGAATTTCTTCCCAGTAGGTTTTGCGGAAGCGATCGGGGTCGCCGTAAACATTGCGCAGCATTCCCGGCCAAGGATGTTTGATCACCAAATAACCACCGGCATTAGCAGGTACTTTTTGCCCAGTCATATCCACTACCTCGGCCATAATCCCGGGGAAAGGCCGGGTTGCCGAGCCAGGTTTGGTGGGAATCGCTCCCGGTAAGGCGGTAATCATAATACCGCCGGTTTCGGTTTGCCACCAGGTATCGACGATCGGACAACGACCGCCGCCAATTACGCGGTGATACCACATCCAGGCTTCCGGGTTAATTGGTTCACCGACGGTACCCAACAGCCGCAGCGTAGACAGATCGCGGGTATTTGGGATTTCTTCGCCCATTTTGATGAAAGTACGAATCGCCGTCGGTGCAGTGTAGAAAATCGTGACTTTGTGCTTGGCGATCACATCCCAAGTGCAGCCGGGATTGCTGGGGCGCGGCGCGCCTTCATACATCAATGTAGTAGCACCATTAGAGAGCGGACCGTAGACAATGTAGCTATGACCAGTAATCCAGCCCACATCAGCGGTACACCAATAAACATCGCTATCTTTTAAGTCGAAAATCCATTTAGTAGTGATGTGGGAATAGAGGTTGTAACCGCCAGTGGTATGTACTACGCCCTTTGGTTTACCAGTACTGCCCGAGGTGTACAGAATGAATAGCATATCCTCAGCATCCATCGCCTCCGCTGGGCAGTCGGGGGAGGCGATCGCCTGTTCTTCATGCCACCAATAATCGCGGCCGGTTTCCATCGCAGTTTCTTGCTTGGTGCGTTGCACAACCAAGGTTTTTTGCACTGTGGGACAAGCGTTGTTGGCAATCGCCTGATCGACCTGTACTTTCAGGGGAACGATCGCATCTTTGCGCCAACCACCATCAGCAGTGATCACCAGTTTCACTTCCCCAGCCACTAGTCGATCGCGTAGGGCTTCAGCGCTAAAACCACCAAAAACGATTGTATGTACTGCCCCAATCCGGGCACAGGCCAACATGGCCATGGCGGCTTCCGGAATCATGGGCATATAAATGCCCACTCGATCGCCTTTGGTCACACCCAATTTCTTGAGGACATTGGCCATCTGGCACACTTCTTGGTGCAGCTGAAAATAAGTTAGGGTGCGGGTGTCACCCGGTTCGCCTTCCCAGATCAAGGCCGGTTTATTACGTCGGTCAGTGGTGAGGTGTCGATCGAGACAGTTGTAAGAAATATTCAGCTGACCACCCACAAACCATTTAGCAAAAGGGGGGTTGCTCCAGTCTAATACTTGATCCCAAGGCTTAAACCAATGTAATTCTTGAGTGGCTAAATCCGCCCAGAATTTAGCTGGATCAGCCGCAGCTTTGGTGCAGAGCGCTTCGTATTCAGCCATGCTCTTGATCTGCGCCCCTTGGGAAAACTCTGGAGAGGGGGGAAATACTCGTTCTTCGTGAAGCACCGATTCAATATTTGTGTCTGACATAACCAATGGCGGGTGGAGAGCCTGCACCAAGGCGCAAGGCAGTACGCTTTTTATTATTGCTGATCTACTGCCTTAGTTATACACCTAGTCTAGAAATCTCTACAAATTGTGCTTAGGTTAAGTAAGCTGAATCTTTCTGTGATCTTTAGAATTAAGAGAAGAATCCGCCAATATCCCCATGTTTCAAAACTTTATTAGTTTAATAACTTTTTGGCATGAACCCAAATATTAGAACCAAATATTACTTAGAGCCGGAGGCCAGGCTTCTTTTTCTTGACCTGACGACCAGGCTGGATAGAACCACCAAATAGAGAAGTAACCCGACTAGTGATTTCAGCCAATACACGATTAATCGCCACCAGCCCTTGCAATATTGGATCAATAATTTGCAACCAGAGAGATGGTCGTCGCCACTGCTGTGCCGCCGCCACCACCAAATGTGTATGCGTCAGAGTTACACCAGGAAAGCGGCTCAAAATTTCAATATGTAGTTGCTGGCGGATGGCTAGGGCAATTATTTGCATCAACTCGGCAGCATCAGGACCCACGATCGTCGCTCCCACGATTTGACCATTGCGGCGTACCACCATCTTGATAAAGCCTACATTAGTTTCAGACATCATGGCCTTCGGATTGTTTAAATAATCTGCTTGCAGAAATACAAGTCGCTGTTGAAACCGGCGCTGGGCAGCACCCACAGTAAGACCAACCCGCGCTAACTGGGGATCGCTAAAAACCACCCAAGGAATGTGGCCGTATTTAGTGGACTGGGGCTGCGATGTGAGCGCATTTTGCACAGCTAATTTGGCTTCATACTCCGCTAAGTGCTCGCCATCATAACCGCCCAAGACCTTGCCGCAGACACTGCCACAGGCCAAAATACGCTTATTGCTGGTCTCCAATCGTTGATTGGTAAAAATCCCTTGGTCATCGTACTCTACGCTTACATTATCTAAACCAAAATCTGCTACTAGCGGACGGGCGGGGGCTGCTAAAAAGATTTCATCGACATAGATGTTTTGATCATTCACTACTAAATATTTGGCACCTTCTTGAACTCCTACTTTCGTCACAACTACTTGAGTGACTAAAATTACCCCTGCCGCTTCCAACTGGGCTTGAATAATTGCTACCGCTTCCGGATCTTCTTCGGGTAAAACCTGATCGGATTCTACTAGCAATGTCACTCGACAACCCAACCGACATAGAGTCTGAGCTAATTCTACTCCGATCGCCTCAGTGCCAATAATTGCCCAACGCCGAGGAACTTTTTCGCTCTTAACCACGGTGGATAAGGTGTCCAGGGTCAAATAACCAGTTTGGCTCAATCCGGGAATATTAAAAATTTGCGGTTGACTACCCATTGCTAATAGATATTTTTTCGCAGTCAAACGGCGCTGATCTATATGAAAGGCTAGTTGCGACTTTCGACTAAATTCACCATTACCATTGATGATATCTACACCCTGCGCCGCCAAAAGGACTGGTGCAGACCGCTGAGCAAAGTGGCCAACTGTTGCTTGGGCGTACTGCCACGGATAATGGGCATCCCAGTGAGCCGACTGCCGTAAGCTAGCTTGATGCAGAGCATGAGGGTAAAGATGTGCGTAGCAACTGGTCGCGCGGTAGGGCAGAACCAAAGCAACCCGCGCCGATAACTCCACCGCTGCGACAGCGGCCACCTGTGCCGCTGGGGTGTTCCCAACAATAACTAGATCGTAATCTACAGGCAAAGTTAGAAAATAGGTAAATGAATAAAATCCAGCAGCGTCGCACTAAAGGCTCACTCACTGCAAACAATTTTTCAAATCTTAACCCAAGCCAGCAGCTTCTGCGGCATTTTTGGGGTTCGATACGCTAGAATTAGGTCTAAAATTGGGGCAAAGCAGACATTGAATATCAATAAGCTATGGAGTAGATCGGTGATCGGCATCGTTACGATCTGGATCGTTGCTATTGCCCTGATTTCTGTGCAAAACGCCACCTTGGTATCGCTTAAGTTTTTGCTCTGGCAGTCTGTTCCGTTACCGACTGGTTTGTTGTTAGCTATCGCTCTTGGTAGTGGCCTGCTGTTAGGTGGAGCGATGCCTAGTTGGCAACGCCGCCGCTAAAAAAAGTCCTCCCGGTGGGGAGGACTTTACACTTAACTTAAACTCTCTTGAGCCAGCTAAACATTGCTCGTAAGTCTTTACCGACCACTTCGATCGGATGCTCGGCTTCTTGGCGACGCATCGCCGTAAAGCCTGGATTGCCAGCCTGTTTTTCGAGCACGAATTCCCGCGCAAACTGACCAGATTGAATCTCTTGCAAGACTTTTTTCATCTCGGCCTTAGTTTCGGCAGTGATGATCCGAGGCCCCCGGGTATAGTCTCCATACTCTGCTGTATTAGAAATACTGTCGCGCATTGTAGACAAGCCGCCTTCTACTACTAAATCAACAATCAGTTTCACTTCGTGCATACACTCAAAGTAAGCCAGTTCTGGCTGATAACCAGCTTCGACCAAGGTTTCAAAACCAGCCTTGATCAGGGCACTCAAACCGCCACACAGTACGGCTTGCTCCCCAAATAAGTCGGTTTCAGTTTCTTCACGAAAGGTAGTTTCTAGTACTCCGGCACGGGTACCGCCGATTCCTTTGGCATAGGCCATCGCTCGATCGCGCGCCTGACCAGTGGCATCTTGATAAACGGCAATCAATGCTGGTACACCTTGACCTTGCTGGTAGGTGCGTCGTACTAAATGACCAGGTCCCTTCGGCGCAATCATGACTACATCGACATCCGCTGGGGGCACAATTTGGCCAAAATGAATATTGAAGCCATGGGCAAAAGCCAAGACTTTACCCGCAGTGAGATGTGGTTTGATTTCCGATTCATATATGGATCTTTGCACTTCATCCGGTAGCAAAACCATAATAAAGTCTGCTGCTTGGGAGGCATCGGCGACACTCTTCACGCTTAAGCCTTCAGCCTCAGCTTTTACGGCCGATTTACTGCCGGGATATAACCCAATTAATACGTTCACCCCACTATCTTTGAGGTTGAGAGCATGGGCATGGCCTTGGGAACCATAGCCAATAATGGCTACAGTCTTACCTTTCAGTAAATCTAAATTAGCATCAGCATCATAGTACATCCGTGCCACAATCATTTCTCCTATAGCTTTCGTCTGGGAACCAGCTGCTTATTCTAGCATTCTCTGGGATTCGATCGATCTCACGTAGTTAAGAGCTTTTGAGCTATGACTCAGAATCTCGATCGATCACAGTATCAGTTGGCTGCTCAACCGCCGGAAATTCTTGCCTGATTTCAATCCAAGGCTGTGAAAGATTGGCCACCACCGCTTGCTCTTTTTGCTCTAATCCTGATGCGAGGGGTGATTTTTGTTGGTCGTTAACTGATGGCAACAGCTGTTGGTCAAAATTAGTTAGTTGCTGCCGGAGAGTAATATTTTGCCAAGCAAACCAACTGAGTAATAAAACACTTGCGGTCTGCCCCACCAATAAACCACCATTCAACTGGTCTGCTTCTACCCATAAAACCAGAGCATAGAGCAAACCAACCCCGCTCCAGAGCAAGTCATGCTTGCGATAAATTTCTGGAAAAAAGAAGGCAGCAAAGTACATCCCGACACTACCAGTACCAACTAGAACAGATAGAAAATAGGCTAACATTTTCAAGCAATTTACGATTACGTAGCTATATAAAATTAATGCCACCAAAGCCGCACAGATCATCAAAGCCTGTTTACACTTTAGTGGCAACACTATTCAAGCCAAATTATTTGCTTCGACTATGGTTTTTTGGTAGCTGATGGAGCTGCATCGGGCTTACCATCAAGAGATTTTGGAGCATCACCTTTAGCACCAGGAGCTTTCATGGCATCACCCTTAGCATCAGGAGCTTTCATCGCATCAGGA
>JAYUSR010000054.1:0-7032 GCA_043755575.1 Synechococcales cyanobacterium
AGCTGAATAAGATCTACTTCGTAAGCTTTTGCTTGAACTCCTGCTGCCTTGGCTGCCGCTAATACTGGTTGTAAACGCTTTTGGGAGCGACCAACTAGAAGTAGATTGATGCCTGCTTTGGCAAAGGCTAAAGCGGTGGCTTTGCCTATACCACTACTTGCTCCAGTAATTAATGCTGTTCTATTTGCCATTGCCGATCTTTATAGATTAGTAAATCGCCCTGTGATTGTGAACTTTTGTTAATAATTATCATAAGGATTATAACATGATGCTACAGAGTTTTTTCTTCTAGGAAGATTCCCATTTGCCGGAATTTTTGGTAGCGCTGTTCTTGTAAGTCGGCAATGCCTAATTGGAGGAGTTCCTTCAAATTGGCAATTAGGGACTGGCGTAAAGTTTCTGCTGCTTTGATTGAGTTAGCGTGGGCACCACCCCAAGGCTCCGGTAAAATTTGATCTAAAATCCCCAGCTGCTTTAGATCTTGAGCTGTAATGCGTAAGGCTTCCGCTGCTTGGGGAGCCTTCTTGGCATCTTTCCACAGGATGGCGGCGCAGGCTTCGGGTGTGGCTACGGTGTAGACGGAATGCTCGAGCATCAGTAGTCTATCGCCTACTCCAATTCCTAATGCTCCACCAGAACCACCTTCTCCAATCACTGTGCAAATAATCGGTACTTCCAGCAAAAACATTTCGCGTAGGTTGTAGGCGATCGCCTCTCCTTGACCGAGTTCTTCTCCCTCTAAGCCTGGCCAAGCACCGGGTGTGTCAATGAAAGTTAAAATAGGCATCCCAAACCGGTTAGCATGTTCCATCAGCCGCATGGCTTTACGATAACCACTAGGGGCGGCCATGCCAAAATTGCGAGCAACATTATCTTTGGTGTCGCGACCTTTTTGATGGCCGAGCATCATGACGGTCATCCCATCGAGGCGGGCGATGCCCCCCACTAAGGCTGGATCATCACGACCGCCGCGATCGCCATGCAATTCAATCCACTCATCAGTGATCGCCTGTATATAGTCCAGGGTACTGGGGCGACGGGGGTGACGAGCCAGTTGCAGGCGCTGAGAGGGATTTAGATTACTGAAAATTTCTTCTTGCAGCTGCACGTACTTGGTTTCTAGTGGTTGGAGTTGACTAGAAACATCGACGCCACTTTCTTCGGCAAGTTCGCGAATATTCTGAATTTTTTGCTGAAGCTCAAAAAGCGGTTTTTCAAAGTCCAGGAGCAGGGGTTTGCGTTCTACTGCCATAGCGATCGAGGGGATAAAGTAAACGAATTAGCCACTAATGAGAGAAAGCAAAGGACGAAAGCCATGTTTAACAGAAGCATGACCAATCTGTTCCATTTTGGCTACGGTAATTTGATTGCGACCCCAAGAAAAATTGGTATGCCATTTTTCAAACTCTAAAATCATGGACTCCGCGAAACAAGCGAAAAGCTGTCTGGCTGGTACATCCATGCTGACAATGTTCATGATTTTCCAGTCTATATCTAGCGAATGTTCAACAATCCCACCATTCATGACATGGACGTGGGGGTGCTGCACTTTACTGCCGAGATTCTTGGGGTAGCCACCATCAATAAGTAAGCAAGGTTGCTGAAGCTTGCTGGGGTCGATTTCCACTCCCTTGGGCATACTGGCGACCCAGACAATGATATCGGCTTCGGTGAGTGCGATCGATAGATCAAGAATTTGTCCACCGCCTAGTTCAGCTTGGAGACTTTGCAGCCGCTCTTGGTTACGAGCGACTAGAAGTAAATCTTTTACTGTTGTTTTGGTGGTAAGCCACCGACAGACGGCACTGCCAATATCGCCAGTCGCGCCGATGACAGCGACTTTAGCAGTAGTTAAATCGATACCGAGCTGCTGCGCGCCTTGTTCGACCTGCTGACAGATAATGTAGGCAGTGTGGGTATTGCCGGTGGTAAAGCGCTCAAAGTCTAGTTCTACATTGCGGACTTGTTTATTGTTGCTGAGATCAAACTCTTCAAAAATAATCGAAGAGAATCCGCCCAGAGCAGTAATATCAATACCCTGCTTTTGAGCATGTGCCATCGCGTTGAGAATCTTGCGAATGGCAGCTTTGATCCGGCGGGTAGCCAGCATCTCGGGCAAAAAGCAAGATTCTATGTATTGGCCTTCGATGATCTGACCGGTGATGCTCGTTACTTTGATATGATCGACAGTCTGAGGCGGTGCGCTGCACCAAAAATCTAGACCCTGATCAGCATATTCCGGGTAGCCTAAATCTTTGGCGACAGTTTTGGCGTGTTCTAAACTGGTGAGATGACCGATGAGACCAAACATGGGGAATTTTTTGAACTATTGGAGTGTGGAACTCGAATCGAAAAGTAGCAGATGTTGCTCTGCTTAGGCTCCCATTAGTCCATAAGCAGACATCCGCATGATTTCGCCGGTACTGAAGCCAATATTGCCAAGTGCTTCGCCGTAAGCAATCATAAAGTCTTCAACTAAAGCGTCTTTTTCCATCCCCAGTACTTTGGCATCGCCTGCTACTTGGTTTAGCATTTTCCATACCAGGGGCAGGTTTTGTTTGTTGGCTTCTTGGAGTTCGGCCTTGGCAATATCTAGATTGGCTTTTAACCATTCTTCGCCGAAGTTTAAATGCATATATTCGTCTTTGACTACGCCTTCAGTGATTTTGCGGGCAAAGTCGTCAGCGACGGGAATATAGATGTTATATGCGGCGATTGCAAAGCATTCAATGATGAGAGATTGAATTAGCAAGCAAGTAACCAGTTTGCCAGCGTCGGCTGCGATCTGAAAATTATGATGTAAAGGAGCAAAAAACTCTTTGGCGAAGCTCAGATCAGCGATGACGCTCAAGTTTTTGGCACAGGCTTCAAAGCCTTTTTTGTGTTTGAGTTCCATGCGGGAGAGCTTAACCAGCTCTTCTTGCTGATCAGGTAGCATGTCAGCTAGCTTGACGTAGTTGTCGTGAGCTTCGTCTTCGCCCTCGATCACGATCGCATTGATACGACTATAGGCATCTTTATAAGCTTCACTTTGAAAGTCAAGTGCCAAACTGGCTGCCATTTGCACCATGGGTGGTAATTCTCCTAGAACTGCTATTAGTGAGCAATTGTGTAATACGTCGGGGGTCTCAACCTTAGCAGTTCGCAGCAGATTGAGATATATCTTAACGCTGAGCTTTAATATCTTAGCAGAGTCTGCGATCTTTGTTGGGTGTTGGTTTTAAGCTGATTTTTTCAGTGGCGATCGTAGGTTCAGAAGTAAATACTAATCTATAGGTGATATTTTGCAGTAACAGGATTGTTACTCACGCGCAGTTGAAGAAATAGTTTGCATAGATGTCTGGGTTTTTGTGTAAACTTTCTAGATTTTGGGAATGGTGTTTAAAGACCTCTTTAAACTCAAAATCATGAATCGTATCAAGTCTAGTGCCGCTCTCTTCTCTTCTGATAGCTGGTAGTGCAAATGCTCAAGAAAAAAAATCCACGGCAACGAAATTAAATTCGGTGGGTGCAGCGATCGAGTTTAGTGGTGGCGGCACTTCTTTTGGTATTAAAGCTAAGATTGCTAATCCAGGTGTACCGCTATCTTTTAGACCTATGGTGCTGTTTGGTCATACTCCTGATGTTAGTGGTGTGGACTTCAGTAAAGCTGTGTTGAATGGCTCAGGTAATTTAAGTAATTTTGCCACCCTAACTCCTGAGGAAAAGAGAGCACAGGTAAAACTATTCACTGATCTCAACTTGAACGATCAGCAAGCTGATGATGTTGCCAAGCGCACGAGCGAAGCTTTGACGGTGCTTCCTGCCAACCGAACTGCTGAGCAAAATATTTTAGCTAACGCCATTGGAGATGGAGATGCTTTTTCTGCGTCAACTCCTGCGGAAAAAAGAGCGGCAGTTAAGACTGCTTACAATGTGACTTTGACAGATGCACAGGCCGATGCGATCGCAGATAACTTAAGCAGTGCTTTGTCTAAGCCTGTGGCTACTCAGACCCAAGCGGAGAAAGACGCGCTAGCTACTGCTAAAACCTACGTATCTTTTGTCGCCCGCACAGAAGCTATTGGCTTCACTCCAGGTTCTGGTGTTGCCTATGGCGCAGCTGTTACCTATGATTTTGAATCTGCCGACAAAAAGCTCAGCGGATATATTGGCCCCAGAGTATTATTTGCATCTGGCGCTGGTAAAACTGGCAACTTTGACACCATCACTAATGAAACTAACATTGGTCTTTTGGTTGGTGCCGATTACGAAATTTCTCCAGACTTCACTGCTGGTTTGAGCGGCACCTATAATTTTTCTAAAACTGGCTCCCTAGATATTTCCGGCCCTGGCGGCTTCAAGGGCAGCTCGTCTGTCTCTGGCGGTAGCTTTGATGTCGGTATCAACTTTGCCTATCGCTTTTAAGATTTTGTAACCTTAACGTTGCCTGAGTTTTCATTCTATTGTTAGATTTCCCTGGGCTGTCATGACTCCAGGGGAATTTTTGTGTACAAATGTGCATATAATGAAAAATATGTCATAAGTAGGTGTATCTAATTAAACTTAAGATAGTTTTGGTCTGGGCAAGGGTTTCAGGTCAATCTATTTTACATTTAATTGAGCCTTGCTACTTATCAATGGGACAACTATAAAGCTGCCACTAATCTCAAAAAGCACGGTATCGATTTTGCTGATGCTGTCTCGGTGTTTGCCGATGATTTGTCTGTAACAGTCTGCGATGAACGATTTGATGAGGAACGGTTCATTACCATTGGTGTTGATGCTTTTTGTCGAATTCTTGTGGTGATATATACCTATCGTGAAAAAGAAATTCGGCTAATTTCGGCTCGGAAAGCAACGCGACCTGAACTAACTCAATACGAAGAGGGATAAACAATGGATACTGAGTACGATTTCAGCCAAGGAAAACGGGGGGCGATCGATCCGCTGCCAGCCGGTAAAACTCGTATTACCATTCGGTTAGATGATGAAGTACTAAATTGGTTTCGGGAGCAAGTTCATGCTGCTGGTGGCGGCAACTACCAAACTTTGATTAATGAAGCTCTTTGTATGTATATTCAGCAACGTCGTGAGCCATTAGAAACAATACTGCGTAGGGTTTTACGTGAAGAACTGGAGCGTACCAACAAATAGCTAATTCAACACTTTTGAATTATTACCCACTGCTCGCGCTGAGTGGGTAGCTGCTCAATACTGCGTTGATTTCATTCGATCGATCGCCCACACTAGTATTAAAGATTAGCCATGGCCGTATTTTTTCAGTTTGAAGCCGATTTTGTAAAATCCTTGCGTTGCATCCCGATGCAGGTGCGCTACCACCTAGACATGTGCGGGATTAAGCTCAAGTTACCCCAATGGGAAAAATTTGATTTAGCCGATCGACAGCAGCTAGCCGACCATACAACCGACAATGCCGCCGAAATCCAAAAGTATCGTGAATTGTTGGTGGAAATGATTCGATCGAGAACTGGTGAAACTGCTACGGAGTTGCCGATCGATCCAGCTCCTCCTTGGTCAGATATGACAGTGATTCCTGCATTGATCCAATCCCGGTGTAGTAATGCTGGCCTGGAAATTAGTCTAAATCAATGGGCAGAACTATCGCCTCTACAGCGGTTTGCAATTTTTAAGTTGACTGGATCTAGTCATGAGCAAAACAATTTTGTGCCAGCTCTGCGTGAGTTTGGCTTATAAGGTATACGTGAAATCTTCGATTAGCATTCCTGGTACCCAACTACCGCCCAAACTGCGCTGGCCATAACTGTCCACATCTGCTGCATACTCCGCAAAATTGGTCACGGCCAGCAGGTTATTGCCCCAGAAGTTGTATAGGCTCTCATCAAAGCGGAGATTGTTAATCGGTGCGATGATTTCGCCGTTTTCTACCCAGAAACAAGCATACCGAGTCATCCCGGTAATCCGGCCAGACTGTCGATCGCTCCAGTTGAGATAGTGCAAGTTGCTGAGATATAGGCCCGTATCCAGCTCGGCTAAAATTTGCACCTGGGCTAATTGACCAGTCCCAACTTCTGCCGCCCGAAGCGATTCGCTGCTGTTGGCCTGGTTGGAGACTTTTTGGTATTCCCGTGCAGTGCGGGTATTTATTAAAGTATTTACCAATTGACCAGCAGTGATTAGAGGTAATTGTTGCGGTGTAGTCTCTCCCAGATGGTTGAACTGTGGTACCAGGCCGTGGCTGAAATTTTCTTGGAGCGTGAATAGATCCGAAAGCTGTTGACCCTCGCGCAGTTGAGCCAGACCGCTTTGCCCTTGCTGCATATCAGACTCACTCAAACCGCCCCAAGACATCATTCCCACCAGATCGGCTACAGCAGCGGGGGCTAAATAGGTGCGATATTTACCAGGCTTAATGGTGTGTGGCGGCTGAGCGAGCCGCGCTAATTGCTGACGAGAGATGGCAATTTGGGCTTGATATTTTTCGGGTAGCCATTCGCTACCAGCGATTGTTCCCTTCACTGCTTGACCATCGGCGGCAAATAGAGAGTAATCCACGGTAAAGGTATCGGTGGCAAACCAATGCTGTTGGCCGTTACTATCGGCATAGCCCCGAATAACTGTGCCGCCAGCATAGATGCCGGTAAAGTCTAGATCTTTGACCGAAGTGAGGATGGCAACGGTGATTTGATCGGGTGCTAGTAGCTGACCTTGTCTAACTTGATAGCTGTGAGCGTCGCCAGTGGGCAGTACTTGGTAGAGATCGATCGGTACCCCCTTAATTTCTGCCCGGAGTGTGTTTAATGCTTGTTGAGCTTGCTGTCGATCGATCTCTGCTCCCGTACAAGGAAACTCGTAGCGGCAGTTTTTTTGTTCTTTAAAGAGAGTTAGTTGGTAGCGGGCATCACGCACAGTGCCGGACTGCCGGACTTGGGCGCGATTAAAACGAGTGAAAAGGCTGTCTTCGCCCTGTAAACTCAGAACGAAATGCTCTTGGTCAGCTAAGTTTTGCCGTAAATCTTGGACTACTTGCTCAAAGCCAGTGGCTATTGCCGAACTAAAAGTCATGATGAA
>JAYUSR010000055.1:0-2417 GCA_043755575.1 Synechococcales cyanobacterium
GAACAATTCCAGAAATCAGCAAAAATTGATTGCTGACTATCAAAATAGCATTAACTAGCCGGGTTCTCAGCCGCAATTTTTTTAGTCGCGGTTTTCTTAGCAGTCACCTTCTTTGCTGGAGTTTTCTTAGTAGTAGCTTTAGTTTCAGTAGTCTTAGCTGCCGCCGCTTTTTTAGCAGCTTTAGTCCCAGCAGTTTTCGCTGCTGCCTTAGAACCCCGCCCCTTCTTCGCAGGCTGCTTTGCTGCCAACAAAGTTAGAGCAGTTTCTAAAGTAACACCCTCCAGAGTTTCGCCTTCTGGGATACTTACATTCACCTTGCCATGATTAATGTAGTTACCATAAGGGCCTTCAAAAATATTGATCGGCTCATTATCAGTTGGATGCACACCCAGCTTTCGCAGTGGTTCCTTAGCTTTACGGTTGCCTCGTGTTGCTTTTGGCTCAGCCAACAACGCCACCGCCCGCTCAAAAGTCACTGTCAGCACATCATCAGTAGCTTTTAGCGATCGATACTCCTTACCATCTTTACCCTGATCGTGCAAAATGTAAGGCCCAAAGCGACCCAAGGCCGCCTGCAACTTACCACCAGTCTCGGGATGCTCACCCAATTTACGAGGCAAGGCCAACAGACCAACGGCCAATTCTACCGTCACATCGGCCATCTGCACTCCCTTGGGCAAAGAACTCTGCTTCGGCTTTTTGCCATCTTCGGCCTTCACCCCAAGCTGCACATAAGGGCCATAAGGGCCGAGCTTGGCATAGATCGGCTCACCAGTTTCGGGGTGATAGCCCAACACATCCATCTCACCGCTTTTTTGCTTCAGCAACAGCTCGATCGTCTCAGGAGCTAAGTCTGCTGGAGTTAAATCCGTAGGAATCGAAGCATTGCCCTGCTCGGATTCAATATAGGCACCAAACTTACCAATTTTGATCTTCACATCTAAGTTTTCTAGCTCGATCGTCCGTGCCGTGGTGGCATCGATCTGAGTTTCTTTAGCTTTTACCTGAGTTTCTAGACCATCCTCACCCAAATAGAACTTTTGTAAGTAAGGCAGCCAAGCAGTCTCACCGGTAGAAATATCATCTAGGGTCTGTTCCATACGGGCAGTAAAGCCCACATCGACCAATTCATGAAAATGATTTTCTAGTAACGCCGTCACTGCAAAAGCCGTAAAAGTGGGCACCAAAGCATTGCTTTGCTGCATCACATAGCCCCGATCAATGATGGTGCCAATAATGCTGGCGTAGGTGCTAGGGCGACCAATCCCTTCGCTTTCTAGGGTTTTCACCAAAGATGCTTCGGTGTATCTGGCTGGTGGTTGGGTTTGGTGATCGATCGCATCCAACTTTTTACAGGTGGGCTGATCGCCTTTTTTGAGCGCGGGCAAAATAATTTCTTGGTCTTCGATCGCCGCATCTGGATCATCCGAGCCTTCCACATAAGCTCTGAGGTAGCCAGGGAAGTCAATCCGTTTGCCGCTGGAACGAAAACCAGCTTTTTCCACCTGAATATCTACGCTCACCTGGGTTTGACGCGCATCGGCCATTTGGCAAGCCACTGTCCGTTTCCAAATCATGTCATACAGAGCTAGCTCCCGCTCTTTTAAACCGGTTTGCTTCGGCGTTTGAAAAGTGCTGCCCGCTGGTCGGATCGCTTCGTGAGCTTCCTGAGCGCCCTTAGATTTAGTGGTGTATTGACGTGGTTGGGGGCTGAGATACTCGGCACCATACATTTGCTCTACACAGCTTCTGGCCGCCTCGATCGCCTCGGTAGAAAGATTTACCGAATCTGTACGCATGTAGGTGATATAGCCCTGCTCATAGAGCTTTTGGGCAGTGCGCATGGTATCTCTGGCCGAGAGCCGCAGCTTGCGGTTGGCTTCTTGTTGCATAGTGGAGGTGGTAAATGGCGGTGAGGGCTTGCGGGTAACTGGTTTTTCTTCCAGATTAGCTACTGTCCAGGGTTTGCCCTGTAAATCGTTTTTAAGTTTTTCGGCAGCAGCGCCATCTAGCAAAGCCACCTTTTTACCGGCTAAAAGCTGGCCAGTATTTGGGTCAAAGTCAGCTCCTGTGGCAACTTTAACTCCGTCCAAAGTCATTAGTTTGGCTTCAAAGTCGGTCTTAACCTGCTGTAAGACGGCTTTCAGATCCCAGTACTCGGCGGTACGGAAGGCGCGGCGCTGGCGTTCTTTGTTCACGACTAAACGCACGGCTACCGATTGAACTCGACCGGCAGAAAGGCCAAAGGAGACTTTTTTCCAAAGCAGCGGTGAGACCGTGTAGCCTACTAGTCGATCGAGAATTCTTCTGGTTTCTTGAGCATGCACCACGTCTTCGTCGATTTCACGGCAATTGCTTAAGGCTTTTTTGATCGCCTCTTTGGTAATTTCATGAAACACCATGCGCTTGGCGGGTAC
>JAYUSR010000056.1:0-2415 GCA_043755575.1 Synechococcales cyanobacterium
TCTTCAAACAAATTGAACACAACAATAGGAATATCATTTTCCCGACACATGGCGATAGCCGTACTGTCCATTACTTTTAGATCTTCAGTCAACACATGAGTGTAGGTGAGGCTTTCGTATCTTTTAGCATTAGGATTCTTTTTGGGGTCAGAATCATAAACTCCGTCCACTTTGGTGGCCTTGAAAATCACGTTGGCATCAATCTCGGCTGCCCGCAGAGCAGCAGCAGTGTCGGTAGTAAAGAAAGGATTGCCAGAACCAGCCCCAAAAATCACCACCCGTCCTTTTTCTAAGTGCCGCATGGCGCGCCGCCGAATATAAGGCTCGGCCACTTCCTGCATGGCGATCGCTGTTTGGACTCTGGTTGGCACACCTTTTTGCTCTAAAGCATCCTGGAGAGTAATAGCGTTCATGACGGTGGCAATCATGCCCACGTAGTCGGCAGTAGCTCTTTCCATGCCTTTGGCCGAAGCTTGGACACCGCGAAAAATGTTACCACCACCCACGACGATCGCCAGCTGTACACCACTAGCGACCACCGCTGCCACTTCTTGGGCAATATTTTGCACAATGGTGGGGTCAATGCCATAGCCGAGGTCACCCATGAGGGCTTCCCCGCTCAATTTTAGTAATACTCGTTGGTAAATCATCCCCATCTTTCTCATCGCTGATAAGTTCCCAAATCAAGATACCAGAGATTCGGTACTGACGGCTGAGTGGGAATTTTTTGGTTTATTTTTATTTAGTTAACTAGAAATTTAGTTGATAGGGATCGATCCACATCCAGCGTTAAAATATAATAAAGTCTAGATTGAGAGGAAATCTCCCATGACTGCTATTGTTACTACTTCACCGCCGGTAATCATCGATCGACAGCAACCGGCTACTTGGGAAAACTATCTTGATCAAGTCGAAAACCCTCATAGTCAGCTAGAACGGGTCTTTTTTCATTTGGGAGCAATGTGGATTGAAGATATGGGTAACGAAGGCATCAACCACGCTCGATTCAATAAGCTTTTTACCTTAATCTTTGGTTTCTGGTTTGCCAGACAGAACCATATTGAATTCGATCTGCTCGGTGGTTGTGTACTAGAGAAAGCACCACATCAAGGTGCTGCCCCGGATGAAGTCTTATACATAGGCGATAATTCTCCCCAGTACCAAATTGGTGGTTCTCGGCGGGTTGATCTGAATCAATGGCGCGTTCCTGATTTAGTCGTAGAAATTTCCGATACCACTTTGGCCAGTGATTTGGATGAAAAAAAACAACTTTATCGCACCCTAGCTATTCCCGAATATTGGGTGGTAGATGTTAAAGGTAAAAGAGTTTTGGCTTTTCAGCTGGTTGCTGGCAAGTACGAAGAATGTCATGAATCAGTGGCATTGACTGGATTGCCAATTGAGTTATTGGAACAAACTATTGATCGCATGGATTATGCTAACGGCAATGCTGCGCTGTGGTTTGCCAACCAGCTGCTCCATTTAACATAAATTTAATGTTTTCGATGACCTCGCCAAAACACCATCCGATCGTCCACACCATTGACTCTTCATCTTTCATCTATCAACCACCCACCGCCGCCCACCACGCCCAACGAATCCTAGTCAAACCGAATCTCGGCTACCCCGTGGCTCATCCCGTCACCGTCAGCATCCCAGTTCTTAAAGCTATTCTTATTACCCTGCGCCAAGCCAGCCCCCATGCCGAAATCTTGATCGTTGAAGGAGTTTGTTCCCCTGTCAGCCTAACGGATATTACCAGCAAACTCGGTCTTTCCAGCATATTGGATGAGGGAATGCAGCTCTTAGATGCTGACACTCTGCCCATGATCGAATATCCTAACCGATCGCCAAAACCAGTTCGTTTCCAGACCATGTGGGCACCAGCCCTCCTCCAAGAAGTTGATTGTCGAATCAGTGTGGGCACCTTGAAACGCACGATTCTCAAAGATGAAGCCCTCATTTCGGCATCTCTCAAAAACCTCTACGGTTTGTTTCCTCGATCGCATTACAAAGCCCGTAGCCCCAACTCCCGTGGTCAACTGCATCGACCCTCGGTGCCCCAGGTTTTGCAGGATGTTTATTTCTGTATTGGGCATTTATTTGATGGTGCTGTCATTGATGCCCATCAACGCTTGCTTAGCCCGGGTTGGCAACCAGACAAAGGCCAAAAAATCGACTTTGGCAAAGTATTTTATGGGGATGATTTGGTGACTGTCGATCGAACGGCTTGTGCTGCGGCTGGCGAAAATATCCCAGATTATATTGAGGCGATCGAACGATTACGTTTACGCTTGTAACCGCTCCTGTAAGCGTGTATTGCGGCGAACTGACTTAGTACTACTCACGGCTTGTTGCATGGCTCGTTCCTCACCAACCAGTATCACCAGATGACGACCTCTGGTGATCGCCGTA
>JAYUSR010000057.1:0-23726 GCA_043755575.1 Synechococcales cyanobacterium
TTTTGGCATCATTTAGTCGGGATTTTGGTTTACAATCCCAAAGTTTTTGATCACTATATGTCAGTCTGTGCCCAAAATGAACATTTCCTCGAATATCGGGATATTGTCCGTCAAGAAATTGCCGCTCAGTTAGCTGTATTTGAAAATGACATATTAGTATCCCAACCTCAAAATATTGAACAGATAACGGCCTAGCATCAGTATTTAGAGTAAATTGCTGATGCTATTACCCCAGCAGCTTTGTTATAAATAGCGTTATTGTTTGCTCCTAAATTTTAAATGAATGCTTTGGTTGAATCTTGGCAAATCTTGAAACGCCGCTGGCTACCAGCTTTGATGGCACTTGGAGCAGTAATCGGTACAGCTAGTCTTTATAACTTTTGGCAGCAGCCTGTTTATGAAGCGAAAGGCCAGATTTTATCTAAAGATCAAAAACAAATAGCAACTCCTGAATCAACTGTTTTTAACAATACGTCAGCTAAGAATACACCAGCACAGTGGATTCAATCACTACCCGCTGCTAAAAAGGTAGTGGCAGCGCTTCAGCTTAATCGAAAACCTGAGCAGGTATTAGAAAACATCGTTATCCAGAAACTTGCTGATCAAAATTTGCTAGAAGTAGGCTATCGCGATACTGATCCGCAGCGAGCAGCCCAAGTCGCCCAAAAATTGATGGAAGATTACCTTGTCCAAGATTTAGATTTGCATCGTCAAGCAGCAACATCTCAGCAAGCTGAACTAACTAGACAATTGTCTATCATGAATAGTGAAGTGCAGCTTAATGAGTCCAGTCTGCAAAAATTTCAACAAGATTTCAAAATTCCAGATTTACGAAACGAGGAACAAGCGCTAACCAGCGCCATTAGTATTCTGCAAGCAGAAATCGAGCAGGCTAATGTCCAACTGACCAAATTAGAACCTAAATCACAGGAACTCCAAAAAGTATTTGGCCAAAGCTCTGTTAATACCCTTCGTTCAGCTATCGCCAAGCCACCACTCATCACGCCGCAAATTTTGCTGACATTGCAAGGAATTGAAGAAAGATTAGCTTTAGAAAAGAACAAATCACTAAAGGAGAATCAGGCGGTAAAAGACTTACGGAGCCAACAGAATATCTTGTGGAAACAGGTACAGAAGGAGTCAGAGCAGAGCATTGTTAATAACAGTCAATTCCAATCTCAGACATTGCCATGGAAGAAGTCTGGAATCTCTGAAAAATTACAATCTGATTTAGTCCAGGCTATTGCTCAACATGATGTCATTGAAAAAAGAATTGCATTACTTAATTCATCGATAAAAAAAGGCCAAAATCAAATGGCATTATTTTCTCCTAGCGAAAATAGAATGCGCCTGCTAGAGCAAAATATCAAAACATCCCGAGAAAAGTATGACAAGATCGCTCTCCAGTTAAAGTCATTACAAACTGCTAATGATCAAACCATGCCGCTTACGAAAATTGTGAGAGCCGCAACATCTTCCAATCAACCAATTTCTCCTACCGATCGGATTTCTCCACTATGGATGATTCTCGCTGGTCTGTCTTTAGGAGGTGCTCTGGTTTGGATCTTGGAGCGTACCGATCAGCGGCTCAAAAATGCGGCAGCAGTGCGCAGAATTGCCCAGTATCCAATTCTGGGTCATATTCCTAATTTTTCGCAATGGACAAATACGAAGAATAGTAATTTGCTCACCAGCAATAATGATCGGCCCGAGCATGAGCCATTTCGGACGTTGCAATCCAACTTGAATTTCTTAGAAAATCAGGAAAATACTCAGGTGATCGTAATATCTAGCACTATTCACCAAGAGGGTAAATCTACTGTTGCTGCACATTTAGCATTGGCTTCTTCTCAAAATGGTCAAAGAGTTTTATTAGTGGATGCCGATCTACACCATCCGCAGCAGCATGAACTTTGGCAAGTCAGCAATAGCATTGGTTTAAGCAATATATTGCTGAATGGAAACCAATTTCCAGAATCGATTATCGAAATATCAGAAAACCTCGGGTTGTTACCTGCTGGTCTGAAAAATGATCATCCCAGTGCTCTTTTTAGTTCGACAACGATGGCACAACTTTCTAACCAGTGGTTTTCTCTTTATGATTTGGTAGTTATTGACTCAACGCCACTTAGTCAGTTTAATGAAGCAATTACTTTATCGAAAATGGCTGATGGTTTAATGCTGGTGGTAAATCCTCAAATGTTAGAATCAGCAGATTTGAAAAATGCTCAAGATTTATTAAAGCAGTCGCAGCAAAAGGTACTGGGCATCGTAATTAATGGAGTAGAAAATTATGAATATTACCAATTAATTTTGGCCACTTCTGAGCGGAATCAAGATGGTGAAGATCCATCGGTAGTAGCCGAAAATCAAACAGAGACAGATATAGTAGAGTGAAGTCTTTTAACTTTTAGCTAGGGGATCGATCGAACACCGCCCCCAGACTTTGGTAACATTGGTTGAACCTGAATCCTAAAAAAATTGTGAAAGCGATTACTTTACTCGGCTCGACTGGATCGATCGGTACCCAAACCCTGGAGATCGTAGCACAGCATCCTGATAAGTTCCGGCTAGTCGGTATTGCCGCTGGCAATAATGTCGAGTTGCTAGCCCAGCAGGTGCGTCAGTTTCGACCCGAGATCGTCGCGATCGCCAATGAAGCCAAGTTCGGAGAACTGCAAGAAGCGCTGGCTGGTCTGGATTATCAGCCGCATTTGGTAGCAGGCGAAGCCGGTTTGGTGGAGGTGGCGGGCTATGGTGATGCCCAGAGTGTTGTCACCGGGATTGTGGGCTGCGCCGGTTTGTTGCCGACGATCGCGGCCATTAAAGCTGGTAAAGACATTGCTTTAGCTAACAAAGAGACCCTCATCGCGGGTGGGCCGGTGGTGCTGCCATTGGTAGAGCAGCATCAAGTCAAATTATTACCAGCCGACTCTGAGCATTCGGCAATTTTCCAGTGTTTGCAAGGAGTGCCTACTGGGGGGCTGAAACGGATTATTCTGACAGCTTCCGGAGGATCTTTTCGAGACTGGCCGATCGAGAAGTTGGCCAATGTGACGATCGCCGACGCGCTCAAGCATCCCAATTGGTCGATGGGCAAAAAGATTACGATCGATTCGGCAACGCTGATGAATAAAGGCTTAGAAGTCATTGAAGCCCATTATTTATTTGGGGTAGACTATGACAATATTGATATTGTGATTCACCCCCAGAGCATCATTCATTCCTTAATTGAGGTACAAGATACTTCGGTGCTAGCACAATTGGGTTGGCCGGATATGCGGTTGCCATTGCTCTATGCCTTATCCTGGCCGGAACGGATTGCTACAGACTGGCCGCAATTAGATTTGGTCAAGTCTGGTGATCTGACTTTTCGGGAACCGGATCATGAGAAGTATCCCTGCATGGGCTTGGCCTATGCGGCGGGTCGGGCCGGTGGCTCGATGCCAGCGGTGTTGAATGCGGCCAATGAACAGGTGGTGGCGCTATTCTTGGATGAGAAAGTGCGGTTTAACGATATTCCAGTGTTGGTGGAGCAGGTGTGCGATCGACATCGAGCCGATAATAATTTGACTCCTAGTTTGGAGGATATTGTTGCGGCAGATGAATGGGCACGGCAGATGGTTTTAGAAGCCAGTGGCCATCGGGCAAACGCCATGGTGTAGTTGGCTGAGCTTAAATATTGATTAGCCACCAGTTAATCTTAGCCAATATTAATCAGCTCAGCATAGACTTTTCAACTCATGGATTTGATACGTCGTCTGACATCCTCAATCCGCCAGCCCGTCAAATTTGACAGATTTTGGGCTTCCTTAAACTGTCGATCGATCACCTGTTTCCGATAACCCTTGGCCGCCGCACATTTCAATTCGCCGCGCGCCGGATGGTTCATTACATAACGACCCTGAAAATTATCCCGATTGCTAGTTTCTTGAAACACCAAATCTTCGGCAAATCGATCGCGCGTATACCGCACATGCAAGCGGGTAATAAAAGTGCTGCTACTGAAAGCTGGTCTCCGGCCTCGCCATAACTGTGGCTGAGTTGGTTGATCATTCAACCAAAATACACCAGCTTCCTTGAGTTCTTCCGTCGTGGGCGGCTCGCTAGAGCAAGGATCGCAGTTACTCACATCCCAGGCATATTCCAAGAAAGCCACTTTCTTGTTTTCTCGCTCATAAGCGCGCTGAAAAGTGTCTTTATAAAATCCACCAAACACATCCTTCACAAATTCCGGGATTTCTTTATCAGTGGGGATTTTCACGGTGCGGTAATTAGCCAGTTCAATGCGTCCCTTCGGTGACAACAAAAACACCACCAAATCCTGTTCGCCTTTGGCGTTCAGCATTCCCAACCGAATCGGTAGCATGAATTTGGGTGATTGGTAGGCAATTTGTAGTGGTCGCAGAAAACTACTGCCCGATTTCTCAAATTCGTTGAGGTCTACTTTTGCCACGAAAAATTTCATCTGCTGCCGGATATAAGGCCGTAAAACCTCCCTAGCTCCCACTGGCAACTTGTAGCCATTCTGGGTTAACCAAGTCTCTAAACCGCCAGACTCCTTAGCACTCAAAATCAAAATTTCGTACTCATTGACCTTGAATTTGTCTTCGATCGTCACCCCAAAATCACTAGCATTAACACCTCTAGAGCGCCGTGATTTTTGAGGAGCAGCTGTGCTAGGCATCACGCGATCTTCCATTGCTTCTGGATCTGGCTGGCAGGGATCGGGGTCAAAGTATTCTACTAAACGCGGCTGACTGAAAGCATCTAGTTTATCTAGAATTACTTTTTTGCTGACCTTGACTTGCTCTCGTTTAATGGCCACGGGCACCGGCACGACCAAGGCAAAGTCCTTCACCGCACCTTGAAAATCATTGGCCATCGTCAAAATAGTTCGATCGGCTTGGTGGGCAATAATGACCTGTGAAGCTTGATTAAACAGCTTGGTTTCAGCGCCAGCTACATAAAAACCACAAAAAGCCCAAGCCTGACTAGCTACTGACAATACCAAAATACTGGCTAGGAATAAGCTAACTACAACTCGATAAAATACTTTCATGTTTTATCCTACCCAGTGGGGTGCAAAAGTGTTTACTAATCGTGATTTATACCAACTAAACTGTGGTGCCACCCATAAATAGTCTAATAATATTGTTACTGGTGACATGATAAACAAAGCATAAAACACAGCACCGGGCATATAAAAGTAGTTGCGTAAAATAAAAGTGAGCAGGGCAATCACCACCGCCCACAGCAGCCGGGCATTTTTGGCATTAGGGATCGATCGAGGATCAGTCACCATAAACAAAGCAAACATCAGGAGTGAACCGCTCATCAGCTTGTGCGCCCACACATCCCATGTCCAACCCAGCCACAGATTGCGGGCAGCTTCCATGCCCGCATAGGCCACCAAAAAAGCCACACTGGTATCCCAACGCCCTACCTTTTTGAGGACGATCGCCCCAGCACCCAAAAATAGGAATAAATACCACCAGTCTTCTCCCCACTGTCCTGGCGACACCCAAGCATCACCAGTGAGCGTAATCACCGCGACAATTCCAAAGTTAGCCGGGTTGAAAAAATGCTTGTCTTCCCACCGGAAAATAAATTTACTCCAAATCGCCAGCGAACTAGCTATTAGCATTGTCTCTGGGTGGCTCGTGCGCAGTAGTAAAGATAAGCCCAAACTAGTGATCAGAGCACTGCGTAAAGAAGGAAAAGGATTCTCTTCGGGTTGAAAAATGGCCTTGGCAATTAATTGCTGCAAACAGCAGCCGATTATAGCCGTGGTGACAACCGGCAGCTGCAGCGACCAGTCGCGGGTGCTTACGCCTAATAATAGGAATAGCCCCAAAAAAGCAATCTGATAATTACGTGGATCGATCGGTTTCATAACATTTAGGATGAGCAGAGAAAAGATAATTCAGCGCCGATTTCGTCTATTCCAAAAAACCGCACTAAAGGCTTGACTCTAAGACTAAACTGGAAAATGTATAAAATGTACCACTGTTACCGAAACTGCGACAGAAATTGATGCTTTACACCTATCCGCCGCTCCAATCCGGCAAATTAGTGCAGCGCTACAAACGCTTCTTCGCCGACATTCAACTAGATAGCGGCGAACTGGTTACGGCGCATTGTCCCAATACTGGCCCGATGCTGGGGGTTTGTGAAATTGGTGCCCCCGTGCAAGTCTCCCACAGCAACGATCCCAAGCGCAAATTAGCCTATACCTGGGAGATGATTTATATGAATGACACCTGGGTGGGTGTGAATACGATGCTGCCCAATAAGCTTATTAAACTAGCATTAGAGCAACGATTGCTACCAGAACTTGGTAACTACAGTGAGATTAAAACAGAAGTAAAGTATGGCCAAGACGGGCGCAGTCGCATCGATTTTGTGTTGGTCGGAGATGAAAAGTTGATTTATGTGGAAGTCAAAAATACGACTTACATCGTAGACGATATGGCGCTATTTCCGGATACTGCTACCACCAGAGGTCAGAAGCATCTGCAAGAATTAATCGACATTATGCCGGAATCACAGGGGGTGATGTTGTATTTGATTAATCGTGGTGATATGACCAAATTCGCTCCTGGTGATGCCAAAGACCCATTGTATGGTCAGCTGTTACGACAGGCGGTGGCTAAGGGCTTAATGGTTTTGCCCTGTCGCTTTCAGGTGACACCCATTGGTATCAACTATTTAGGTATAGCTGAGACTTTGCTGTAATACGCTAGTTGTAATCACTAAAGACCTTTAAATCCATTTACAACTCCATTTTCAGGGCGCATCTCAAATGGCTTGGGAATTGATTCTTTGCTATCCTGATTCACTTGGCTAAATAGTAATCCTAGTAGTAAAATCATACTACCAATAGTTTGTTGTGTGGAAGGAACTTCCGCCAAAATCCAGTAAGAAAAAAACATTCCAGCAATGGGATGAAAGCACGAAATAATAGTCGATACAACAAGAGGAGACTGCCGCGAGCCTCTAATCCAAAACGCCTGTCCAACAACAACAATTATTCCCCCGTAAACCAGCATCCATTGCCATAAGAAGGGAGAGAGCATTTCGGCAAAATGTCCAGAACCATAGAGTATAATGGCAAAGATAAAGAAAACTATTGATCCTAGTCCTGTTCTGAAAATTCCATAAATTCCTAAAGGAATATGTGACAGCTGATATTTGTTAATTAGAGTTGAAATAGCTAAAAACACAGTGGCGATGATAGTTAAAATTTCTCCTTGACCAAAAACAAATCCAGAGGATAAAAAATCCGATTGATTTCCCATAACTGCCACAAAAATACCAAGTAGAACAATCATTGCCCCGATTTTTTGATACTGATTTAGCTGCTCTTTTAAAATAACTCTAGAAAAAATTAGAATTAACGGTACTTCTAGCCGGCCTAATAAAATTATGTTATTTACAGGAGATATTGCCAGCGCCTGAAAAATAGCTGCTGGAGCGATTGCACCTGATAAAATTGCGACAATTGTGAGGTTCACCCACTCTGTCTTCGTGATTTTTCTAATATTTACAGCAGTTAACTGATCACGATATAGCAACAACATAATACCCAGCGCACAAACATTGCCAACAAATAGCACATTACACAAAGAAATCGGATTGTGTTCATGCATAAATTGACTAGCACCAATCTCTGTTAGCTTTCGAGTCACCGAACTGGAAGCACCGAAAATTAGGATCGCAAACCATAGATAGGCTTGTCCTGGAATATTGGAAAGATAACGATGCATTGGAAACCTGTACATTCAACTGCTCGACTAAAATAAGATTACCCAAGGAAGCATCTCGGATTTACTTAGTTATTCAATTTTGGTGAGTCTCCGCACACTTGCTTCTTAAAATCGCAACCAAAAATAGTAGGTTCTTGCCAACTGATTGGAATTTCTAGCAAATCTCTTACCCCTGTTATGCTTTGACCTAGGAACAGTATTAGTGCGATTGTATTGAGAGTAATATGTATCCGTTGCCAGGTAAGATTGCGATAAACTTCCGGCAAAATTGTTAACGAGACAATCATCAAAATGGCGACTGTTACACCGTAATAATAGTGAGAGAAAAACCATTCTTCCGTGCGACGATATACACCATCTTGCAAGCCTAAAATAATTAATCCAGCACTAGTTAAAGTGGCAAAAGTTGCACGCCAACCTTTGGATTTTGCACGATATAGTAACATCAAAGACCCGAGTGTTGCAGCAAACATCAGCACAATGAAAATCACTTGTCCCGGAGTTGTTGACCAAACCTGCTTTTTGATAATGGTTTTAAAAATAGGATGGACTAATCCTATTAATGCGATGCTAGTCACAGCTGCTGTCAGCCAATAGCCAACATTGACATGCTCTAATCCTGCCGTAGGTAAAATATTACTCTTCACTCCAGCTTTCGTTTGGAGTCTGCGCTGACGAGTTTTCCAAGCAAAATACATCACAATCCCTAATAAAGGATAAATGATTGAAACTGCTAGAAATGGATGAATAATACGTAGCCAATCAGTGAAAGTCATGCTTTTTATAATTAATGGAGATCGAGTTCGTAATGTTTGCAGTTTAGAATGGTTCGATAAATATAATAAGATCGAACCATTTCAAGCTAGTTAACCCAAAGGTGCATAGCCAAACGTAGCATTAAACTGCCGACACCAAATCACAACTGACTTATACTTTGCTACATTAATTCCGTTGGGGATTTTGTACATTTGTTGACCTGCTACTCTCTTAAGTCGTCCCAAACTTATGTAGTCTTTAGCTCCATAACTTTTTGGTGAACTTTGACGATGAAGAACTACAAATAAATCGGGTCCGCTGTTGCTCTTAAAGTTACTATCAAATTTAAGATACTTCTGACCATTTTTCATAACGATTTGAGCCATTCCAGTGGTGGGATGCTCCGACTTAATAAATTCACCACTGGCTAGCACTGAATTTCCTGACATTTTACTACCCATCATCGACAATTCTGCATTAACTGGTCGCAGGTTGAGATCAGCTAGGATAATCACACTAGTTGCAGCTGTGGTAGCCAAAACTATCAGTAATAAATTTTGGTATTTCATCGATAATTTCTCCTGTATTTCAATTTGCGTAAAGTCGGTGAGATTGAATTCTTCTCTGGCAGAGAATGTCCAGCCAATTAACCGCGTCATTAAATATACAAGTATCAAATCAAATTGGATTGCATTCGAGATAAGGAGCCATAACAGATTCCACCATGCCTTGCAATCCGCCTGAAACCACTACCAAAGGAATTTGCTCGGACTGCAAAAAATTCAGAAGCTCTATAAATCCGGATCTGATTGGTTGCGATCGAGTGAATTCCACAATCTTTGGGTAACTAATAGAAATGGAGATGTTGCGATCGACCTTCATATTTATTGCAGAAATCCGATTTTCATAGCCAAGTTTGCTTGATGCGGGTGTCCCCAAATAATTTGCTCATGCTTATAAATCACCATTCCCAGCTTGGCTCCCTTGGGCTTATAAACATGCTTAGTGGCTGTATAAACCACTGGCACTGCTTCGCTCTGCCGCCCGCGACTGTGATAAGCCATCAGATTCGCCACATACTGTAAATCGACAGTTTCCGGCACTGCCCCCGCCGGTAGGCGTAATAAGCCATGACTGCCAGAAATTTCCTGGGCATGAAACCATAAGTCATAATCCGTGGCGGTTTTAAAAGTCAATCGATCGTTCTGCCGATTATTCCGACCAACTAACACCTCAAAACCACTTGGACTGGTAAAACTGCGCGGTTGCGTTTCCGGCAGTACGGAGGGCTTCGGGCGGTTGGCAGGGGCTGGTAAATAGCCGCTTTGAATCAATTCCTCTTTGATTTCGGCCAGGGTTTCTAGATCGATCGACTGTTGATAAGTTTCAATTTGGCTGATGCTAGCCGCAATTTGAATGAGATAGTCTAACTCAGCCTGAACGGCGGCTAACAGTGGCAGCACCAGGGTTTGTGCCCGTTTTAGTTTTTGATATTTTTTGTAGATAGATTGGGCATTTTGACTGCCGCTTTTTTCGGGATTAAGAGTGATACGCACTGGCTGTTCTGTTTCAAAATCAGTGAGCACGATCTCCGATAGGCCAGACTGCCATAAATGCAGGTGAGCCATTAGCAAGTCGGCGCGGCTGCGGAGTTCTTCCGCATTTTGTGATTCAGCCAAGCGCGATCGAAAGGTTTGGGCTTTGACTTCTAACTTGCTAATTACACCGCCTAATTTGGTGGTGAGCTGGTGCCGCAGCTGTTGAAAATTGGTGTGGTTGAGGATATTGGTGAAGTACTCATTCACCATTTGGTTCACCGAGGGGGCTGATCGAGAGGTTCCCCAACCTAGAGCGTTGTAACCAGTTGCTGTCCAGCCCGGTTGCCAAGTTTGACCATCAGCTAAGGTGGTTTGCCACTGTTGCCAGACCCGAAATAGTCGCTGCCAATCCGAGTTGTCTAACTCTATCGTTGTCGCCTCAATTTTAATCGCAGCGGCGGTGAGCATTGCTTGGGTGATCGCCGTGCTTAAGCCTCGATAGTTGCTAATCAGTTTTTTGGTGACTAATCCTGGTACCAGGCTAACCCGCTCTTGCCAACTAGTTAAAGTTTCTGAGAGGCTGGGCATGGTAGTCAGCAAACCGGGTGGCAGTTCATAGGGTTGGCCAGTTTGCACGGTGCGTACCGAAGATTGTTTGCCACTGACTTGATGCGCGGTGGCGATAATTGATCGATCGGCATCCGTCAGCGTGGCGTTGCTATATTTACCCATCACCTCTACAAACAAGTGATAGACCGCCGACTCCCCTGGTCGCGGCGCAAATTGCAAATCCATCAGCCGTTCCCAGGGAGCCACTGGTTGAATGGCTACTAAGGCCAAGCCCCCCAGTTGGTGCTTGAGTTGTTGACTAAAGGTGAAGGTGTCTGGGAGACGCGGTGGTGGGTCGGTGATCACAATCCGGGCGGCTTCGGGATGCCAAGACACGGCTAACCAGCCTCGCTCGGATAAAGTACGTAGTCCCAGGGCAATGGTGTGTCGATCGAGCTGATAAACGGTTTCGACCCGCGCCGGAATCCAGGTGGCGGTTAATTCTTGACAAGTAGCGGTGAGGGTGGTGAAGTCAACTTGTTGCAATGTTGGGAGCCGTTCTAGGTTTAGTTGTTATCTAAAATTATCGACTGTGCCCAGAGGTTTTGGATCATTAATTAGCAGCAATCAGCGGTAGCTTAAAGGCAAAGCAACTACCCTGACCTAGTTCACTTTGCACGTTGACACCGCCGCCATGTAATTCCACAATCTGCTTGACTAAAGTCAGTCCCAGACCAGTTCCTTCGTACTGGCGGTTTAGGTTGCTGTCAATTTGGATAAAGGGCTGAAAGAGTTTCGGCAAATCGGTGGCGGCAATGCCAATACCAGTGTCGATCACCGAAAACCAGATAAATTGCTGGGGAGCATTGGTTGGTTCTTCTCGGTAAACATTCAGGCTGATCTGACCATGGTTCGGGGTGAACTTTATCGCGTTTCCTAGCAAATTAATTAACACCCGTTGGATTCGTCGCTGATCGACCGTAATTTCTCCCACATCGATGGCGATATTCATAGCTATGGTCATGTGTTTGTGCCTTGCTCGTTGTTGAACAACAGACAAACTAGATTGACAGAGTTGCTTGATCTCCACATTAGTAATATTGAGTTCGAGCCGACCAGCAGTAATATTCGATATTTCCAGAATGTCGTTAATCATCTCCAGTAGATGATTACCACTGCGGCTGATGGTCGCGATCGACTGCCGCTGCCGTTCACTAATCGGCCCATAAACGTTTTCTTCTAAACTTTCGGACATGCCTAAAATAGCATTGAGGGGCGTGCGTAGTTCATGACTCATAGTAGCCAGAAATTCATCTTTGAGCTGAGTGGCGCGAGTCAACTCGGCATTCGATCGCTCCAGGCAATTTTCGTATTCCTTGCTGGCGCGAATGTCGCGCAAAATAGTTGAAAATAACTCCACTTCCCCTTGTGGCGACTTGTGAGCCAAGATCATCTGTGCTGTCGGAATTTCTTGACCATCAGCATCAAGGAGGGCGGTTTCACCAAACCAACTACCGGTATTGATCGCGGTGGGTAGTCCTTCTTGGCGAATTTTTGCTAGTGCCCAAGCTGGGTAGCAAGCCGAAAAGTGCTGGAGTGAAACTGCTACATCGATATTTTGCAAGCCATGAATCTGGCGGCCTTGGGTATTAGTCCAGATGACATTGCCTTGCACATCGGCCATGCCAATGTAATCAGTAGATGCTTCCAATATCGAAATTAGTCGCGACTGTTCTTGTTCTAGACGCTTACGTTCGCTAATGTCTTGAGCGGTGCCGATCGATTGCTTTACCACCCCATCGGCATCGCGACTAAAGACTGATTCCCGACTATAAAGCCACCGCCATTCGCCATTGGCTTGTTTCATCCGATACTCAAACTCGAACACTTCACCTTCTTGACTAGTATTTAGTTTCTCAAAATAGGTGGGTAGCAAGTCTCGTTGATCATCGGGATGCATTAGCTCCTGGACAAAGTTGGCACCCATCGCCTGGATCTGCTCGGGTGTATAGCCTAGTAATACGGTCAGCTCGCGATTGGCATAAACATTGCGCTGTTTTTGTAGGTCAAATAAATACAAAATGTTTGGCGATGCGTCAGCAATTTTTTGAATGAATTCTTGACTCTCTTGGAGTGCCACCGTTCGCCCGGCGACTTCAATTTCTAACTCATGGTTCAACTGTTCGAGAGCGATGGTGGCTTGTTCTTTTGCTGCCGCTGCCTGAGCCATCTCGGTATAGTGTGTTTGGATGAGGGCTAGCTTTTCGGCCTCCAGACGAAACACTTTTTGCTCTAGGGTTTCGACCCAGCGACAGATCTCTGGTGAGTTGAAGATCTGGAGCAGATTAGTATGCCTAAGCAATCCTACGACGGCACCGCCATCATCGACCAAGGGTAAATGTTTAATTTGATGCCGTTGCAATAAATGCAGGGGCACTAGTACATCGGTGAATTCTTGGTCTCGCAAGGTCACGACGGGTGAAATCATTACATCGGCGATCGACAGATCGCGGAGATCTCGACCAGCTGCATGATATTTTGCTAGATCGTGTTTAGTAACAATGCCGATTAGTCGGTGATTGTCTAAAGCCAAAACATAGCCACTTTCACTGATCCAGGTGATCGCCTCTGTCATCGGTGCTGTAGAGGCGATGGTCAAAGGCTTATGAATAATTGCAGTTTTTAAATCAATATTGGTAGAGACTAAAGACATGGCTATTCCTCCACGTTAGGAATGTCAAAGCTAGATGGCTGTCATTCCATAAACAATTTTATATTTACTAGCTTTAGTCTACATGCAATTTCTGCACACCCCCATGCGATAACTGCAAAGAGGTGAGCGTGGGCTGATATTTTTTGCCCTGGGGAGATGAGAGATCAACAATATTTGCTAATATCAGCGCCGCATTCATCGGCTAAGTAGCATAAGGCTCGCCAACGGAGGGCGACGACTTCGGTATAGACAGGGTTTAATTTACACAGTGGTGGGATGTGGAGCACTGTGTGACCCCAGATTTTAATATCGCGCTCGAAAGGACATTGAGCCGGAATCAGCCGACATAAACGGTTGGCTTGAAGTTCATTGTTGATGGTCAGTCGATCGATCCATTGACGCAGGGGCGTGAGACAAGAATGGCTGTAATCGTCTGGCGTAAAGTGTTCTGATTCAGAGGCTTCCATAAGCTTCTCCATGGATAACTGCTTTTATTTACAGTTATTGCCCCAACGTTTCCGTACATATTTCAGTAATATTGGGGAAATTCGAGAGAATATGGAAGTAGCTAGCTATTTTTCAAAGATGGGACTGACTTTATAACCAGCGGTGCGTAGTAAAGAAATGACTCCCTGTTTACCACCCAAATGCCCGGCTCCTACGCCAAAGAAAGTAGGTTTTTCTTTGGCGACGCGGCCAATAATTGGAATCCACTTGCGATTGCGCTCATCTAGCAAAGCTGCTAAAAACTGTTTATTAGCGTCGCTGGATACGCCAGTTTCGACTCCCTTAGATACCAATCCATACAGTTTGGCAATATCTTGATTCTTGTAAGCAATTTGTAGATTTTGATAGTCTTTAGTACTTTGTTGACGGACTTTTTGACGATTGTCGATCGACTCCATTAGCTGCTTTACTTGCTCTTTGACGGGGATCCGATCGAATACCGATAATTGTTCTTGGGGGGTTTCTAAACCTTTGATGGCGATGTCTTTTTTGCGAGCGAATTTGCCAAGAGTAACTTCCCAAGAACTGGTTTGGCACTTATCGGCGGCGACTCCAGCCACGATACCGCTCACTAGCATTGGGCGCAGATTACTAATGCTCCGAAAAGGCACATCTTTTATTTCCTTGGCAAAGAAAGTTCGGACTTTGCGGTATTCTTGAGCCGTCATCACATCTTTTAAGCTTTGGCCACGGGGTAGTAGCATGCCCGCCCCGGCCAGCAGCGGCACACTAGCATCAGTAATATCAATCTCTAAATAAAGCTGTTGGACATTATCTAAAACCTTTTTTTGTTTGGGTTTGAGGACTAGTCGATCGATACAGGCGCTGTGAATAGTGCCAAATAAATAAGATGGTTTTTTGATTCCCGGACCAGAAATTTCCCACATCAGTGACTTTTCGGTGGGCACCTGGCTCCAGATAGTTTGGGGGGTCAGACCAATGATCAATGAACTAAGTACTGCTGCCAAAGAATATTTCTGAAGGGCTAGGAAGATCATGGCAGGGACAGGAGATGAGTATGATAATTCTAGCTTTAATTATCTCAGGCGAGATTGCGGAAATTTCAACCCACCGAACGCTAGGTATGCACCACGCAACTACTTAAGCCCACTAAGCTGCCAGCTTTGGTTAATCCCAAGACTAAGCGCGGCAATACACAGCCAGTATTTTCGTGGCCATCCTCAGTAAATAGATTGATCTCTACGAAGACGGGATTGCCTAAATCGGCCTGGGCTTGATACCAATCAATTAATTTTTGCCAGGTCGCCTGGGTCGCTGGCTCAGTATATTCCGGATCGCTGAGATACTCCCACCATTGGCCAGAGCCAGTCTGTAATGGACAGATGTCGATTCTAGCCTGGGGATAAATAGTGCTCCCAAAAGCCGATCGAATCTCTTGCTCGGTAATACTCGTTGGGATAGGGCGATCTTGATTAGCTACCACGTAGAAAGCAGCCAGCTCATGGTCGCTTTCATCGCCCATGCCAATGTAAATGCCTTGCATGATCTTAGCTGCTTCAGCGGCTAGGTCTTGGCAAAGTTTAAATTCAACCGGGTCATGATGATGAGGAATCACATCCTCCGACTGGCCATAAGCACCGCAGTTGTAAACTACTGTTTGCGTAGAAAGCACATTGTGCGGCCAGTTTTTTTCATCGGGATGATCTCTCTCTATGCCATAGGTCTCCAAGCATTCGGCCAGTGACTGGAGGCGTGCGGGGTTAATGGGGCAGTTGTCGATAGCTTCGCTCGCACCAAGGGCGATTGAGTTCATGTTCGGAGCTGAATTTTCCATAAAATAGCGCGGTACAATGGTTCATCCCTGCTTTATCAGCCATCAGATATGTTCGATCGATTTCGGCAAAAATATCCGCAAGGCAGCATCACCAGTAGTCTAATCCAAATTCATAACGATCAATATATTGTTAGTGTTTCCATTAAGGTTGACGGGGTTATTTTGGCGACGACTTTGGCCGCCGATGAACAAATCCAAGTGGCTGAAGCCCAAGCCACTGCCCAAGCGCTTCAAACATTGCATCTTGGTGAGCCACGGCTGGCCGAGTTGCCCCTGACTCGGCAACCAAAATCAGAGTTAGTTTCGTCTATCCCTGATACCAGACTGGACGACATCGCCGTGACTGTATTGCCTATTTTTGATGAAAGTGAAACTATCACCTCTGATGCCAGCGCAGCGATCGTCCAAGAGAATGCGGAATCTACTACTTACGATATCTCGGCTACCTCCCCAGCAGCGCCGCCTCTTAGCGTTACCGATATGATTCCACTAATTAATATGGAACTCAAACGGCTGGGTTGGTCGCGGGAAAAAGGTCGAGATTGCATTATTGAACTCTACAACAAACGTTCTAGCTCGCTGCTTAGTGACGACGAATTGTTAGGCTTGCTACGCTACCTGCAAGCCCAAACGACTACCGATGAATAGTTGATTAGTGAACAACAGTCAGCTGTCTTCGGTCCAGAACTTTATCAATCAATCCGTACTCGGTCGCTTCATTAGCAGACATAAAGAAGTCTCGCTCGGTATCGTCTTGAATCTTCTCTAGCGGCTGACCGGTATGACCAGCCAAGAGGGTATTCAGCCGATCCTTGATGTACAGAATTTCCTTAGCTTGAATCGTAATATCTGTGGCCTGACCTTGGGCACCGCCGGAAGGTTGGTGAATCATGATGCGGGAGTGCGGTAAACTCATCCGTTTGCCCTTAGTTCCCGCACTGAGCAGAAACGCTCCCATACTAGCCGCGAAGCCCACACAAATGGTCGAAATATCAGGACGCACCTGATTCATGGTGTCATAGATGCCCATTCCGGCAGAGACTGAACCACCAGGGGAATTGATGTAGAGAAAAATATCTTTTTCGGGGTCTTCCGACTCCAGGTACAAAAGCTGCGCCACAATTAAGTTGGCAATATCCGAATCCACCTGTTGGCCAAGGAAAATGATCCGCTCGCGCAGCAAACGCGAGTAAATATCAAAGGCTCTTTCGCCTCTGCCTGATTGCTCAATGACGGTGGGTATCATGTTGAAGTCGTTATTTTAAGGATATGTTTAATTATCGTTGATTAGTCAGCGCTGGTGCAGCGTTAGCGGTAGCAAAAACCGCCACTAGCGATAATTGGTAAACTGCAATGACACTGGGTAGTCTTCTTGCTTCAGCCGCTGAATCACTGTCTGTAAGTCATCTTTGTCCTTGGCTGTCACCCGTACCACATCTCCTTGAATGGAGGGTTGCACTTTTTTGATTTCTTCCCGAATCAGCTTGCTAATTTGTTTGCCCAGTTCTTGGCTAATGCCTTTTTTGAGGGTGATTTCTTGGCGAATGCGGTTGCCACTGGCTGATTCAACGGTGCCATAATCAAAAATTTTCAAAGACAAGTTGCGTTTCACCGCCTTGCTTTGCATGATGTCATGCACGGCAGTGAGCGTCATTTCGCTGGCGGTTTCGACTTTGATATTTTCATCGCCCAATTCCAAGGTGGTTTTGGTATCTTTTAGGTCGTAGCGACTGTTAATTTCGCGGCTGGCTTGATCGATCGCATTGACCAGTTCTTGCCTGTCGAAGTCGCTCACGATATCAAATGAATAAGAAGAAGCCATAATATTATCCTCAAGTGTTTTTGGCCAAATCAAAGCTAGGTTAAGGCGCTCTGGATGCTCATAATCATGAGGCTGGCGGTGGCAAAGGAACCCACTCCAAACATCAGGGAACGCCCGATGGGGAAATTAATAATATAAAAGATCGAGAACAAAAAGCGGGAACCAACAAAGGCGATTGCTAAGTTTGCGGCGTAAACTGAATCCTGCTTGGTGGCATAGGCCATCAAAGCAGCAGCGGCAAAGGTGATAAAGGTTTCAAAAGAGTTTTGATGTGCCCAGTTAGCCCGCTTGGCATAGTCCGGCAGTTTGTCAAAACTAGCCCGCGGTGCTCCCATATCAAACCCTACCTGAAACCGACCGATCGCCACCACAATATAAGGAAAATAAATCAACGCAGCCGCTAGACCGATCGCACCCAAAAGTACAGTCGTGGTGGGAAGATTCAAAAAATTCATGCCAGCCTAATCGAAGAAGAACAACGTGACTACCTTACGCTGTTCTTCAGCTTCCTGACAAGTCTGGAGCAGCGTGCGACTGTCATGAAAGGCAAAACAAATAAGCTGTTGGCAGCGCGAAACAATTTCTTGGTTGCAAATGGTGCTGGCTTCACCGAGGGGTAAATCATCATTTTGAGGACTTTCCACCAAGTGCAGTACTTGCTGCAATTGTTCTTGCGATTCTAGGGGTTGCCGATCTAAGCTTTGGGGCAAGATCACGGTTAACCTGTCGCGATCGGCGCGCATCGCTCCTTTGATCGCTGCTGCATTAGCACCAGCAGCCCCAGAAGTAATAATCCGATTTCCTGATAACACCAGTGCATAGCTCATCATTTCAATTAAATGCTGATGAGTGATCGGTACATGGCGGGAACCCAGTAAAGCAATTTTTTTGGAACCAGTCTGCTGGATACTGGCTAGTTCCTGAGCTAGGGTGTCTATATTGGATACGTTAACCAAAAAAGTCTTACCAACTTAACGACGACAATATTATAGCAGCTTGGCAATGTTCTCCAGACGTGACGTGCAGCACATTACAGCAGCGGATTTTCAAAGAAAACTAGAGAAATCACCAGATCAACAACAAAAATTGCGATCCAAGTTGTGACTACTGCCGAGGTGGTAGCATTTCCGACCCCTCGGACTCCGCCCGTCACGTTTAATCCCCAGCTACAGCTATTGACAGCCACAATCACTCCAAAAACAAATCCCTTGATTAAAATCACCACTAAATCGGTGAGGCTGAGAATTTTTTGAATGGAGTCTAAAAATTTTTCGGGATCTACATGATAAAGCTGGGCGGCAGCAAACATGCCGCCTAACACCCCGATCACTAACGAGAAAAATGTCAGCACTGGCACCATTAGGCTACAGCCAATCACGCGCGGAATTACTAGGTAATCGATCGGATCGGTTCGGAGCACATACAGCGCGTCAATCTGCTCTGAAATCCGCATGGCTCCAATTTCGGCGGTAAAGGCGGAACCCACTTGTCCCGCAAGAATACAAGCCGTGAGAATGGGAGCGAGTTCCCGACAAAAAGCTAGAGCAAAAGGCCCTCCTACCCCGTCAGCGGCACCAAACTTAGCCAGCTCCCGGGCAGTTTGAATTGTGAAAATCATCCCGGCAAAAACATTGACCAGCAACACTGGTGCAATGGACATCGGACCAGCTCTAAAAATCTGCTCGATAATCAGTCGACGATAAATTTTGCCTTGGCACAGATGCAGCGAAACTTGACCAAACAGTAAAACTGCGGACCATAAGCTGCTTAAGCACGATCGGGATGAGTCTGGTTTTGGTGTCAATGTTTTTACCAGTGGGGTGGATGCTCAGCCCTGCCATTAAATATCGGCAGATTAACACATCCATCCTAATCTTCCTAAGTACTCTGTTTTCAGTGGGGACTTTATTTGGTGTCTAGTCTCGCTGTCAGGCGAATTCCGTATTGGGGGAGCAGCTCTTGCAAGATAAAAAGTCGATGAACTTGTAGCGCCTCATGGAAAAGTTTCCAGTTACTACCTAAAAAACTATTTTGATAGGTGAAGATTTCATCAGTATCCTCTTCACTACTATCGGTGCCCAAAGCGGCATGTTTCCAAGATCCCATTCCTTTATCGATATAGCTGACTTGACTGGCTCCAAAACTGAATTTTCCTTGGCTAATCTGCTGCAACCACTGCTGATGGCGCTCTTTTTTGTTAGGGCTAGTAAGATTACTGATTAAATGAGCGATGTGTGACCTGTCTGGTTCCATCAACCCTGGCACCTGAGCATCGGGATCACCTAAGCGATAGCATTGCATGGTTTTACACATTTCGTCAGCTGCCGTAAAAAAATCGCTGGGATTGTGGCGGCGAACAATTTCTTTGCGCCCATTGGTATAGCCCCAAATTAAATAAGGTCGATCAGGATAACTCAAAGCTCCACCATGACCGAGAGGCAACGCTTTGCTCACAAAATAGCCCGCTAATCGATCGCGCAAATGGTGATCTGGTTGACCCTCAGCATCCACTAGCTCAGATACTTTGTTGATTTCGTGATTGATCCCGGCAAAGCCTTGATGCGCCCAAGTATCAGCAAAAACGTGCATGGTAATACCCAGCCGATGGAGACCATGGAGATGGTTTTTTTGCAGGATACAATGCCTGACCATTGCTTGGGCTACCGGGCTATTGGGGCGACAGATTAGTTTGTCTACTAGATCTTGATTGGGATGTTCACCACCACTAGGCAAGAAATGAAAAGGAATCCAGACCGGATTTTTGGCCAATGCCTCAAAGTTGCGATAATCCAACATCCGATGGGCTGAACTAATCCGCCGGAATAAGGTTTTGCTATTTTTAAATCTCACTACCCCTTGATTGATAGCATCATCAACATACTGAGCGCTGTAGGCAATGATCGCGGCTTCTGAATGAGGGAATCCTGCTAACCTGGAGACTACATAAGTCACCCCATGATGGAAGTCAATTTGCATGGTTGGTGCCGGTTCGAAGGTTAGAAATTACTGTAATTGACCAGATTGGTACTATCGTCCACAATTTTACAATTTTTATTTTTTGGTTTTAGGATCGATCGCGTTGTTTAAATGCCGCCAAAGTTTCGTAATAGTTCAGACACCATAAACTCAAAGCCCCTGGCAGAAAGAAAATAATACTAGCCACATAAAATAGGGAGAGTCCGATCGCTACCCGCAGCGCCCACTTTTTTAACCGTTGCAATTCTCTAACTAGGGCTTCCATAAGTAGTCCAAAAATCACCACAGTACTAGTCACCCCTAGCACACTCGGTAGATCTGACCAAGCGGCAGCAGTAATATTGCCTTGCCAGATGTTGAACAGTAGCCCTAGCGCCATAATTATGGGTACCGAGCGGAGGCTCCAAATTGCCACTATTAAAGTAGGCGGAATTTTATCCATAATGTATTGGTGAGTGAAGAGCCATTAACTTTTTCACAGTCTACTAACCCTGATCAGGCCGTTTCTGATGGGTGTTAGACTGGAAAATAACGATTCTACCGCTTGACCCATCTAGATAATTCCAGGAAACAGCCATGTCAGCAAAATTACTTTTAGTCGATGATGAGCCAGGCGTGAGAGAGTCTGTCCAGGCTTACTTAGAAGACAGTGGTTATCAGGTGCAAGTTGCCAGTAATGCCAAAGATGCCTGGGATATGCTGCAACAGCATCAGCCAGACTTGGTGATCTCCGATCTAATGATGCCTCAGGTCGATGGCTACCAGTTTTTAAAGCAATTACGGGACGATCCCAAGTTTGTGGCACTGCCAGTGGTGTTTCTAACGGCTAGAGGAATGAAGTCCGATCGAATCACTGGTTATCAAGCCGGTTGTGATGCCTATCTTTCTAAACCCTTTGACCCCGAAGAATTAATTGCGATCGTCCAAAATGTGCTCCAGCGCCGCGCTACCGCGACTAGTAACAACAATCCAGAAGTGGAAGGCATTGCTAAACAAATTGCGGCAGAGTTAAAAGGAATGTTTGGGAGCGGGAACAGCAGCGGTAGCGCGATTGTGACGACTCCGCCCCCTATCAATATTGACTTCACTCCCCGCGAGCAGAGCGTTTTGGATTTGGTATCGGCGGGTCTGATGAATAAAGAAATTGCCAGACAGCTAGAAACCAGTGTCCGCAATGTGGAAAAGTATGTTAGTCGGCTGTTTGGGAAGACTGGTACGAACAGCCGCACTGAGCTAGTCCGCTATGCTTTGGAACATGGCCTGACTAAATAGCTAAAAATTTAGCCATTCGATCAACTGCCGTTTGAAGAACAGCTGGTGGATGCACCAAGGCAAAGCGCACATAACCCTCCCCGGCAGCGCCAAAACCAATTCCCGGCGAGGCCGCCACCCCCGTAGCAGCCACCAGCTTAGTACAAAAATCGAGCGAACGCCCCGACCACTGGGGCGGTAGTTTTGCCCAAATATACATGGTGGCAGCAGGGGTGGGGACAGCCCAACCAATATTGGCTAAGGCTTGTACAAATACATCGCGTCGCTGCTGAAAAGTCTGGACGGTGGCTGTGACGGCAGCTTGATCACCACTCAAAGCGGCGATCGCCCCGTTTAAAATGCCGCGATATTGATTAAAGTCTACCACTGCTTTGATTTGGCGTAGCGCACTAATTAATTCGGCATTGCCGATCGCATACCCCACCCGAAAACCACCCATATTGTAGGACTTCGACATAGTGAAGAACTCGATCGAACAAATCTTGGCCGGGTCGGCTTGCAAAATCGAGGGCATTTGTTGTTGGCCAAAAGCCATATCCCCATAGGGAAAATCATGCACCAATACCAAATTATGTTGCTGGCAAAAGGCTACAGCCGTTTGAAAAAATTCTAAGGTGGCAATCGCTGCTGTCGGGTTGTGGGGATAACTCAAGACCATCAGCCGCGCTCGGTCTAAAACTGCCGCCGGAATCTCACTAAGCACCGGTAAAAAATTCTGTTCTGGCCGCAAGGGCATCGGATGAATTTGGCCACCAGCCAGATAGACTCCGCCCATGTGGGATGGATAACCAGGATCCATCAGCAAAGCATAGTCCCCTGGTTCTAGGATTGCCAAGGGGATGTGGGCGGTACCCTCCTGGGAGCCAATCAAGGGCAACACTTCGGTATTGGGATCGATCGATACTCCATATTTTTTGGTGTACCAGTCAGCAGCGGCCACCCGAAAAGAACTGGTGTCATTAAATAGCAGGTAGCCATGGGTCTGCGGATCTTGCAAAGAATTAGCGATCGCCTGGATTACATGAGGAGCGGTAGGTAAGTCGGAAGAACCCAAAGACAAATCAATAATTTCTTGCCCCGCCGCTCGCGCCTGACCTTTTGCTCGATCCATATCAGCAAAAACGTTGGTTTTAATTGGTTGCAGGCGCTGGGCAAATTGCATGATGTGGGGGGTGGCTCAGGGAACTAAAGAGACTGGGCGAATTTAGCTAGCAGCGGGAAAGTACTGATCAATCATCGCAATCAGCTTCGCTTTAGTAATCGCGCCTTCCCAGGAATGGAGCAGATTACCACTCTGAAAGAGGCGAATCGCTGGTACCCCTTCGACCTTATAGGTTTTGACTGTGCTGGGATTATCATCCACTGGCATTTTGACCACCTTTAATCGATCAGCATAATTCTGAGCCACCCATTCGATCGAAGGCGAAACTAATTTGCATGGCCCACACCAATCCGCCCACAGATAGACCACGACTGGCTGTTCACTGGCTAATACTTCGGTGGCAAATAAATCATCGCTGATAACACTAACGCCGCTCATAAAACCTTATCCAAATTTTTACTTAGTTTAGCTGCTGACACCCAAAATTCCCAATCTGCTATTGCGATCAGGAATTTTAAATTACTGTGGTGATTTGGCAACAATCTGAATTTACAGATTATCGATTTTCTTGCGCAGAGCTTCAATTTCTGCATCCACTGGCTCACTGGCCGGGTTACTAGGAACTGAGCCGGTAGCAGCTGCGGGCAGAGCACTCTGCTGTTGCGGATTCGAACTGGCCAGCATTTGCTGTTTCATCATCGCCAATTCGTCTTCGACACCACTGCCAGCTTCAAGGGCAATAAACTTGCTCTCTAAATCAGATCCGGCAATTTCCGCCGCCGCTTGCGACCTAGCTTCCGACATCAGCACTTTTTCTTCCATCCGCTCAAAGGCCGCCATGGAGCTATTGTTGCCCACCCGACCAACAGCGCTCTGTAATTGCTCTTGGGCTTTAGCGGCTTGGGAGCGAGCTTTGAGCATGTCTTT
>JAYUSR010000058.1:0-2391 GCA_043755575.1 Synechococcales cyanobacterium
ATGGAAATCGAAGCCAGCGAAAGACCTATTAGTATCCAGCTATTTGACTGTCGCCCCGATTTTTTAGCCGAAGCCGCCCAAAGAGCCGTGGCCGAAGGCGCTGATACGGTGGATATCAACATGGGTTGCCCCGTGAACAAAATCACCAAAAATGGTGGTGGTTCCTCGCTGTTACGAGAGCCAGAAATTGCCGCAGAAATTGTAAGAGCCGTGGTTAAGGCCATCTCGGTGCCAGTAACCGTAAAGACCCGAATTGGCTGGTCAGATAGCGAAATTAATATTCTTTCCTTCGCCCAACTCATGGAAGATGCTGGTGCTCAGATGATCACTGTCCATGGACGGACTCGCGCTCAAGGTTACAATGGCTCTGCTAAATGGGATTGGATTCGTCAGGTCAAAGAAGTTGTTAGTATTCCGGTGATTGGTAATGGGGATATGTTTTCGGTGCAGGCCGCAGTGGATTGCTTAGAGCAAACCGGAGCCGATGGGGTGATGTGCTCGCGGGGAACTTTGGGCTATCCATTTTTAGTGGGTCAAGTAGATCACTTTTTGAAAACCGGCGAAGAACTGCCCGCTCCTACTTCGATCGATCTCTTGGAATGTGCCCGTGAACATCTCCAGGCATTGTTTGAATACAAAGGCATTTATGGAGTGCGCCAAGCCCGTAAACACCTCACTTGGTATGCCAAAGGCTTTGCTGGGGCTGCCGAACTGCGCGGCAAATTGGCAGTCATTGAAAATGTGGCCGAAGGCTGTGAGATAATTGATCGACATATTGCCTATCTGCAAGAAATCACTGACAATTCTAGTCAATCTTTCGCCCAAATTAGTTCTTAAAAAGGCGGGCAGATTTTTACAGATTCGTTAAACTAAAACGGAGTGGCAAATATTACATTCTTGCCTAGCGTACTACATTCATTCTTGCACCTTAAAAAATCCTTTTTTCACCTTTGCTATGGATAGTACTTCTTTCGCTACTACTGCCCAACCCCAATCTGTTAATCTAAGTAAGATCCGACCAGAGATTCAGGCGTTACAACCATACTTGGTGGCAGTGCGCCGCCAAATTCATCAGCATCCTGAGCTGGGTTTTCAAGAAAAAATTACGGCGGAGCTGATTCAAAAAAAGCTGCAAGAATGGGGAATTCAGTATCAATCTGGTATTGCAGAAACCGGGATTGTGGCAATATTGCAGGGCAAAAAGACCAGCTTTGACCTCAAAGGCTTAGCAATCCGTGCCGATATGGATGCCCTGCCCATTCAAGAAGAAAACGAAGTGGACTATCGATCGCAAACCCCCGGCTGTATGCACGCCTGCGGCCACGATGGTCATACGGCGATCGCCCTCATGACCGCCTACTATTTATCTCAGCACCGGGATAGTTTTGCGGGCACCGTAAAAATCATTTTTCAACCTGCCGAAGAATTTCCTGGCGGTGCGCTGCCGATGATTCAGGCTGGGGTATTACAAAACCCCGAAGTAGATGCGATCGTTGGTCTACACCTCTGGAATAACTTGCCATTGGGGACAGTGGGCGTGCGCAGTGGCCCTTTGATGGCGGCAGTCGAGCAGTTTGATATCAAAATTCAGGGACGGGGTGGTCATGGAGCGATGCCCCACCAGACGGTGGATGCTGTAGTGGTGGGCGCTCAGGTAGTGAGCGCTTTACAGTCGATCGTTGCCCGTAACGTTGATCCCCTAGAGTCAGCGGTAGTAACGGTGGGGAATTTTGTTGCAGGTAATGCTCGCAATGTCATTGCGGACACAGCCCTGCTACGAGGCACTGTGCGCTACTTTAGTCCTAAGTTTAAAGATTACTTCCGACAGCGCATTACTGATTTGGCCGACTCTATCTGTGCGGCTTATGGTGCAACTTGTGAAGTTACTTACGTAAATTTCTATCCGGCCACTATCAATGATGAACGGATTACCCAGATGGTTAAGTCGATCGCTCTGGATGTAGTAACTACCCCCACCGGGGTAGTGCCAGACTGCCAGACCATGGGAGCAGAAGATATGGCTTACTTTCTGCAAGAAATACCGGGCTGTTACTTCTTTTTGGGTTCGGCTAATGTCGATCGGGCATTAGCTTATCCCCATCATCATCCTCGCTTTGATTTCGATGAGACAGCCTTAATGATGGGCGTAGAAATGTTTGTCCGTTGCGTAGAGAGTTACTGTAGTTAATGGCTATTAAATTTCCTTCTACTCACAAGTCTCTTTCTAAGGTAGATTATTTTTATGATCGACCAGGAATAGCACCGGGAGTTTTAAGCCTGAGCGTGGATGCCGAGCCAGCTACGCTTTCAGTGATTGACTATGATTCAGAAACAGTAGATTGTCATCATATTACTGAACCTGACGAAGCCGATCGCTATTTAAAAACTAAA
>JAYUSR010000059.1:0-6924 GCA_043755575.1 Synechococcales cyanobacterium
TCTGGATACGCCAATGTATTGATCATTAACTGCTCACAATCCCTAAATTAATTGAAATACTTCGGTATCTCTAAAGTTAAAATTCCACTTCACGAAAATCATCTAAAAAATTCTTGGCTGCACCTTTTTTTAAATATTCCCAAGTCATTATTAATAATCAAATATTGATTGATAAAACTGCCATTGTTCAGTAGATTTACTGATAACTAAGTGACTGGTAATCACCCGGCATTGACCATATTGTCGGGCTTGCATAAAAAAACGGCCGTGATGGCCGTAGAGTGTTTTTGATGATTCTGATCACTGACTTTTTAATTGGGAGTTATTTCTAAGTGTTAATACCCAAGGCTGCCAAAACAGCTGTAATACTACGCTGATCTTTAACCATCCAGGGATGAATAGCGACTGGCAACAGAACTTCTTTGCCTACAGCTAGCTGCGAACTTGAAGGCGGTAGAATAATCAGATCGAAAGGAGTCCAAATCGAGGTGAATTTGACTTGAGCTAAAATTTGCACATCTTGTTGGAGGTCTTGGATAAAAGCACTGTCTGGGCGCATCTGGATACAACCAGGCTTTTGGGTAAAGTAAGCCGCCAAAGTTCCCTGATGAGGAGCCGCAATGGTGACGTAATGTTCCACCCGCTCAATCCCACCCAAACGCTGCATATAGTAGCGAGAAACCAGCCCGCCCATACTAAAACCAATCAAATCGAATTTTTGGGGAGCTGGAATATAATCATCGATAAATTTTTGTAGCTGGCTAGCCGATACTTCCAGCAGGGCGGTACCGTCATTGGGTCTTAGATCAATGCTGTAGACTTTTCGGCCTAAACTACGCAAGCAGTTAGTGATCGATCGAAGTTTAGCGCTGGTATCGTTGATGCCATGCACCAAGACAACCGGATTAATAGCGTTGGACATGGTGTAAAAGCCTAGTCAGTACCTTAAATAAAATCATAAGATCGATCGAACGCCATTCTTAAGTAGAGCTACTAGCATTATGAACTTTTGTAAAAGTTTGGGAGGGCAACTTGCCACCCACTCCCAGCGCCGCTGATAATTCAGTTGCATAAGGATGACTCGGCCACCTATCTAAAAATTAATTAATCAATATGTTTAAAAGATTATTCGGTAAGAAAAATGATGGCTTCTACATGCAAGCTGACGAGTCCAAAGCTCCAGCTCCATTAGAGAAAGCAGCAGCAGCTCCCAAAGCGACAGCTCCAACAGCCGAAAAAATAGCAGATGAAGCTCTCGTAGAAACGAAAGCCGCACCCGCTGCGCAAAAGGCGGAAACAGCAGCTGAAGAGTCACCGAAAGCTACCAAAACATCCATTAAAGATAAAAAGAAAGCAAAAGGCGAAAAGAAGGCAACTCCAACTGTCGAAGTAGTATCGATCGAAACCATAGCAGCCTCAGAGCCAGCCATTACGAACTTTGCCACCGACTATTTGATCAAGCCATCCAGCAACAGCAACCGGCGACGACCAGGAGCCAACATGAAACAATTTATGGATATGGCCAGACAGGTCGAAATCAAGAAGAGTCCCGGCCAACGCGCCAAGAGTAACTAGTTTAAATCAACTAATTTATTATTAATTTGCTCTTTAAGAAATACTAAACTACTGTACATCTGAAAAGCTTGATCCCATAAGCTATTGTCCCGCCGCATTAACGGCACATGTGCCGTAACTTTTTGCAGCATTTCCGGATAAGCCAGCGCCGTCTCCGCAAAAGGAGTAAAATCACTCCAGAGTTTGGCCTGGCTTGCTTTTTCATGAATCTGGCTCAGTAGATGCTGCCAATTTTCTCGACTAGTAATAGACACCAGTCTGTCACCCACATTTTTTTGAAAAGAATAGTTTTGGTTGCAGAAGCGTAAAACTAAATTTTTACTGGGAATGTGTAGATCGCATATTTGGACGTAATCTAAAACTTTCGACTTGTGGCGAATACTGGTGCGAGTAGTACTAGCACTAACCTCTGTGATTTCTTCAAAAATTGGTAGTAGACCGGTCACAATTTGGTTGACTTCTGACCAAGCAAAACCCATCCGCAATTCTTCACCATGTTCACTCACACAGTTGAAAATAGCCTGGGGTCTAAATTCTTCAATTAGTTTGACGCTGACCACTGTCATTTTTTGTAATGAGCTGAGCGCCACACAAAAGCCAGGAATCTGTGCCTGTTGTAGTTGCTGATGATAAAAATTTAATTCCTTCATATTGCCGAGGCGATACAGTCGCCAGCCACGACTAGGTAGATGAAGACGAGCGGTATAAGCATCTAGCTGCATGATCTTTGCTAGTTGTCTGGCCATAGCTGGTTTTTCTTCGGCACTGACTGGTTCCAAAATCAGTAAACCTGGCTCATCACCACCAGTTTGTTCAAACATACATTTACTAAATATATACAGCCTTACAAATCAATCCTTCCCCAAAACTATTTGCGACTAACGCTCCTCCCAAAAAACTGTGTTAGCATCAAGCCAAAGCATCATAATTCGAGATCGCAATCCCTTTATGAGTAAGGTTTTAGTGTTAAATGCTTCCTACGAACCGTTAAACATTACTAGTTGGCGGCGAGCAGTAATTTTGATGCTCAAAGATAAGGCGGAAGGACTAGAACATCACGGCAAGTATTTGCTGGCGGACTTGCCCCTACCGACAGTAATTAGGCTCCGCCACTATGTCAATATTCCATATCAAGAAATTCCGCTGTCCCGCAAAAATGTTCTGAATCGCGATCGACATTGTTGTCAGTACTGCCGGTACAGTGGTTCCGCCCTAACGATCGATCACATTGTTCCTCGATCACGCGGTGGCCTAGACAGCTGGGAAAACTTAGCGACTGCTTGCATGCGTTGCAATGTCCGCAAGGGTAACCGGACACCCCGAGAAGCGGGAATGGAGCTGCTAACCTCTCCCCGTCAGCCATACAGTAGTTTATATTTTGAACTTACCAAGCAAATCGAAAACGGTAAACACCTAGAGTGGCAGAAATATGTGATCGGAGCTTAACAAAAAGCTGAAGTATTCAAAATATTCAGTGTGCTTTTCCGTATTTCTGGGGATTGCGAATTGAGAAACATTTAGGTAGCATGGACGCAGCTAAATCAATCGCCGTTATGAATAATATTTGACTAATGATAAAGTATTAGATCGTAATGGCCGAACTGTGTTTTGTAGCAATCCATTAACGGAATTGATAAAATATCAGTGATGTTGGATGTTGATTATAAACCACAGCAGAATCTCAAAATTCACTTTGTATTTACTCCTGTTGCTAAATAATAGTAGCTCCAGAGTACCTAACATAGCAAAACACCTTGGATAAAATGTCATTAAATTCAGTTCATTCCACGTATGGTGCATCGGCGATTGCCGATCCGCTTCCTCTGGGTAACTTGTCAGAATTACATGAACTAGCTGGTCAAAATCCGACTGCTCCCCCGCATAATTTAGAAACAGCTGACGGCGAAGCTGCCGCAGTGACAACCCTTAAACAAGCTGTCGAGCCATCTTTGATCGAAGTGATGGATAGTCGAATTGCGGGCTTCCGAGCTTGCCTGGAAAAGCATCGTGGTGAGCGACAACTGGTACTGCTCCAAGATTTCCCCGATCCTGATGCTCTGTCTGGATCTTGGGCATACCAACTAATTGCGAAGCAATACAATATTCAGTGTGATTTGGTATATGCTGGAACGCTCAGTCATCAAGAAAACATTGCGCTGGTCAAATTGACCGGTCTGCCAGCCAAGCGCTGGCCACTTAGTAGCATCAAAGAAAAAGACTTGTCTGTCTATCAAGGCTGTGTCTTGATTGATAATCAGGGCACCACTTGCCAGCTGTTGGAACTCATTCAACAAGCTGGCATTCCGATTACGGTGATTATCGATCATCACAGTCAGCAGGATGAGTTATCAGCAGAATTTGCCGATATTCGGCCTTCCACCCGCGCCACGGCTACGATTCTCACTCAGTACTTAGAAGCTGGCTTACTCAAGCTAGACAGCAGTATTAGTGACCATGTGAAGTGTGCTACGGCCTTGATGCATGGGTTGCGATCGGACACTAACCGACTAATGCAAGCTCAAGAAGAAGACTTTCGAGCGGCTGGTTATTTGAGTCGCTTTTATGATGCCCAGCTACTCAACGCGGTGCTGCAAGTCTATCGTTCCAAGCGGGTCATGGAAGTCATTCAAAAATCGCTCACTAACCGGGTGCTACTCAATAATTTCTCGATCGCTGGTGTCGGCTACTTGCGTTATGACGATCGGGATGCCATTCCCCAAGCTGCGGACTTTTTAGTCACCGAAGAAAATGTGCACACAGCGGTGGTCTATGGCATTGTTCACGACGATGAAGGTGAAATGGAGATCATCATCGGTTCCCTCCGCACTTCCAAGCTCACCCTAGATCCAGACGAATTCATTAAAGAAGCCTTTGGCCGCGATTGCCAAGGTCGGTTCTTTGGTGGCGGTCGATTTACCGCCGGGGGCTTTGAAATCCCCGCTGGTTTCTTAGGTGGTTTCAACGAAAACTCAGATTTCGCCAGAATGAAGTGGGAAGTTTTTGACAATCAGGTCAAGCAAAAATTGGGTAAACTGGTGAATCCCACCGATCATATTTAAAGATCATGGAAATATATCTGATTCGTCACGGAATTGCCGTCGAAGCGGAAACCACAGTCAGTGACGACGATCGTTGGTTGACCAAACGAGGTGCAAAAAAGGTACGGCAAGTTGCGGCTAGTATGCGCAGTCTAGATTTAGAATTCGATATAATTCTTTCTAGCCCATTGGTGCGAGCCCAAAAAACAGCTGAGCTGCTAGTCAGCAAAGGCTTAAGTGAAACCTTAGAGCTGCATCCCGACCTATCACCAACTGGCAACCTAGACCATTGCATCCAGTGGCTTCAAGATTATCAGTTTCGGCATCCTTTATCACAAAGCGTTGCCGTTGTTGGTCACGAGCCGAGTTTAAGCAATTTAGCGGAAATGTTTTTATTTGGTCAGATTTTTCAGCGCATTCAACTCAAAAAGGCTGGAATAATTGCTCTGTATTGGCCAGTAACCACTTCACCACTTGGTAACTGTCAGCTTAACTGGCTGATACCGCCCAAACTCTGGCTTTAGGGATATAATTTTTCCATCGTGGATGTGGAGCGAAAACTTATGGTTGGTAGCGATTACAAACCTGGATTAGAAGGGGTAGCAGTTGCGCAGTCGAGCATCAGCTATGTCAATGGTCAAGAAGGTATTCTGGAGTATCGCGGCATCCCCATTAGTGAGCTTGCCCATCGGAGTACTTTTATTGAAACAGCCTACCTATTAATTTGGGATAGGCTACCTAGTTCACTCGAATTAGCTGAGTTTGAGCAAGAAATTTATTCGCATCGGCGGATTAAATACCGGATCAGAGACATGATGAAATGTTTCCCAGAAACAGGTCATCCGATGGATGCTTTGCAAGCTTCAGCGGCGGCCCTAGGTTTATTTTATTCGCGACGCGCCTTGACTGATCCAATTTATATTTGGGAAGCTGTCACCCGCTTACTGGCGAAGATTCCAACGATGGTAGCTGCATTTCAACTGATGCGCAAAGGTAATGATCCAGTTTTGCCTCGGGATGACTTTGGTTATGCCGCTAATTTTTTGTATATGCTCACCGAAAAAGAGCCAGACCCACTAGCTGCCAGAGTTTTGGATATCTGTCTGATTCTTCATGCCGAACACACCATCAATGCTTCTACATTTTCAGCGATGGTGACAGCTTCTACTTTGACTGATCCCTATGCTGTCGTTGCTTCAGCTGTTGGGACATTGGCTGGTCCCTTGCATGGTGGCGCTAACGAGGATGTAATTGCCATGCTCGAAGAAATTGGGACAGTCGATCGAGTGCGTTCTTATGTGGAAGAATGCGTAGCTCAGAAGAAAAAAATCGTGGGCTTTGGCCACCGGGTCTATAAAGTCAAAGATCCCCGCGCGATTATTCTGCAAGACTTGGCTGAGCAGCTGTTTGAAAAATTTGGCCATGACAAGTATTACGATATCGCCGTAGAACTAGAAAGAGTTGTCGAAGAGTATTATGGCCAGAAGGGAATTTATCCCAATGTGGATTTTTATTCGGGTTTGGTCTACCGCAAATTGGGTATTCCCGATGATCTGTTTACACCGGTCTTTGCGATTGCTCGGGTGGCGGGGTGGTTAGCTCACTGGAAAGAGCAGCTGGGCGAGAATCGCATCTTTAGACCAACTCAGATTTATACCGGTGGTCATGGACTGTCTTATCAATCGATCGAAGAGCGCTAGCTCTTGCCGAGACGCAATAGGTTATGCTATCCTTACAAAGGTGCACTAGTAATAGTTCATTCTAAGATTGGAGAGGTGGCTGAGTGGTCGAAAGCGGCCGATTGCTAATCTGTTATACGGTGTAAGCCGTATCGAGGGTTCGAATCCCTCCCTCTCCGCTTTAATAAAGCCCTGGCTACGAAGTCAGGGTTTTGTGTTGGAGGAGTCTTACCGCATCGTTTGATAAATTTCTACATCAATTCACCATTTTGGGAGCAGATTCGCTTAGATTGGGGTTATATTCCGCAGATTTTGAAGTGCCACCCGATTGAGGAACCTGTATGGATCATGAAAACCCGCCCAACCGCTCCTCTAGTAGTGATTTAGTGCCCCAGGTACCCATGAAACGAGAGAATGAAGTAGAAGAGATCAAGCAGGCCACCAAAAAACTGATGGGTGCTCTGGGTCGGCTGGCGCAGAATAAGGCGCGTTCCGCTCGCGATCTTTCTCAAGATGCTTACCAAGAAATTGAGCATTCGGTGCAAGTAGCTAAATCAAAGGCTGATCAAAAGCTAAAAACCGTCAAGAAGGATGTGGGAACTGCCGACAACCGTTTTACGAAGGCTGCCAAA
>JAYUSR010000060.1:0-2369 GCA_043755575.1 Synechococcales cyanobacterium
CCCAGGGATATAAAAATTTAGTTAAGCTCACCACCATCTCTCACTTAGAAGGCTTTCAAGGCAAAGGCATTTTTGCCCGCCCTTGCATCAACCGCGAGGTGCTAGAGCAGTATAAAGAAGGTTTAATGGTGACTAGTGCCTGTTTGGGGGGCGAGATTCCCCAAGCGATTATGGCAGGAAGTTTAGACTATGCCCGCAAGGCGGCAGCCTGGTACAAAAAAGTCTTTGGCGAAGATTTTTATCTGGAAATTCAAGATCACGGCTCCCGGGAAGACCGGATTGTGAACGTCGAAATTGTGCGAATTGCCCGAGAACTAGATATTGAGATTATTGCCACCAACGACTCTCACTTTATTTCTTGCCAAGACGTAGAAGCCCATGATGCTCTGCTGTGTATTCAGACCAATACCCTGATCAGCGAAGACAAGCGGATGCGTTACAGCGGCACCGAGTATCTGAAGTCTGCGGCAGAGATGGCGCTGTTGTTTCGAGATCATTTGCCCGAAGACGTAATTGCCGAGGCAATCGCCAACACCCTAAAAGTAGCCGATAAAGTTCAGCCCTATAACGTTTTAGGCGAACCCCGCATTCCCGATTTCCCGCTACCGCCCGGTCATACCCAGGCTACCTATGTAGAAGAGATTGCCCGCAATGGTCTGAAAACCTTACAGAAAGTCAAAAGCTTCCAAGATATCAGTCAAGAATACCGCGATCGGCTAGATTACGAGCTGAAGATGATCGAGCAGATGGGTTTCTCGGCCTATTTTTTGGTGGTGTGGGACTACATTAAGTTTGCGCGCGATCGAGGTATTCCAGTGGGGCCAGGGCGTGGCTCCGCAGCAGGTTCTTTGGTAGCCTACGCCATGCGGATTACCAATATTGACCCAGTACACCATGGCTTGGTATTTGAGCGCTTCTTGAACCCTGAACGGAAGTCCATGCCCGATATTGATACCGATTTTTGCATTGAGCGACGGGATGAGGTGATTCAGTATGTGACTCAGAAATATGGCACCGAGCGAGTAGCGCAAATTATTACTTTTAACCGCATGACTTCTAAGGCGGTATTGAAAGATGTGGCGCGGGTGTTAGATATTGCTTATGCCGATTCCAATAAGATGGCTAAATATATTCCGACAGTGCGGGGTAAGCCCACTAAATTGGCGGTGATGATTTCGGATAAAACGCCAGCGATCGAATTTAAGCAAGCCTATGAAACGGCTTTTTTCCAAACCAATGTGCCCGGTATTACGATTTCCGGCAAACAGTGGATTGATATGGCCATGCGGATTGAAGGTACTAACAAAACCTTCGGAGTTCACGCGGCTGGAGTGGTAATTTCGGCGCAGCCTTTGGACGAAATTGTGCCGCTGCAACGCAATAATGACGGCTCGGTGATCACTCAATATTACATGGAAGATTTGGATGCTTTAGGTCTATTGAAAATGGACTTTTTGGGTCTGAGAAATCTGACAATTATTCAAAATGCCGTAGATCTTATTCTGCAAAATAAGGGGGATGTAATTGACCCCGACGAAATTACTTTTGAAGAACGTCGAGCAATTTCTATTCAACGGAAAAATGAGGGCAAACCCGGCGCTAAAAAACGTCCGCCCATGGTGGATAAAACTTATAAAATGGTCAGTGCGGGCGATCTAGAAGGAGTCTTTCAGCTAGAGTCTTCGGGGATGTTAGACGTGGTATCGAAGCTGCGCCCCTCTTGTATTGAAGATCTTTCTTCGATTTTGGCACTGTATCGTCCGGGGCCTTTAGATGCGGGGTTGATTCCACACTTTATCGATCGCAAACACGGTCGGGAAGAAATCGTTTACGACCACCCATTGCTCAAACCCATTTTGGAAGAGACTTATGGAACGCTTTGTTTGCCAGCAGGGACATTGATCGATCGGCCAGATGGTTCATCAACACCCATTGAAAATATTCGGGCTGGCGATCAAGTAATGACTTCTGATGGTCGTCAGGTGAAGCCAGCGCAGGTTGCTAAGCAGTGGGCTAGTGGCCAAAAGGAAATCTTTAAAATCACTTTATCCAGCGGAACTGTGATCCATTCCAGTGCTAATCATCGGTTCTTAACTACTGATGGAGACAAATGTGCCAAAAATTTAAAGGTTACTCCAAAGAATAGTCATTTTGTAGGTGATACTGTCTTTGAAAAATTACCAAGTAGCTCAAGATCTTATGTTCGGCCAGTAAACGTTACATCGATCGAACCAGCCGGTTTGGCTGATTGCTATGACTTAGAGATGGTTGACCAAAAATCTCCTTATTTCTTAGCACATGGCATTGTTGTTCATAACTGCTACCAAGAACAGATCATGAAAATGGCGCAGGATTTGGCGGGTTATTCG
>JAYUSR010000061.1:0-23176 GCA_043755575.1 Synechococcales cyanobacterium
TAGAGATTGCTGCACTCGATCGATCGTGGCCGACCAGTTACCAACAGCAGCGGTAGCTAGTCGATCAGTTTGCAGCTTGACTGTATCAGAAAGATCTTCCGCCAGATCGGGTACCGCTGCGGCTACTTTCTGAAGCACTTTGCGGGTTTCTTGGCCTTTGCGAGGTGCTACTAACAAACCGGTAACTGCTCCCACAGCGGTGCCGACGATTAATCCCACTAATAAAGCGCCGCGATTGTTATTTGACATATGCTAGATCCGTGCTTTTTCCTATTTTAACGATGGATGGACATTTATTGGCAAATAATCTACCCTGGCTACATTGCTTAGCGCAAACCCCTAGCACAAACACTTGGGCACTGGCTCATGCGACTGAACTTCAGCATGGGGATGCGGTATTTACCCAGCAGCAAACCGCTGGTCGGGGTCAGGGCGATCGAGTATGGTATTCGCCACCGGGAGTTTTAACGGCTAGCTTTGTTTTAGATGGTGTGGCACCCCACTACTGGCCAGTCCTGAGTTTAGCCAGCGGCTTGGCAATAATTTATGCAATCGAAGACCTGCTGCCAGTTTGTCATCAGCTGTTGCAGCTAAAGTGGCCAAATGATGTCTGGTGCTATCAACGCAAACTAGCCGGGATTTTGGCGGAAGGCCGAGGACAGAGAGTGGTGATCGGAATTGGCTGTAACCGCCAGATAGAAGACTTTAGCGGATGGGATGCCAGTATCAACCCGATTAGTCTGCATCAAATCCAATCGATCGTCCCCAGTGAGTTGGAATTGCTAGAGCGGTTTCGGCATTATCTGCTAGAAGCTGCCGGAATGCTAACCGAGGCATCCAGCCTTGGCCTTGCCCCTTTGTTGTCAGAACTGCGCCGCCGGGATGGGTTATTCGGTCAAGCGGTGTGGATTGATTTGCCATCACCAATTCCAGAGAAATATTGGTCTGGCACCGGGTGGGGCATTGATGAGCAGGGGCGCTACCAAATCCAGAGGGCGGATGGCGCAGTTCGATCGTTTACCGCTGGTCGGATTAGGCTAGCAGCGGCAGCAACAATTTGAAGAAATAATAGACCAAGGGACCAGTAAAAATATAACTGTCTGATCGATCGAGGATGCCCCCATGTCCGGGGATTAGATCGCCAGAGTCTTTAACTCCGGCATCGCGTTTCATAATCGATTCCGTTAAATCGCCAGCCAGACTGGCACAGCCAATCATCAAACCAAACAACAAACCACTGATTAGCCATTGTGACCACTGTAGATAATAAGCCCCACCCATCCCAATGAAGATGCTGCCCAAGAAACCGCACACTGCCCCTTCCACAGTTTTTTTGGGGCTAATCAGCGACAACTTAGTTTTACCAATATTTTTACCGAACAAATATGCGCCAATATCTGCTGCCCAAATGCACATAAAAGCCAGCAGCGTATGGGTTAAGGCTGGAGATGAATGTTGCCAGTCTGGCCAGTTTCCGAGCTGAAAATTACCCGCCCAGACTGGTTGATCAACACGCAGCCGAATCCAATAGCTAGGCAGATAGCCACCGTAAAATAAGCCGAAAATTGAGGTAGACAGATCAGCGATCGATACAATTTTCGGTGCAAAGAGCATACAACAGCAGATCACAATTCCAGCCAGAGGAAAAACCGCATCCACAATATCGGGAGCGATCGCCGCCAACAGTAAAAAAATCTGACTAACGAACAGCGTAAATTTAACCGCTGGTTGGCTCCCCTTAGCTAGTACGAGCTGGAAATATTCTTGCTGTCCGAAGAAAACAGCCGCACACAGGCCAATAGTGAAGTACCAGCTGCCCAGAAATAACATGCCGAGGGCAACGACAATGGCAACAATGGCACTGATTAAACGAGTTATGGACATTAGTACATTAAGCGGTTAATTGATTTTAACTAAATCTTTACCAATTACTGCTTTTTAATTAAATATCTAACCTCGCGGCGCTAGGGTCGCTCTAGCAAAAAAGCCTGGAGGCCAGCAGCGGTGGCTCCCTGATAATCTTCTAACTCGCTGTCACCAATATGCCAAGCTTGACTGGCGGTACGGCCAGCTAAGGCCACCTGAAAAATTGCTGGCTCTGGTTTAGCTACCCCGACGACGGTGGAAATGGTCACTTGACTGAAATATTCTGACAGCTCTAAGGCGGAGAGGACGGCATAGAGCCGGGTATCAAAGTTGGATATCAGCTCTAAGGCAATGCCTTGGGCTTGCCACTGTTGCAATGCTAGCAAAGTATCTGGATAGATTTCCCATGCAGCGGCGGTGGCAAAGTAATAATATATTTCGTCAAAGAAAGTATCAAAATCAGTAAAGTCCTGAATTTTATCGATCAATCTAAAAGTCTGGTAGTTAATCTCCTTCCACCAGGCGTATTCTTGGCGGGGGAGTTCGATCGAACTGAGTCCGGTATAGACTCCGGGGGCGGTGGCTTTGAATTGTTGGTAGAAAGCCCGATTCACGATTTGCGGTGCGCAGTCTACTCCAAATTTTTGGGCAAAGGTGCAGTAGATTTCGCCAACACTGCCTTTGACTCCAAAAATCGTGCCGACGGCATCTAAGAAAATTACTGGAGGTGACTCTAGGGAAAATGGAATAGCTAAAAGGTCTGGATAGGTCGGCTGCATAGAGTCTGAGGAGTAGTGCCAGGTAGTTTAGTCTTTCTCATCTTAATCAGTTTGACTGGTGGAGTCGATCGACATCCTCTAAACCTCCATTCCTTGGTAATTAATATTCTCATCAGCAACGACTAGACTTACTTCGTAGCTACCACCGCTAAATTCCAGGCATACTTTCGCAACCCCGGCATCCTCTTTAACCAATAATCCACACTTTCCAACCGCCGATACCCCGGAGCCAACCGCTGATGCTCCAAAATAATCTTCTTCCAATAGCGCTCCTGATTCGGATTTACCTTCTCAATCAAATAAAAGCGCAAAAAGATCCACAGCGTCGCCAGCCAAAAAGTGTCATAGTTCGTCTGAGAAAAGGTTGATCGCACAAACTTCACAATATTAAAATCCAACGGCGTTTCATCTTCAGTCCGCACCGCAGTCGCCATCCGCCGATATACATTAATCACCGGATTGTGAGTCAACGGATCCCAAAAGCAAGCTTGACCACCGGGCTTCAGCACCCGGTGCATCTCCCGAATACAAGCCGTCGGATCCGGTAAATGATGCAAAAGATTCGAGGCATAAACAATATCAAAACTGTGATCGGGAAAGTCCAGTGCCATGGCATTCACCGTCGCCCCTTCCACCTGCACTCCATTGCTAGCAGCCAACTTTAGCGCCACTTCCACCATTCCCGGCGAGTAGTCCGAGGCAATGCAGTGCGCCCCGCGTTTGGCAAAGTACACGCTATTTTCACCGGCACCGCAACCCAAGTCCAGCAAACGCTTACCAGTCACATCGCCCAGATGCTTCAGAATAAAGCGGTTTTCCGGAGCTGTACAAGCCTCAAAATAATCGCGAACTTGGATGCCTTCGATATCGATCGTGGCAGCCCATTCATCGTGAAACTGACGCTCTTTTTCAAATAAATCCATAAGCTAGTGCAGAGAGTAAATTTGACCATCGACTAGCAACCGGGTAATTCCTTTAGCTTCTAGATGGCGGCTAGTTTTCTGAAAAAGGCTGCTGTCCGGCACCTTAATTACTCGGTTGGTGTGGCTGCTCGAAAAGCGCTTGGCCACCCGATGATTATCAAAAATAGGCAGAGTTTGCTGGGGAACTTCATCCGTGGGAATATTCCCTAACTCGGCAAACTCCCGCAACGGCTTAGCAATCAACTCTGCAAATTTATCGATTACGATATAGCAGGTGCGGGGAAGATTGGCCGCAGAGAAAGGCAATACCTGCACCTGAACATCACTAGCTAGCACCGAAGGCGTTAGTCCGTAAGACCAATCCTCCTCATCATTGAATTCTTCCTCGTCTTCATCCAATAGACCGCCCATATCTTCGCCTAAGATATCGGCTAAGGCCAACACATCTTCTTGATCGTCTTCCTCTTCTTCAACTAATTCATCTAGGGGCAGTGTAGTCTGAAGAGGAAATGCTACCTTCTCAACTGCTACCGCTGCTGGCACTTCCACCATTGGAGTAGGGGTGAGAAGGATAGTAGAAGTATTCTTAACTGCTTTGATAATAGGTTTGGGCGGTAATTCTGGTGAAGCTTCTACGGCTAGCTTTGACTCGTCATTGATCGAGAGTGCCGATGATCGACGGCGCACCCGTCTTTGGTCTGAGAGAGTTCCTTTTTTGACGGGCTTGGACTTGCTCGATATGGATATCGGAATTGGTTCATCCGATCGATCTAATAACGAAGCGAATTCTGGCAGCTCCTCGATCGATCCCTCATCTTTAGCAACCACCTTGATGTTCATCAGTGGATCTAATAGCAGCAAAGTTTCTTCTTCACTGAATTCAGCTTTCTGTCCACGTTTTTCCGACATCAGCGTTTCATATTCTGCTTCTGGAATATGACTCTTCAGGAGCCGACTCACTGTCGAGTTGCTAACTCCATAGCGAGTGGCTAAAGCTGCTGTATTATCTGCTGATGATCGATAGACTTTAACAATCTCTTTTTTATCAGCAGCGGTAAGCTTCCGTGGACTCATAAATTTAGGCAACTCAGGGCAATGTCATTTAGATTCTAACCTACTGCCATCCGGTTAAGTTGACACCGCCCCAATTACTCAAAAAATATATTCAGAAACATATCCAGCAAAAAGGTGGGTCAAACCCACCTTTGCTACTAAGCTAAATCTGTTCTCAAAGACCTAGACTTCGTAGGGCTTTTTGCCACTAAATTTGATAGTAGCCGGTTCGGGATTGCTGCCAATATTCCGATCAATCTTGCCCGCAAATTCGCGACCAGCATTGACTTTCTCAGGAAATACGCCATCTTTAGGATGAACCAAAGTGCAATCACCTTTGGGGGTAATGCAGTAAATTTTATAGTCTTCGATTTTGGGCTTGAATTTAGTGCGGAGCTGAGTACCCAGAGCCAAGCACTGCTCTTTACGCGCCAAATACAACAGGTTTTCACCGGCGTTCATGGTCGCTGCGCCACCAGTAGGCATCTCAAAAACTTGAGCTGACTTACTGCTCCAAGTAATTGCATATTTTTCTTCAACATCTGCTTTAGAAAGCAAGCCGCCGGTGCTACCACCAAAGATGGGGGTCTTGCCAGAAAGTTTTTCCGCCATAATTTTGTATGTATGTAGGGTTTTGATGGGATCGTACCATTGCCAGCTAACCAGAATTACCACTTTGTCAAGAACTGTAACACTTGCCTACCAAGGAACTTTGGCTGTTGCCGAAATTAGATAGGGATGTGCCCACCAAAAGAAAGCGACAAAAATGGCTACTCCCAAGTAAGCAGGGCGCAGAAATTCAGCCAGTTGGAGGGTTTGACGACCTTGGATAATCGCTAAGCCAGGTATGATCGAAGTACGTTCTTTAACGGCCAAAAATTCATCGCCGTAGCGCCGCAGCAGGCGCTGGTCGCCATGCCAGACAGCAAAGAGGTGGTGAGCCATCAATCCAACGCAGGTGACTAGGGTAAAGCTGGTTCCCATCCATAGACAGTGAGCCACACACCAAATTAGTTGCCCGACCATTTGGGGATGGCGGGTAATGCGCATAATGCCGGTTTCATAAATGCGGACTTGAGGTTTAAGAACAGCAGCCACTTCCAAAAGGTTAAAGGTAGCCGGATAGAGAAACAAAAAAGAAATAGCCGATAACACCCAAACAGTTTCCTGAATACCAGGCACGGCACGGACATCCCACAGCTCTAGGCCATCGTTGTGATGGTTAAAGAAATAAATAATTAGCACCGTGGCGAAGGGCACGCTGATCAGGGCAAAGAGCACCCGGTATAGCCGAGCGCCTATTTTGCTCTCGCCCCAGGAGCGTAGAGCCGCCAGGCCGCTGTGGGCAATGGCAAAGCCTAACAAGAGAGCCAGAATAATGAAATGGCTATCAGATAACCAAGGAATGATGGCGGCCACGATGATTTGAATAAATGATGTGATGACAGCCACCAGTTTAGATGTTTGACACCAAAAAGACAGCCCTAGCTCCGAAACTGTTGCTGATAGACAAAATAGACAGCTTGAATAAATAAGTGCGGATCTTTGGCGATCGATTGCTCAGACAACTTCAAAATCTCTAGCAGCTGTTCGGCCAACTGGTGACTGATTTTGATTTGGGCATGGTCAACCAAAAAAGGGTACCGCTGTAGGTAACGGCGCATCATCGCAAAGTCGTCGGGGGTGAGTGCTCCGATTTGGCCATTTTCCACTAATCGATCGACTAGAGTTTGACAGGCTGGATCGATGGCAATTTCTTGCGGACTAATTGTTTGTCCTTCTTGTACCACCACCGTGCCCGCCACCCAGTCACCCAGCCGTTTTTCTTGCTTGGTAAACATGATTAGACCTAAGCCAATAAATAAAACATCATCGATTACCCGCAAGATCGATCGCATGATGGCCTGCTGCAAACCAGCATTACGACCATCATCCCGAATCACGCGAATTTTGGCATAACGCTTACCAGGAGTTTGGCCGCGCCAGACAGTCTCAAAAAATACAAAGTAGCCCACATAGACCACAAAAAACAGGAGCAGCTGCACAGCTACTACCCACTTTTTTAGACCATCAATAGCTGGTAAGGCATAGGTCAGTACAGCGAATAATACCAACAACAACAAAAGAGCAATCATCCAGCACAGATAGTCAATCACCAGGGCAAACGTGCGGCTACCAATTCCGGCCAGCGTGAAATCTAGCTCGACACTTTCAGGGGTTTTGGATTTAAACGGCTTGAGAAATTGCATAGGTTTAGCGCAGTTGTAAGTCTGCCCCCTCGCGCCGACTCCGTAAATCGAAATAAACAACGGACTTAATAGCCTGCCAGAAGGGCATTACAAATAAGTCTAGAAGAAGACTTAAAACGGAAGAAGCGGCTAATACCCAACCATAGCCCAACCAGGCCGCCTGTAGTTCTGCGGGAGTAGAGGCCGGATTGGAAGCAACCTGTTGCAGATCATTGAGAACACCCTGCGAGAAGATGGACACTGGGATATTGGTTAACATCGTCAAAGGCAATGTCACCAAAAAGGCTAAGAAAATAATTAATTGGATTCTCCAAACAAAGGGAGACGAGAGTCGCCGACTGCGGCCAACGCTATCTAATGGTCGGATCCGCTCTTCTACAGCGAGTGGTAACTCAGCCACAAACCAATAGGAATAGAACCGTACCATCGACCAAATGAATAGGGCTATTCCGGCGATGAGTAGTGACGCGAAGAATATCACACCTAAGATTTTTGGCATTTGCATTGATAAAAACAGGCCAATTCCCAGCACAATTAAGAACGCTAAATAGCAGAGTAAATAAATACTGATTAGAAACAAGGCCAGCCACAAGGCCAATCGCAGAAATTGCCAATGCTTGGGAGCCAGCTGGCGCAGCGCATCAGTCTTAGTTTCTGGTCGATTGTCGAGTTGTTGATAAGCGAGTCGAGAAATTACGGCCCGACTCACTACGCTTTTGCCCCAGCAAAATCCCAACAGTATCAGCCACAGCAAACTGGCAATAACTGTTGGAATTATCAAGTCCGAGTTGCTGATAGCACCCACTCCTAGACCAATTGGTAGGATCAATCCTAGGAAACTCAGCAATAACCAGCCTACTGATCGCAATGAAAGAGAAAAGTAGTCTTGAAAGTTCGACTTGTAAAGCGTAACGGCAGTACTGACCACATTGCCAGCACTGAGGGTACCGATCGGATCTGAACCACCTTTACTCATGAAAGAATCCTTGACTTCAAGTTATGATGCTGAAGTTGATTGATCACATCAGCACCGAACAGTATACATTAGCTACTTACCAAGTCATGAATGTCCAACGCTGGCTGACTCGCCGTGCCGACAAGTGGCAAGAACTAGAGGCTTTACTGCAACGGGCAGAAAGTAGCGGGGTTAAGTCTCTAACGGCTCTAGAAATTAGTAATTTGGCTAGCTTATATCGATCGATCGCCGCTGATTTGGCTCGTGCCCAAACCAATCAAATTAGCTCCAGCATCATCGCTGAACTGCAAGCTCTCACCAGTCGGGCTTACAGTCAGGTCTATCGGGGTTCTAGTCGCCAAGAAGCCGCTGGCATTCTGCGCTTTTATGCCTGGGAGCTGCCCCAGGTAATCCGTGAAACTTGGAGATATACGGCGATCGCCTTTGGTCTATTTTTAGTTGGTGGACTAATAGCTTGGTGGTTTGCTTGGCAAGATCCCAATTTTTTAGCCATGATTGTTCCCCAGTCGATGATTGAAAAAGTGCGCGATAAACATGAGCTGTGGATGGGTTCAATTTTAGGTACTGAACCACTAGCCGCTAGTGGCATCATGATTAACAACTTGTCGGTGTGTTTTCGAGCGGTGGCTGGGGGGATTACGGCTGGTTTATTCACTGTGATCATTATGTTTCTCAATGGCATATTGATCGGCGGAGCTGCTGCTTTGGTCAGCCAACATGATCTGGCTTATCCCTTTTGGGCCTTTGTCTTTCCGCATGGTGCCCTCGAATTACCAGCCATTTTCATTTCTGGCGGTGCTGGACTATTGATTGGCCGAGGATTGATCTTCCCTGGCCAATATCGCCGCCGCGATGCGCTGCGAATTTATGGCTTGCAAGCGGCTAAATTAGTGATGGGCATTGTGCCGATGTTGTTTATGGCCGGGATTATTGAGGGCTTTTTCTCGCCCCAGGAGGTGATTCCTAGTGTCTTCAAGTATCTGGTGGGCACCGGCATTTTTATTATTTTTATCTTTTATTGCTTGCGTCGCCCTATAAGCGGCTCTTGAGCTTGATTTGGAGATAGCGTTCTACTAACTGATTACTAATATTGGTGGCGGGGGCATCTAACACCAACACTCCGCGCTGGCGCAGCTTGGCAAATGCCAGTTGCCTTTGGTGAAGCAAGTCGATCGCCACCGCTTGATTGTAAGCATCTGGTACTTCAGCAGCTAAGTGATGAGCCAATGTATCGATTTGGGGATCGCGCAGAGTAACGCAAAAAGGCAAATAGCGCGGAGTCAGCCGACTGAGCGCCGTGAGCAATTCCGCCGAAGCAATTTCATCAATAATGTCAGTGATCATCACCACTAAGGCGCGGCGATTCTGTTGACTCATTACCGTTGTGACCGCACCCAAATAGTCTGGCTCCAACAATTCTGGTTGAATCCGGCTCAGTCGATCGATCATTTTTGCCAGGTGAGTTTGGCCGCGTTGGGGTGGGAGCCAAGTATGCAATGTGCGATCGAACACCCCCACCCCCACTTTGTCGCCGCGCTGGGTGGCCGCTAAGGCCAAAGATAAAGTGGCATTTAAACCCAAGTCAAAACGCTGCAAGCCTTGAATATTGGCCGTCATCAACCTGCCGCGATCGAGCAAAATGATCACGGTTTGTTCTTGCTCTGGCTCCAAAACTCTCACCAAAGGCCGATTGCGTCGGGCAGTGGCCTTCCAATCAATAAAGCGCGGATCGTCGCCTACTGTATATTCCCGCATTTCGGTAAATTCAGTACCCGTACCAAGCTTTCGGGTTTGACGCATAGTGCCACTGGCTTGCAGTGCCAACTGAATAGAAAGCGCCCGTAGCCCCACGAGATCTGGATAGACAGCCACCGGCTGAGCCGCATCGATTCGCCACTGTTGCCAAGCCAACCGCCAGGGGCTGAGTTGACGCACTTGGATACCTTGCCAGTCGTACTCACCACGCTGCTGGGGATGCACAGTATAGGTGTGTTCTTGGTAACTGTTGGCTGCAATTTGAGCAGTGATCAGCGCGGGGGTCGCGGGTAGATTCGCGGGCGAAAAGTCTTTAATTTGATAGCTGAATTGTAGGTGTTTTTTTTGGCCAGCTGCCGACTGCACAATTAGTTTGACCAAATTATCGCGTCCGATCGATAGTTTATCCAATTGCTCGCGACTGACCTGTACCCGCTGGTTGGTGACGCGGCTGACATCCGCAATGGCTAGGAGCAAGCAGCTACCGTACCAAAGTAGAGTGAAAATAATTGCCGCAGATAATCCAGCCTGTCCCGGAATGATGATTGCTATGAAAGTAGCGACCAGTCCCCCAACCATCAACAGCGCGATTAAGGTGCTGCTAGGAATCCAATTCCACCATTGAGCTAATTTCATCGGGGCACCGCCACCTGATTGACTAGAGCACTAATTACTTGATCGATTTGCAAACCATCCAGCTGGGCTTCGGGGCGGAGCATCAGCCGGTGGCGCAGCAGCGGCTTGGCCACTAGTTTTAAGTCATCGGGGGTAACAAAATCCCGGCGATCGAGCCAAGCCGCTGCCTTGCTGGCTGCTAACCAAGCCACCGCTGCCCGGGGCGAAGCCCCCAGGCTCAAATCGCTATGCTGGCGAGTTTGTTGCACCAAGGCCAGCAAATAATCAATGATTGATGCACTCACCTGAATAGCTTGCACCTCTTGCCGCGCACTTAGGCAGTCCGCCACTGTGGCTACTGGGTTTAAAGGATGATTCTGGGTTGATCCGTGGTGCGTGGTAATGAGCATTTCGCGCTCGGCAGCGGCGGGTGGATAGTCAATAATGAGCTTAAACAGGAATCGATCGAGCTGGGCTTCGGGTAGGGGGTAGGTGCCCTCAAATTCTAGGGAGTTCTGGGTAGCGATTACCCAGAACAAATCAGAAAGTTTAATACTATCGCCGTCCAGGGTCACTTGTCCTTCGGCCATCGCTTCTAGCAAGGCGGCTTGGGTTTTGGGAGGGGTGCGATTAATTTCGTCAGCCAATAACAATTGAGTGAAAACCGGGCCTTTGTGCAAAATAAATTCTTGCGTTTTCAAGTCAAAAATATTGGTGCCCAAAATATCCATCGGCAAGATATCGGGGGTGAGCTGCACCCGCCGAAAATCGGCCTGAATCAGCTGTGCTAAGACTTTGGCCATCAGGGTTTTGCCGGTACCAGGCACCCCTTCCAAAATGACATGGCCACCAGTCAAAAGAGCCACCAATAGTTGATGAGTGGTTTCTGGTTGTCCAAAGACCACCCCATTTAAGCCCGCGCCCACTGCCTGAAAGATTTCATGAGTCTGAGTCATAGTAAAAAGCTAGAGTTTTATAGAGATGGGCGTTGCGACCTGTCGCGCAGGGTTTGCCATTGGCGCAGCCACTGCCGCAATTCTGTTTCGGTGAGACAGCGGTGATCTGTGGCTAATTGTAATACTTGCTGGAGATCAGTCGCTGGTAGTTTGGTTTGTATTGACCAAGCTGCTAGCAAAGTCTGCCGATCGACTAATTGCTGGCTACCCAAACCTAGTTGCTGCTGAAGAGCGAGCTGTTCGGCCTTGCCAATATTTTGCACCACAAAATCGCTGCTCCGGGCTTGGCGCAACACACCACCCAAGGCTTGAATATAGGCCATGCTGTTGTCTATAGCGGGCGGTTGGGGAATAATCACCGCCCCAAAACGGCGATTTTGCTGCCAAATTAAAACGCCTAGTACTAAACAAGTATTGATTAATACTACTAGCCAAGGAGTGCTGAGCAGATAGGTGAGGCCATTTGAAGATGTGCGATCGGCATTACTAGAATTCTGGACATCGCGATAGCCGTGCAGATACTCATCTACTACAACCCGCTGCTGTTGGCCAGTAACCAAACTCGCTAACAGTTCATAGTTAGGTCGAAAATCTTGATAGGCATTAGCCGCTAAGTACGGCGTAGTAGAAACTATTAACTGACCAGCTCCCAGCTGGGCTGAGGCCATCACATTGCCCTGAGCATCACCCACAATCTTATTGATGTCCTTCGCCCCTGTCGGGAGGCTATCACTGGTCAATCGCCGGGAGGTTTCAATCCGGATGGCTCCCTGAGCACTGGCTAGATCTTGGCTAAAATCAATATCTTTAGGCGGGGCATCTATTCCCAAAACAATTAGAGTATTCCCCTGTTTGATCCAGCCTTTCTCAGCAATACTAAGGTCGAGCTGGGTAATTGCTGGATTAATTTGTAACCAGGTAGTACCGCTCGGATATTTAGCCACCAGTTCTTTACTATTTTTGCGCCAACGCTCGATCGAACTACCCCGATCAACCATCATCTGATACCAAGCGCCATAACCGCTAGGTTGGTTGCTATAGGTTGATCCGGCTAGCCGTTCGTTCCCTTGGGGAGCATTGACGACAATGAGTAAAACAATGATAGCTACCACCGTTGCGAGTACCTGCCAATAGTTCCGTAGAAATTGTCGCCAGTTTTTCATGAGGCCACCTGCTGTTTTAACTGCACTTCCATTTGGTTGTAAGCTGCCTGGCAACTATCAAACCCCGCTGCCGAAATTGATCGATCAGCAAATTGCAGTTGCTCGTGAGTGCGCAGCAGCACCGTGCTGTTTTGCAAAGTCGGCAACTGTTTCAATAATTCGGCATACTCGCGATCAGTACGGCTATTTTGGTGAGGAATCAAGCTGGCATCATGGAGCCGTTGCAGCATCGCCAAATACAGACAGCGGCAAGCCTCACTATAATTATGTTGGAGCTGAAATTGCTGAGACTGAGCCAGCAGTTCAGCGATAGTTCTAGTTTTTAGCGGCAGAGCAACTGGCGAACTGACCTGGCGATGGCGACCGCGTTTTTGCCAGAAAAAATTAACTATCTGATAAATTATCCAAGCTAACCCAGCTAGCAATAGAAACCATAGCAGGTAAGTCATAGCAGCAATCAGCCAAGCTGGTAAGTTTTGTTTGGGAAAAACTCCAGTCAACTTGGCTTGCAGCCATTCTCCCCAACGCTGCTGGAGTTGCTCTAACTGCCAACTCCAGCTAGTTTTCTGAAAATTAGCCATGAGATAGCCTAAAAATCTCCGGCAATGCGGTGTTCTGTTTCAATAAACCGCTCGGCAGCATCAGCTTCAGGGGTGAGAAGTGAAACAACAATACCCACCACAAAGGATAGAGGAATCGTTACTAAGCCAGGATTTTTGAGCGGAAACAGAGCTGTAGTGTTCTTCAGCACATCAATTTGAATAGCTGGAGAGAAGTAGATCAATACCAAAGCAGCAACAGTACCTACAATCATGCTGGCCACCGCACCTTTGGTGCTACAGCCCCGCCATAACATCGATAACATTAAGGCTGGGAAGTTGGCACTAGCGGCGATCGCAAAGGCCAGACCCACCATGTAAGCGACATTTTGACCTTGAAAAACCATGCCCAATACTACGGCGAGGATCCCCAGAAACAGGGTGGAATAACGAGCCACTTTCAATTGCTCCGTTTCACTAGACTGGCCTTTACGGACAACTTGTCCCCAAATATCGTGAGCCAGAGCTGCGGCTCCAGAAAGAGTCAAACCCGCGACAACGGCCAAAATAGTGGCAAAAGACACCGCCGAAATAAAGCCCAAGAAGGCATTGCCGCCTAATAATTCGGCTAGCATGGGCGCAGCCATATTGCCAGATTTATCGATCGCACCACCAACCTGACCGACATGTTTAATCGCATCTTGACCAACCAACACCATCGAGCCGAAACCCAATACAAAAGTCAGCAGATAAAAATAACCAATAAAACCCGTGGCATACATCACCGAACTACGAGCGGTCTTGGCATCGGGGACAGTATAAAAACGCATTAAAATGTGGGGTAAACCGGCAGTACCCAGCATCAAAGACAGACCCAAAGAAACGGCATCCCAAGGATTAGCAACCAGTTTGCCCGGTGCCAGCACGGGCTGTTCTGGATACTTGACCACTGCTGCTGCGAACAAATTTAGTGGGTTAAAACCAAATTTAGATAGTACCAAGACAGCCATTAAGGTCGCACCACCTAAAAGCAAAACAGCCTTAATAATTTGTACCCAAGTGGTGGCGATCATGCCCCCAAAAATCACGTAGGCCATCATGATGCCACCCACAATCAACACGGCCAAGGCGTAGTCAATTCCAAATAGTAATTTGACTAGACTGCCAGCGCCCACCATTTGAGCAATTAGGTAAAAACTGATGACAGCTAGACTACTAATGGAAGCCGCAATCCGCACTGGGGTTTGCTGCAACCGAAAAGCCAAGACATCGGCAAAAGTATATTTACCCAGATTACGCAAAGGTTCAGCCACTAGAAACATGACCACTGGCCAACCAACTAAGAAGCCGATCGAATAAATTAAGCCATCGAAGCCATTCAAGGCCACCATACCGGTGATACCCAAAAAGCTAGCGGCACTCATAAAGTCACCGGCTAAAGCTAAGCCATTCTGGAAACCACTAATTTCGCCACCAGCGGTGTAATAGTCTTGGGTGCTGGTGGTTTTTTTAGCTGCCCAATAAGTAATACCCAGGGTAACGGCGATAAACACCAGAAAAAAAGCCACCGCTACCGGATTAAAGCTACCTAATGTTGTTGTCATATATTTTTTAATAACTTTTTAATTTATTGATTTTCTGCTGATCGATCGCGTTTGATGTTTGCCAACTGGTCATCGAAATGGTTGTTTGCCCAGCGCACATAGATAAAAACTAATACCCAAGCAGCCACGATAGTCAAAGCTCCTAAGAGGATGCCGATCGATAGCCCCGGCACCAGGGTTTGTCCCATCAGCTGTTTGTTAAAGGCCACCAAAAGAATAAACCCAAAGTAAATCAACACCATTACGGCAGTCAGCCACAGCGAAATCCGCCAGCGTTGATTGGAGAGCTTTCGTAAAGCCCGCAGGCGATCGGTATCACCATACTGTTGATAATTGCTCATCGGTGGTAGGTTTTCAGTGTAATTGACTAGCCTATTGTAGGTTGAAGTTGCTACCGGAATTTGGAATTGCGATGAAAAAAGACTACAATAAAGCCGTTACCCTAAGTCTACACATTGCTCATGCTCGTAGCTCTCCTATATCTGGTAATTGGTGGTTCTTACCTGTTGGTATTGCCGGGACTACTCTATTTTTATTTTCAGAAAAGATTTTATGTGGTTTCCTCTTTTGAGCGAGGCTTCATGTACTTTTTGATGTTCTTCTTCTTTCCGGGCATGATGCTGCTCTCGCCTTTTCTTAATTTCCGTCCCCAACGTCGTCAAATTACCTAAACCATGCGCCGTATTGATGTCCTGGCGATCGGACTCGCTGTTTTTCTACTCGGTGGCTTAGGCTATGTTGTCCTGCAAGCCGTGGGTCTAGACAATATCAACGCCGGTATTTGGAGCCAAGTACTGTTGATTTTGATAGTTTTGGGCTGGGCAGCCACTTATATATTTCGGGTTTCCAGCAAGAACATGACCTACGATCAGCAGCGGGCTGAATACGAAGAAGCCGTATTGCAGCAACGTCTAGATGAAATGACTCCCGCCGAGCTGGCCAAGCTGCAAGCCGAAATTGCGGCTGAAAAAGCCGCTGACTCCTAATTGTTTACTACCTAATACTACGATGACCTCTGTTTCTGGCTGCTTGCAATCTCTCCGTGCTCAGCAGCAATGTGCGCTGATTCCTTTTATTACGGCTGGCGATCCGGATCTGAAAACGACAGCAGCTGCATTGCAAGCCCTTGATCGATCGGGTGCTGATTTAATTGAACTAGGTGTACCCTATTCCGATCCATTAGCCGATGGTCCAGTAATTCAGGCCGCTGCAACCCGCGCTTTGCAGCAGGGTACCAAGCTCGATGACGTGCTAAAAATGGTGAAAGAAATCAGTCCCACCATTAAGGCACCAATTATTCTCTTCACCTATTACAACCCGATCTTAAACTTAGGAGTCGAGCAATTCCTCGCCCGTATTGCCGAGGTTGGGGTTAAGGGCTTAGTCGTACCAGATTTACCTCTCGAAGAATCGGCCACTTTGCTGGAATTAGGTAGCAAGCACGGCATTGAAGTAATTTTGCTGGTAGCTCCGACTAGTTCGCTCGATCGAATGCAGGCGATCGCCAACTGTTCGCAGGGTTTTGTTTATTTAGTGAGTGTAACTGGCGTGACCGGGGTACGCACTGAGACGGCGGTGCGAGTGCCAGAGATTTTGAGTAAGCTGCGGACTTTGACAGATAAATCGATCGCGGTGGGGTTTGGAATTGCCACCCCAGAGCAGGCGAAGCAAGTGAAGGACTGGGGGGCTGATGGGGTGATTGTGGGCAGTGCGATGGTGAAGATGTTGGCGGCGGAAGGAGTGAGTGCGATCGAGCAGTATTGTCGAGATCTGAAAGCAGCGATTAGAGTAATCGGCTTAAAACAAGAATAGAATGTTGTAGAGGTCATGCTAATGAAACTCGACCGCATTACAACTAATCTGGCAAGAATGAATGGGCAACCCTGCATTCGTAACCTTCGCCTGACCGTTCGACGAGTAATTGAACTACTAGCGACTTATCCCGATCGAGAAGAATTATATCGAGAATTTCCAGAACTAGAGGATGAAGATATCCGGCAATCTCTGATTTTTGTGTCTTCTTTATCTTGACGATCGCATCATTGAACTTCCGGACCAGTATGAAACTGTTGCTTGATCAGGGCTTACCGCTCTCTGCGGCAACACTACTACGGAATGAAAGCATGGAGGCCATTCATGTCGGTGAAATTGGTATGTCTGAAGCTGAAGATGCAGAAATCATTCAAAGAGCCAGAGATGAAAATCTTATTGTTGTTACTCTTGACGCCGATTTTCATACCCTGTTAGCACTTGATACAGCGGTTACTCCTTCCATCATTCGGATTGAACGATTACGCGCCCAAGAGTTAACAACTCTACTGCTCAAAGTGATTATTGAGTGTAAAGATGATTTAGACCAAGGCGCAGCTATCACCGTTGAACCAAGACGTATTCGGACTCGTCGATTACCTCTAGTGTCCAATATCTAACAATTACCAGATGCGCTATCTGCTCTTTCACAAACCCTACAACGTCCTCAGCCAATTTACCCCCGAAGGAGATAAAGCCACCCTGAAAGACTATATCGACGTGCCCGACGTTTATGCAGTAGGTCGGCTCGATGCCGATAGTGAAGGCTTATTACTCCTAACTGATGATGGCCGCCTCCAACACCGCCTCACCGACCCCAAATTCCAGCATCCCCGCACCTATTGGGTACAAGTCGAAAATATTCCTGATGAAGAAGCTCTGTGTAAATTACACACCGGCATCACCATCCAGAATTATCGCACCCGTCCCGCTCAAGTTCGCCTGCTCGAATCTGAACCAAATCTACCGCCCCGTCGGCCTTCGATTCGAGAACGAAAAAGTATTCCCACCGCCTGGCTAGAACTAATCCTCACCGAGGGTAAAAATCGGCAGGTGCGGCGGATGACGGCCGCTGTGGGTTTTCCCACCTTGAGACTCGTCAGGGTATCGATCGGACAAATCCACCTCACCGATCTAGCTCCTGGCACTTGGCGAGAACTCACCGCCGCCGAGCTGAACAGCTTAAAGAAAGTCTAGAATAGATGCGGACAACTGCATGATAGAAAGACTATGGCTACTTATCCCGGAATTACGAGTGAAGCTTTTCAACACCCGCTCGATCGAGAGGCCGAAAGTACGCTACGCAGTGTACCAGGGTTTGATTTAGTGGCTGGTAAATTTGTCGAATTCGTCTACGAACGACCGCAGCTAATTGCCTTGAAGGGCAGTAGCATTCAGGCTGGACCGCGCCAGTATTCCACTATTTACGGAATTTTCCGGGAATGCGTGCGGGACTTAGATATTTCACCAGAACCCACTTTATTTATCAGTCAAAATCCCCAGGTGAATGCCTATTCTTTGGGCAAAGAATATCCCTATATTGTTTTAAATACCGGGCTGATTGATTTACTGGATGAACAGGAAATTCGAACGGTAATTGCCCACGAATTAGGCCATATCAAATGTGGACATACCCTGCTGATTCAGATGGCCACCTGGGCAATGAGCGTGATTTCCAGCTTGGGTCAATGGACTTTTGGAGTGGGCAATATTATTAGCAATGGCTTGGTCTTGGCGTTTTATGAATGGCGGCGCAAAGCCGAATTGTCCTCCGACAGAGCCGCCTTACTGGTGATGGACGATATCAATATTGTCTTTCGCACCATGATGAAAATCTCCGGTGGCAGTAGCAAATATATGAATGAATGCAGTTTGACTGAGTTTTTGCAGCAAGCCGCCGACTATCACAGCCTAGACGAAGATAACCTGAACCAGATGTACAAAGTCTTGATGTATACCGGGGTGGGGGGCAGTATGATGAGCCATCCATTTGCGGTGGAGCGGGTCAAATATTTGCAAGATTGGCTGGTTTCACCCGATTACGAACAGATTCGGCAGGGTAATTACCAAAGGCGATCGGTAGATACCATCGCGACCGAGGAACCTGCTGGTGACAGTACTGCTGAACAACTACAGCGGCAAATTGAAGACCTGCAACGGGAAATAAATCGCTGGCGGAATCGCGATCGATCTGGTGATTAAGGAGTTAACACTAGATTGCCATATCACCAGCCTTTACAATAGAGAGAATGAAGTATCACTACTGCAAATAATGAATTTTTGGGGAGCTTGGCGACGTAATCGCTGGATCGCGCTACTAATCAATGCTACGCTTTGTGCTGTTTTTGCTGGGCCAATGCTGACACTGGCTAGTCAAGCGGTGAGCATTGCACAAACTGTGGATGAAACCACCACCACTGACTTAGTGGCCGCTAATCCTACCGCTGCGGTGGCACTAACCAAAAACGTTCAACGGACTGTTCTCGACAATGGACTAATTGTTTTAACTAAAGAAGTCCATAATGCCCCAGTAGTAACGGTGCAAGTTTGGTACAAAATTGGTTCGCGCAACGAAGCGCCGGGAGTTAATGGCATTGCTCACCAGTTAGAACACATGTTGTTTAAAGGCACTAAGTCGCGGCCAGTGCAGTTTGGTCGGTTGTTCGGTGCCCTAGGCAGTAGTTTTAATGCCTTCACCAGCTACGACCAAACGGCTTATCACGAAACCCTAGAGCGCAACAAAATGAAAAGCGCGATGGTGTTAGAAGCCGATCGGATGCAGAATGGCTTGATTGATAGCCAGCTCCTTGAAGGGGAAAAGCGAGTAGTAATTTCGGAGATACAAGGCAATGAAAACAGCGCCAGCTATCGCTTAGGCAAAGCTGTTCAAGAACTGGCCTTGCCCGATAGTCCCTATGGTTTGAGTGTCGGTGGCACCAAAGCCGATATTAAAAATTTCACTGTTGCTCAGGTGCGCTCTTACTATGACTCCTACTACGCGCCCAATAACGCCGTATTAGTTCTAGTCGGTGACTTTGATACGGCGACGGCGCTCCAGGATACTAGAGAAATCTTTGGTAAAGTACCCCGGCGAGAAATTAAAGTCAAAGCACCAGTGGCCGTCAAACGGGTGGTTAAATCTCGCCAAATCACGCTGCGGGAACCGGGGAGTAATGCCTTGTTAAATGCGGTGTATCCCTTGCCCAATATCATACATCCCGATGTCCCGGCTTTGGATGTTATGAATTACATTTTGAGCGTGGGGCGCAGTTCTCGCCTCTACCAAAAATTGGTGGAAACTGGTGATGCTAGTAGCGTCAGCGCTAGTGCTGCTAATTTGGCTAATGGCGGTTGGTACGAATATAGTGCGGCTGCTGACCCCAGTAAGTCGATGGCAAAGATCGATCAAATCATTCAGCAAGAAATTGCCACCATCCAGAAAAAAGCGGCTAGTTTGGTAGAGATCGATCGAGCAAAAACTCAACTGCGTGCTGGCTATTTACTGTCCTATCGCAGCATTGATAGTCAGGCGAATCAACTGGGTAATGATGAAACCAGTGCCGGGGACTACCGATTTACTGATAATTATTTAAATAATGTGGCCAAAGTAACCACCGCTGATGTGCAGCGCGTCGCCAAAAAATACCTCCAGCCCAGCAAACGGGTGGTAGGATTTTTTGTGCCCGATAACAGCAAGGGTCAACCAGCCAGCAGTGGTGGTAGCGAACATAATGCTGCTGCTAATTTAGGCAAGCCCTTAGATCCCAGCGAGCTGCAAAAATATTTGCCTAAGGTAGTAGCAGATAAACAGACCAGCACTCAAAACCTGCCCCAAACAATTAAGCTATCGAATGGCTTGCAAGTATTACTACTACCCGATGCCAGCAGTCCGACGGTCACGATCGGCGGCAATATTGTGGCCGGTACCGAATATGATGTCGCTGGCAAAGAAGGAGTCGCCGGACTGACAGCGGCCAACCTGATCAATGGCACCACCTCTAAAAATGCTTTGGTCTTGGCCACCGCGCTAGAAAGTCGCGGCGCGAGTTTAGCTTTTGGGGCTAGTCGGGAAGGCGCTGCCCTGGGAGGCAGTGCTCTCGATCGAGATTTACCGATTCTCTTATCTACTTTGGGCGATGTGTTGCAAAACGCCACCTTCCCCGACAAGGAATTTAAAAATAGTCAGCAACGTGCTCTGACCGGACTCCAAGCCGAGTTAGATAATCCGGCTAGTGTGGCGCGGCGTAAATTTCAACAGGCGATCTATCCCCAAGGCCATCCTTTCACCAATTTCTCTACGGCCAAAAGCCTGAAGAGCATTACCAAAGAGGATCTGCAAAAATTCTATCGCCAAAATTATCAACCCCAAAATACTATTTTGGCTTTGGTGGGCAACTTTGAGGTAGAGCAGACCACTCAGCTGTTAGAAAAAAACCTGGGCAGCTGGAAAAATCAAGGTGAACCAGGCAAACTGGCCTACGCCAAACCAGAACTACCGAAAAAGTCGGTGCAATTTAGCCCAACGCTGGTGGGCAAAACCCAGTCGGTGACGATTATGGGTAATAAGGCGATCGATCGCCAAGATCCCAGCTACTATGCGGCCTTAGTCCTGAATCAGGTGGTGGGCGGCGATACGCTCTCTAGCCGGTTAGGTACCGAGATTCGCGACAGGTTGGGTCTGACCTACGGGATTTCTAGTGGTTTTGCCGTTGGAAAGCAGCAGGGTACCTTCCAGGTAACTATGCAAACTGCCCCCGAAGACGCGGCTAGAGCGATTGACAATACTCTCAGACTACTACGGGAGGTGAAAGAGCAGGGTCTGACTGCCGCTGAAGTAGAAAATGCCAAGGGTTCGATCGCTAGCAACTATACCGTCGAGTTGGGTTCACCAGATGATGTAGCCGGTACGACGCTGAGCAATGTGGTGCAAGGATTACCCAAGGATGAGATTCGGGAGTTTCCGAACAAAATTCGAGCAGTAACCCAAGCACAGGTTAACCAAGTGGCGAAAGATCTATTACATCCCGATCAGTTTGTAATTGTGACCGTGGGGCCACCTTTGACTAGCAATAAGTCGGATAAACCCAGTGAGCAACCCAAGGAACAGAGTAAGCCAACTGATGCGCTCCCACCTAAAACTGTTGATGGTGATCAATTGTAAATTCTGACTTCCATTAAAAAAGCCCTGTCGCCAATTGGTAACAGGGCTTTTTCGATCATTTCAATCTGAGCTACCTAGCCCTTAACACAAATGAGTTGTTTCAAAGTAGCTACTACTTCGACCAGATCAGCTTGATTAGCCATGACCTGTTCGATCGGCTTATAAGCTCCCGGAATCTCATCAATGAGGTCTGGATCTTTGCGGCACTCCACCCCAGCAGTCTGCGCCACAAAGTCATCCAAAGAATAGGTGTCCTTGGCTGCCGTGCGTGACATCCGTCGTCCAGCACCGTGTGAGCAACTACAGAAACTCTGCATATTGCCCTTACCTTTCACGATGTAAGACTTGGCACCCATCGAGCCAGGAATAATGCCGTAATCACCAGCTTGAGCACGGACAGCGCCCTTCCGGGTAACATAGACATCTTCATCGAAATGACGCTCTCGTTCCGCATAGTTATGATGGCAATTCACCACTAGCAGTGGTTTCATTCTTTTGCCGCCGCCCAGGTGTTTTTCAATCACCTTAATCAGCCGTGCCATCATAATCTCCCGATTGACCCGGGCGTAGTCCTGCGCCCATTGCAGATCATACCAGTAGGCATCGAACTCGGGGGTTTGAGCGACAAAGTAAGCCAGGTCTTTATCAGGCAAAGGAGTAGATGCCATCTTGGCCAGATCGCGAGCAGTGCTAATGTGGCATTGAGCGACTTTATTACCGATCAACCGTGAACCAGAGTGCAGCATTAACCACACTTGGTTTTCGGTATCGGTACAAACTTCGACGAAGTGGTTGCCACTACCCAAGGAACCCAGTTGCTTGATGGCTTTTTTTTCCAGGTCACGCACACCGCGATGCAGATCGCCAAAGCTGCGCCAGCCTTGCCAATTTTGTACTTCGCGGCTGGTGACTTTATTACCGTTAAAACCAGTGGGAATTACGGCTTCGATGTCGAGGCGGATTTTTTTGAGTTTGTCGCTCAATTTATCTACGCTGTAAGAAGTCTGCACCGCCATCATGCCGCAGCCAATATCCACACCAACGGCGGCAGGAATTAAGGCGGCTTTAGTAGCAATGACAGAACCCACCAAGGCACCTCTGCCCGGGTGGACATCGGGCATCAGCGCTAGGTGTTTGTAGACAAAGGGTAAAGAGGCGACGTTCTTGGCCATTGTGATTTCTTGATGACCAAGAGGGTGTCCTGCCCAGGATAAAACTGGAGCAGGACTAGATATTTCTAGCTGTTCGTAGGGCATAACTTTGGTTTAAGTTTGGTTGAAGCGAAACTTCCCTACGACGATGCTAAATATTAAGGAAGATCTAGCTAAATCGCAGGGGAAAAGGCAAATGTTTGGTTTGTCATGGTCGAATTACTACATTGCTCCGGGAATGGTGTTGATATTTTGATTCTAATTGTTACCAACGACAACCTTTAAGTTGAAATTGTTTCCATGCTGAAAAATTCTGAGGTCTTTGCGGTAACTATAAAACAGAGTACTTTTCAAACCTTGAAAACAGCAATTATTAAATACTCACACAGTTTTTAGGTTTGAAATTGCCGAATTAAATCAAGACAAATCTATTTTATAGGTATGATAGTTGGTGAAATGCTTAGCCAAGCTGGCTAACGCCCAATACTGTTCGGTTAAGCCCATATCAGAGTAAATTAGTAGTTGTCAGATAAACTCCAAGAAACTGTGCAACTAAAAGAATTGAGCTTGACTTCCC
>JAYUSR010000062.1:0-6806 GCA_043755575.1 Synechococcales cyanobacterium
AACAGCTCACAGATTTTGTGGCACGAATTTTTCAGCATGAATATGATCACTTGGAAGGAATCTTGTTTGTCGATCGCATTACTAACCCAGCGAATTTAATTTCTGAGGAAGAATACCAAAAAATCCAGTTCGATCCCGTTGAGATTTAGTAGATATCTTTTGCAATGCCACCAATTATTGATAGTGAATGGTTCGATCGATCAGCAATCACCGTGGCTCCCGAGTTAATTGGTTGTACCTTGGTACGACAACTTCCCGATGGCCAGCAGTTGCGCGGCCTAATTGTGGAAACAGAGGCTTACCAAGCAGGTGATCCGGCTTGTCATGCCTATCGTAAACAAACAACGCGCAATCGGATTATGTTTGGGGAACCGGGATATGTTTATGTGTATTTGATTTATGGCATATATCACTGTGTCAATGTTGTGACCGATCACAATGGTGTGGCTAGTGCTGTATTGATTCGGGCACTAGAGCTAGATATCCAGACCTTAAACACGATTCTACTGAAACCAAAAGAGAAATTAGAAAGGGTAGCCGCCGGGCCAGGAAAGTTATGTCGAGCGATGCAAATCGATTTGAATCTCTATGGGATAAAGCTAGAACAAGGGCAATCACTGTGGATCGAGCACCGCTCAATAGATTTGCAAGCCATGTTAGAGATCGATCGTCTTAAACTCATCCAGACTACCCGTATTGGACTAACCCAGGGGGTAGAATTACCTTGGCGCTGGTATTTGAAGGATTGTCCAGCAGTCTCCAAATGGTAAAGATTAATTTCCCGATATTGCCATGTACCACAATTCGCCAAGGTCACTCAGTGGTTAAAACAGTGGCGATTCATTCTGTTGGGGCTGAGTTATCGTCGGTTCGTTATTTTTGTTGTTATCTGCTGGTTCATCCTTAGGCTCCGGCTGATCAGGTTTTTCTGTTTTATTCGGCTTGTCCGGTCTGACTGGCTTGGTTCTGGGTTCTTGTTCGACTGGCTCAGCCTTGCGATTATTGCCATCTAAGCTGGGAGCATTTGATTCTTCTGATTGTTTACGAGGAGTTGTCGATTGCTGTGGTGTTGTTTCCTCCGATACCGCTTTTCGTCTTCTACGCCGAGGCTGAGGCTGTTCTGACTCAGCTGATAGATCTGATTTCTTGGATTTAGATGACTGAACAGATTTCTCAGATTCAGATGGAGATGACTCACTATCAATGCGCGACCGTCTCGAACGCGACCGTCGTGAGCGAGGAGTGCTTTCGACAGTGGGATTCCCATTAACGGATTCCACTGATTTAGATTTGGGAGTTTCGGTTGATGAAATTCCTGGAGTGGGTGTTTCTGGTTCTGTGTTCATCTCTGGACTGGCAGAACTGTCCGGACTGGGGCTATCTGATGGCACCGCCGGAGATGAAGATTCTGGGCTAATTGCCGTCGTCGGCATTGATTTGGGTTTGTTGACATCACTAGTTGCGCCCCACACCAGGCCAATCGCAGCCAACGTTCCGATAATTCCAATCGATGCCGGGTTGACCATCTTTCGCCAGCCATTATTATCCACATGGGCAGTAATAGCTGAACTGGGTACAAAAGCATTTTTTTTGTTTGGCGATACCAATATTTGCTTGTTGCTTGGTGATACTACAGCGGTGCCAGTAGCGGTGGGACTGGCCGCTGGCAAAGTTACTGGCGCAGGGGTTTGCTGATGCTGCTGACTTTGCAGAGCTTGTAAAACTTCAGTGGCTGACTGCATTCGATCACTAGGTCTTGGTTGCAACATGCGATCGAAGATCTGGTCTAAATCAGGTGATAGCTGGATAGATTTACGCCACTTCCAATTCATCGTTTGAGGATCGAGTAGTGACAAAGGTTCTTGACCAATCAGTAAGACTAGACAAGTAGCTGCCAAAGCATATAAATCGCTGTGCGGCGAAACCGTACCCCGTTGCATTTGTTCATTGGGTGCGTACCCTACTTTTCCCAAGCGGGTCAGTGCTTCAGTAGTTCCTAGCGCCTGAATTTCGGCATTAACAGCAATTTGTTTTACCCCGCCAAAATCGATGAGGACTGGCATCCCGTCGCTTGATCGAATGATCAAATTGTCGGGAGCAATATCGCGATGGATTACACCCAAAGAGTGAGTATATTCTAATACTGGCAAAAGATTGACTAGTAACCGCCTTACTTCATCTTCGCGAAAAGTTTGGTTTTGTTGGAGACGAGAATTGAGGGCATAACGATAAGTATGACCAGCTACATAGTCTTGAACTAGAAATAAACCACCGCCGCCAGTAGTCATTTGAAAGAGTTCTCGGAATTTAGGAATCTGGGGATGCTGAAGCTGGTAAAGAACATTCGCTTCCCGTTCAAACAGCCTCTTGGCCTTGTCTAGAGCCGTGACACCATGCACCTGCGGCGCAAATTCTTTCAAAACGCATGGTTCATTGAAGCGATTGAGATCCTCACACAGATAAGTACGGCCAAAACCGCCTTGACCAATCTGTTGTACCAGTCGATATCGCCCCTCTAAAATCGCTCCCGATACCAGATAATTTATGGCTGGTTGCGACAATTTTTCACCACAAACCTGACAAAAAAGATTATTGCCGGGGTTCTCATGGCTGCTGCTACAAAAAATGATGGTCATGTGATGAATTCTGGGTATGAGCGACTAGGATTCTGCCATATGCCAAAGCCGCCGCAGTGATCAGGCGCTCTAGCAATAATTTATTGAGGATTTCTGGCTTTTAGGCTAACATAGCCGCCCAGACAATTCGCACTGGTTGCAAAATTGTAGTTTTTAGAATTGTGCTGTCAAAGCTTACGTTAACCAGATTAGCACCCGTCAAGTCCACTGTTTCGAGTTAGACGTTGCTAAGGTTTCTGTCTACATTAGTTTGCGCTTGGTAATTTAGTGCTTTTAACTAATCCAGACTAAAATAGTCGGGATTAGTTGACACTCAGAATTAGGGCAATTACTATATTGAGGAAGATTAAAAATGCTTAAACCAAAAAAGGCCACCCATGACCCAAGCAACCATCCCTACTACTGCCATCAAAGGATTAGTCTGCAAAGAATGTGGTACAGAGTATGAGCTAACACCTACTCATATCTGCGAAATGTGTTTTGGGCCATTGGAAGTGCAGTACGATTATGAGTACTTGAGCAAAATTGTTACCAGAGAAAGAATTGAAGCTGGTCCCAACTCGATCTGGCGCTATCATGACCTGCTGCCCGGAGGTGACAACCCGATCGATGTGGGCACGGGCATGACCCCCTTGTTGAAATCGAATCGGTTGGCTCGTCGCCTGGGTCTAAAAAATCTTTACATTAAAAATGATGCGGTGAACATGCCGACATTGAGCTTTAAAGACAGAGTAGTGTCGATAGCTCTGTCTAAAGCTAGAGAATTTGGCTTCTCGACTGTATCTTGCGCCAGCACCGGCAACTTAGCGAACTCGACAGCGGCGATCGCAGCCTACGCTGGTTTGGACTGCTGCGTATTTATCCCCTCCGATTTAGAAGCGGGAAAAGTACTAGGAACAGTTATCTACGGACCGAAGGTTATGGCCGTAGAAGGAAACTACGACCAAGTAAATCGCCTTTGTTGCGAAGTCGCTAACACCCACGGCTGGGGTTTTGTGAATATCAACTTGCGTCCTTATTATTCTGAAGGCTCTAAGACCTTGGCCTATGAAGTGGCTGAACAGTTAGGCTGGCAGTTACCCGACCACATTGTGGCTCCTCTAGCTTCCGGTTCGCTCTTTACCAAAATTCACAAGGGTTTCCAAGAATTCGTCAAGCTGGGCTTGGTAGAGGAGAAAGCGGTGCGTTTTAGTGGTGCTCAAGCGGAAGGTTGCTCCCCGATTGCAAAAGCTTTTGCTGAAGGCCGCGACTTCGTAGTCCCCGAAAAGCCTAACACTATTGCTAAGTCGATTGCGATCGGCAACCCAGCTGATGGTGTTTACGCTTTAGAAATTGCCAGAAAAACCAATGGTAATATTGCTATGGTCAATGATGCCGAAATTATTGAAGGCATGAAGTTATTGGCCGAAACGGAAGGAATTTTTACTGAGACTGCTGGTGGTACGACAGTTGCTGTCCTCAAAAAGTTGATAGAGCAGGGCAAGATTAACCCTGAAGAAACCACTGTGCTGTACATTACTGGTAATGGTCTCAAGACTCAAGAAGCCATTCAAGGTTATGTCGGTGAACCGTTGACGATCGAAGCTAACCTAGAAAGTTTTGAAAGAGCTTGGGAACGGTCACAAACTCTTGATCGCTTAGATTGGCAACAGGTTTTAGTCTAGAACCCAATTTTCATCCCACATTCAAGTCACTAAATTTAAAGACAACATGGCTGTTAAAGTTCTCGTTCCGACCACTCTCCAAAAGTTCACCAATGACCAGCCCACAATTGACTGCGGTGGGACTAACGTCTCCGAGTTAATCGATCAGCTGGAAGCTAATTGTCCCGGTATCAAGGCTCGTCTTTGTGATGAAAGTGGCAAACCCCGCCGTTTTCTGAACTTTTATGTCAATGACGAGGATATTCGTTTCTTGGAAGGGACTGATACAGTGTTGGCCGATGGCGATAAGGTGAGTATTGTGCCAGCGGTTGCTGGGGGCTAGATTTGCTCAAGTAAATTAATAGAAAGGTCAGACTACTTAAGTCTGACCTTTTTTAGTAGGTCAGGAAACCTAAACTTAAAAAATGAATCCGATCGCACGGGGCTTCTGTATATCTAATACAACCTTACAGAAACTCGATCATTCTTATGAAATTTCCTACCTCTCAAATTATCGCTGTCCTAGCTATGTCCGCCACCACCGCGATCAGCATCAATGCCCTGCAAGCTAGATCTGTGCCGGTGGCTACAACCACTGCTCCACCACAACTAATTGCGATGGGCGGTACCATGGCTTTAGCCAAGGAGTTGCAAGGCAAACCAGTAGTTGTTGATATTTATGCTAGCTGGTGTCCGGCTTGCAAAAATGTTGCCCCCACTCTTTCGCAACTCAAACAGCAATATGGCAACAAGGCTCACTTTGTAGTACTGGATGTGACTGATCGGCAAGCCACTGCCGCTACCACGAAATTAGCTGCCAAGACTGGCTTGACCAAATTTTTAAATGCTAATAAATCCCAAACTGGGACGATCGCCATCATTGATCCGGCTAGTGGCAAAGTGATCAAACAATTTCGGAATAACGCCACGCTGTCTGACTATACAGCAGTGCTTGATCGATCGATCACCAAGATGGGTAAAGGTGATGCCATGAAGAAGCCTTAGCTGCTATCTCTCAGCATAGAATTGGGCGCGTGTCAGAACAACCCGCCCAGCCGCATTGTTAATAACAACATCATAAATCCACCGCATATGTCATGAATGACCGGAATGCTTCTGAGCAAGGGACTAAAACCCGCCGATTTCTGCCAAAATGGTCGATCTGGTTGGGCTTAGGCATCGTCACGATGCTGGTAATTGGATTAACCAAGAATTTTGATTGGCCACAGTTGATCAAACAAATATTCTCTAATACTGAGACTGGTTGGCAAAATCTATCACACCCGTTAGAAAAAGCGGTGTCTGGGGCTGAAAACAACTACCAAAAATGGGGTGAAAGTCAATCTCTAACCAATCCGTGGATTTTGTTACCTTTCGCTGCTGGTGGTGGATTATTGGCTAGCATTTCTCCTTGTATTTTGGCGATGCTGCCCGTCAATCTTAGTTATATTGGCACCCTAAACGTGAAGTCACGACGAGCGGCTTTCTGGAATGCTACGGGGTTTGTATTGGGCGTAGTTACGGTACTCAGTATCTTTGGACTATTTTCATCAGTAGCAGCAGCGGTGATGGTCGATTGGCGCGGGCATATTAATATTGCGATCGGACTCTTAATTATTTTGATGGGTTTGAGTTTTGGAGGCTTGTTCCATCTACCTTTACCACAAAGCCAAATCTCCTTACCTGGTGCTGGTACCTATGGGGTGGGGCTGACTTTTGCCCTGATTAGTTCTCCCTGTGCTAGTCCAGTGTTATTTGCTGTGCTGGCAGCAGCAGCGGCCACTGGCTCGCCGGTTTGGAGTACTTTAACGATGGTGGCTTATGCCCTGGGCTATACAGCAGTGATTTTTGCAACCAGCTTATTTGCTGGGTTAATCAAAGTCAGTCGCCAGATTTTGATGAAGTCTGATACGGTGCTGCGCTGGGGTGGACTAGTAATGGTACTCATGGGTGGGTATTATGTGATATCAGGTATTCTCTGGTTTCTCTAGGCTTATGCTCACCGACCAGTCCGATCTCCAAGTCGTGGTGGCACTGCAAGAAGGTAATAATACCGCTCTCGGCATTGTGTACGATCGCTATGGAGCAGCAGTTTACAGGTTAGCTCTCCGGATTTTGGCCAATCCCACCGAAGCTGAAGATCTGACCCAAGAAGTGTTTCTAGCTTTTTGGCGGGGAGTGGATAAGTACGATCCGCAACGTGGCACTTTACTCGTTTTTCTACTGACGATCGCTAGATCGCGGGCGCTCAATCGTCTGCAACAGCAGAACTCTCAACAAAACTTGCAGCAAAGGTTCGGTCACCATCTACCGTCAACACCGAGCCAGCCCGGGATGGAGTCAGTTGCTCTCAGCGAATTGAGCGATCGAATGGGTAAAGCCCTCCAACAACTGCCGACCGCCCAAAAGCAAGTTTTAGAGATGGCTTACTATGGAGGTAAGAGTCAATCAACGATCGCCCAAGAATTGGGTCAGCCCTTGGGTACCATCAAAACTCGATCGCGTCAGGGCCTACTCAAACTTAGAC
>JAYUSR010000063.1:0-6791 GCA_043755575.1 Synechococcales cyanobacterium
ACGGGACTATCTTCAACAACGGTTTAAATATCACGTAGAAAAGTTTGCGCGCGTTGCTAATTGGGAACTAGTCTTACAATGGCTGGGAGCAGAAGTGGAGCAGAAGCTGGGACTCACAACTGTCCAGTGGGACGAATTGTTGAGTGATTTAAACCCAGAGCAGCAGCTCATTTTGGAGCTAAAGCAATCAAAGGTAGCTGACCTAGAAATTATGAAGCGGCTGAAACTCACTGAGAAAAAGCTGCAAATGCGCTGGTCAACTATTTTAGAAATGTCTACTAAACTACGCAACCAAAATTGAACAGTAAAAAAGACCCTAATCGGGACTTTTCTACTGTTTGCACTAAAAAATTTAAGATTTTAAGCAAGTTAAGCAGTGTTTCGGTAGTCAATGAACGTACAATACGACTATCTTAAGTCCGCACCGCGCCAACGGACATCGGAGCACATGCATGAATCCAGCATCGAAACTGAATATTACGATGATACTTTTTTGCTGGAGACCTCAGCCGAAAAGTATATTCTGCGTTTGTACGTATCCTTGGGGAACCCAACCTCTAGTCGGGCTATTTACCAAGTGAAAAAAGTTTGTGCCGAACATTTACCAAACCGCCACGAACTGCGAATTATTGATATTCACAAATATCCGGAGCTGCTAGAGCAAGATAAGATATTCGCAACGCCTACGTTGGTGAAGGTGCAGCCCGATCCTGTCCGGAAGTTGGTAGGCGACATTCCGGACATTAATGAGCTGCTGATTTGTTTGAACCTCTAGTCTATTTTTTAGGACTGAGGAGCTTTCCACTCCGATTGGGTGAGATCGATCGAGACTGGTTGGACTTGCCAAATATCTTGGCAATATTCTCGGATCGACCGGTCACTAGAAAATTTACCCATGCGCGCAGTGTTCAGAATTGACATCTTCACCCAATGATCTTGATCGCGATAGGCGTTACTGACTGCATCCTGACAATCAATATAAGACTGATAATCGGCCAGTAACATGTAAGGATCGTGGTTGAGTAAGTTGTCTACGATCGGCTGGAATAATCCTGGTTCGTCAGCCGCAAAGGTGCTGTTGGCTAACGAGTCGATTGCTAGCCTTAGTTCAGTATTGTGCTGGTAATAAGAACGAGGCTGGTAGCCTTGGGATTTGAGATCTTTAACTTGGGGCGTAGTCAAACCAAACAAAAAGAAGTTTTCGGCTCCGACTTCTTCACGAATTTCGACGTTAGCCCCATCTAAGGTGCCCACCGTCAGCGCGCCATTCATGGCAAATTTCATATTGCCAGTGCCAGATGCTTCTAGACCAGCGGTAGAAATCTGCTCCGAAAGGTCGGCGGCAGGATAGACATGTTGGGCAAATTTGACGTTGTAGTTTTTGAGAAAGACCACTTTTAACCTGTCGCGCACATCCGGGTCATTATTGACAACCTCCGCAACGGCATTCACCAGTTTGATGATTAATTTAGCCATTCGATAACCAGGAGCCGCTTTACCACCAAACATGAAAGTACGGGGCACCATATCCATTTCAGGGTTGGCTTTTAGCCGGTTATAGAGGGTGATGATATGTAGCACTTTCAGATGTTGGCGCTTGTACTCGTGGATGCGTTTTGCCAAGATATCAAAGATCGAGTTGGAGTTAAGTTCGATTCCGTATTCGGCCTGAACATATTCCCCTAACTCGATTTTCATTGATTGCTTAATCAAGCGCCACTCCTGCCGAAAACCAGCGTCTTCCGCAAAAGGTGCCAACTTTTGTAATTCATCTAAATGGGTGATCCAGCTGGAGCCAATGCTGCGCGTAATCAGATCGGCCAACTGTGGATTACTGAGCACCATGAAGCGTCGGGGTGTAACGCCGTTAGTCTTATTGCTAAACTTCTCTGGTGAAAAAGCATAAAAGTCTTTGAGGACAGTTTGTTTCAGCAATTCACTGTGAAGCGCGGCCACCCCATTAATGGCATGACTACCAACGCAGGCCAAGTTGGCCATGCGCACCGTGCGATTGCTACCAGCGTCGTCAATCAAAGACAGCCGTTGGAGCAGCTCGGCATCATCCGGGAATTTCAAGCGTACTTGCGCTAAAAAGTGGTAGTTGATCTCATAAATAATCTCTAAATGACGGGGTAGCAGCCGACCAAACAAGTCAGTAGACCAGCGTTCTAAGGCTTCCGGCATCAAAGTATGGTTGGTATAACCCAAAGCCTTTTGAGTAATTTCCCAGGCTGAATCCCATCCTAAACCCCGTTGATCTATCAACAGTCGCATTAACTCGGCCACCGAGATCGCCGGATGCGTGTCGTTGAGCTGCACAGCAAACTTTTCGTGGAAGCGTTCGATCGGAATCCCTTGCCGATCCATAATCCGCAACATATCTTGCAAAGAACAAGAAACGAAGAAGAACTGTTGTTGCAGCCGCAGCTCTTTGCCTTTCTCCCAGTCGTCATTGGGGTAGAGCACTTTGGTGATATTTTCGGATACTACTTTGGCATTGACTGAGCCATAGTAATCACCCATGTTAAATGCCTGGAAATCGAAGGATTCTGGGGCTTCTGCTTTCCATAACCGCAAAGTATTAGCAGTATTGACTTGATAGCCCAAAATGGGGGTGTCATAGGGCACCCCTTTGACCACTAAATCGGGTAGTAGCTTTGTGCGAGTATTTCCCTGGATATCCACGTAGGTTTCGGTTTTACCACCAAAAGGCACCGCTACTGTCCATTCTGGGCGCAGTAGTTCCCACGGATTACCGAAGCGTAGCCATTTATCGGTAAGTTCAACTTGCCAGCCGTCTTTAATATCCTGATCAAAAATACCAAACTCGTAGCGAATACCATATCCCAGAGCAGGAATTTCCAAGCTGGCTAAAGAATCCAAATAGCAAGCTGCTAAACGACCTAAGCCTCCATTTCCTAGTCCTGGTTCTTCTTCTTGTTCAAGTAGTGTGTTTAGGTCTAGTCCCAGTTCTTTCATCACCTCTTGGACTGGCTGAAAAAGACCCAAGTTGATCAGGTTGTTGCCCAGGTGGGGGCCCAATAAAAATTCCGCAGAAAGATAGCAAACTGTCCGACTCTGCTCTTCGGTATATTTGACAGAGGTGCTGTTGAGGCGTTGCAGCATCCGATCGCGAACCGTATAAGCCAAGGCTACATAACAATCATTGAGTGTCGCCAAAGCGGCTGGCTTACCCAACACATAGTACATGTTGTCGAGAAAAGCCTGTTTGAGGGTCGCACTCTCAGAGCCGGTTCGATCGTCCTCAACCCGCAGAGTTTTGTCGTTCGTTTGCATAAATCTTTAATTCTGGATAAGTGAGGTTTATTAATCTCGGAACAAGTAGTAGCCTAAATTTAGGAACGGCTCAACCAATGGTAGTACTGTTGCGGATGACTTTTTAGTATTGGTAAATACCATCAATTCAGTCTGAGCGAGTGCACAGACCAAAGCAGCAGCTCCAAACATAGCAGACCTTGGCTAATCCATCACCAAATCTTCACAAGTTCCTCACATTTCCTGAAAAATATAAATTGTGAGTGATTTAATAATTTTTCCTTATAATATAAATAGGTAATCTTTATGGGAAAGGCATATGCGTGATGTGATGCAGGCAATGTTAGACCAATCTGTACCCAAGGAAAAATCCTTGGTACTAGAACTGAAAAATGTGGGATTGCATGAAATTCATTTGGTCGGCGGCAAGAATGCTTCCCTCGGTGAGATGATTCAGCAGTTGGCTCCCCAGGGTATCCGGGTGCCTCAAGGTTTTGCCACTACAGCTTATGCCTACCAATCTTTTATAGAAAATGCTGGTTTAGCCGAGAAATTACAGAGATTATTTGCTGGCCTGGATGCCGAAAATGTGCAGAAGCTACAGCAGGTCGGACAGCAGGCGCGGTTGTTGATGCTCCAAGCCCCCTTTCCCCCAGACTTGACCGTAGCGATCGGACAAGCCTACCAAGAAATGTGCGATCGATATGGCTCAAATACTGATGTGGCCGTTAGATCCAGTGCCACCGCCGAGGATTTACCCGATGCTAGCTTTGCCGGACAGCAAGAAACCTATCTAAATGTGCACGGTTTAGCGAATGTTTTAGAGGCTTGCCATAAATGTTTTGCTTCAATCTTTACTGATCGAGCAATTTCTTACCGCCAGCTGAAAGGTTTCGACCACTTAGAAGTGGCGCTGTCGGTGGGAGTCCAAAAAATGGTGAGATCGGACTTGGCTTGCTCTGGAGTAATGTTCTCGATCGATACCGAAAGTGGTTTCAAAGATGTGGCCTTAATTACAGCCGCCTACGGCTTGGGTGAAAATGTCGTCCAGGGTGCCGTGAACCCTGATGAGTATTTTGTCTTTAAGCCCACGCTGAAAACTGGCCACCGACCCATCTTGAAAAAACGCCTGGGGAGTAAAGAAATCAAGATGGTCTATAGCTCGCACAGCTCCGAGCAGACTAAAAATATTCCGGTACCGATCGAGGAGAGTCAGCAGTTTGCCTTGACTGATGATGAGGTTTTGCAGTTAGGGCGATGGGCCACCCAGATCGAAGAGCATTACTCCCAGGTGCATGGTCGGCATAGCCCAATGGATATGGAATGGGCAAAAGATGGCCGCACTGGCGAGCTGTTTATTGTCCAAGCGCGGCCAGAAACTGTACAGTCTCAGAAAAGTGTTGCGGTGCTGCACAGCTATCATTTCACCACTACTCCATCAACTAAGCCATTAGTGACTGGTCGGGCAGTAGGCGATCGCATTGGCCAGGGACCGGCCAGAGTCATCTTGGAAGTAAATGATATCAAGCAATTTCAAGCTGGAGAGGTATTAGTCACCAATCGGACTGACCCCGATTGGGAACCAATTATGAAACGAGCCAGTGCGATTGTTACTAACCAAGGCGGACGGACTTGTCACGCGGCGATTATTGCCCGAGAACTGGGGATTCCGGCGATTGTCGGTTGTGATGATGCCACCACCAAAATTGTTAGCGGTCAAGAAATTACAGCTAGTTGTGCAGAGGGTGAAGATGGCCACATCTATGCTGGATTACTGCCCTTCCACGTAGAAGAAGTGACTCTGGACAACCTGCTGCCCACCCGCACCCAGATTTTGATGAATGTAGGCAATCCCGAAGAAGCTTTTCGGTTGGCGGCAATTCCTAACGATGGAGTCGGATTGGCGCGACTAGAGTTTATTATTGCCAACCATATCAAGATCCACCCTTTGGCACTGTTGAACTTTGATCGTCTCACCGATAAAGCTGTTCAATCTCAAATTGCCTTACAGACATTGGGCTATGACGATAAACCACGGTTTTTTGTGGATAAAATTGCCCAAGGAGTCGGTTCGATCGCTGCGGCTTTTTATCCGAAGCCAGTGATTGTGCGCTTGTCCGATTTCAAGAGCAATGAATACGCCAACTTGTTAGGTGGCCGGGAGTTTGAACCCCACGAAGAAAACCCGATGCTGGGCTGGCGGGGAGCCGCCCGCTACTGCGACGATCGTTATCGAGTGGGCTTTGGCCTAGAATGCTCGGCGCTGAAGCGGGTCAGGGAGGAGATGGGCTTAGACAATGTGATTTTGATGGTGCCTTTTTGTCGTACCCCCGCAGAGGGCAAGGCCGTGATCGCCGAGATGGCTAAACATGGTCTAGTACAAGGGCAAAATGGTCTCCAAGTCTATGTAATGTGTGAGCTACCCAGTAATGTGCTGATGGCCGCCGAGTTTTGCGAGGTGTTTGATGGCTTCTCGATCGGATCAAATGACCTCACCCAATTAACATTGGGACTCGATCGAGATTCGGCCTTGGTCGCACATTTGTTTGATGAACGAAATCTAGCGGTACAGCGACTGATTGCGATGGCGATTAAAACGGCCACAGCCCATGGGCGCAAGATTGGCATCTGTGGTCAGGCTCCTAGCGACTATCCAGATTTTGCCCAATTTTTGGTAGAACAAGGAATTGACTCAATCAGCTTAAATCCAGACTCCGTAATCAAAACCCGTTTAGCGATCGCCGCCATAGAACGAAAGTAAATGTCATTTTTCCAAAAACATATTGCCTTCTTACTAAACTTCATGCTATAAATAAAAGCCGTGCAACAAGCACGCGGGTGGCTAGCTCAATGGTAGAGTACTCGGCTTTTAACCGATTTGTTCCGGGTTCGAGCCCCGGGCCACCCATTCTCAAAACTTCGTTGCTACTCCCTAATCTGGATCAGCTAAATGCCCTCAGATAAGTTGTCTAAATTTTGGTAAAGTATTCACAGACTAAGAAGTAGACGAAAGTACTCACATCTTTTTTGTATATAAATTTTTAGGAGGATTACCTAATGGCTCTCGTCCCTATGCGGTTACTGTTAGACCACGCCGCTGAACATGGCTATGGCATCCCTGCTTACAATGTGAACAACATGGAGCAGATTCAAGCAATTATGCAGGCTGCTAAAGAAACTGATAGCCCAGTCATTCTGCAAGCATCGCGTGGTGCTAGAACGTATGCTGGTGAAGCTTTCTTAAAGCATTTAATCCTAGCAGCGGTAGAAACCTACCCCGAGATTCCGATCTGTATGCACCAAGACCATGGCAATAGCCCCGCTACTTGCTACTCAGCAATGAAGCATGGCTTTACCAGCGTCATGATGGATGGTTCTTTGGAAGCTGATGCGAAGACTCCCGCCAGTTTTGAATACAACGTCAATACTACTCGTCAAGTTGTCGATGTTGCTCATGCCATCGGTGTCAGCGTAGAAGGCGAGTTAGGTTGTCTGGGTTCATTAGAAACTGGTCA
>JAYUSR010000064.1:0-6777 GCA_043755575.1 Synechococcales cyanobacterium
ACTATTTTGGCACTAACTGTTGATTTCGGTTGATATTGCCTGGTGCTGCTCATCTCATCGATCGAGACTGTTATATTCTAGATGGAGCAATCTACAAGCGATTATGAATAGCAACTGGAACAACTTTCTCAAAAATCTGGGGGAATGGCAAGGATCGTTTACCGAAGTCTCCTCCACTGGCGAACTGCGCAGCTCTACTCCCTCAATCTTAAGCTTAGCAGGGTCAGAAGAAAACCAACTAGTGCACTTTCGGATTCGGCGCTATGGAACCGACGGTTACGACTCAGCCCCAATTTCAGACCATGAGCAAGAATATCGATCAATCGGTAGACAAAACGTCTTTTTCGATACCGGGGCTTTTTCCAAGGGCACCATTCAGCTATCACCATTTTCAGAATTTGGCGCAGAATATGGCTTTGTGAGTGAGAATCGTCGCTGGCGCTGCGTACAGTTATTTGATACCGAACATAATTTCATCAATTTGGTGCTAATTCGAGAATTTCGGAGTGGGACTAATGCTATAGAACAGCCACCACTAACAGTAGATCAGCTCGTCGGCAAGTGGGCCGGTCAGGCGGTGACGGCTTATGCCGATTTGCGAAACCCTGATCACTACAATACCAACTTAGAAGTTAGCCGGATTGATGGCGATCGCCTAGAGCAAAAACTATCTTGGGGCAATCAGACAATTTCTACAACCGCCAAAATCGAAGGGAATAAGCTCCGTTACAAAGATGGAAGAATTCCGCGAGAAATTTTACTATTACCTGATGGCGGGTCGAGTAATATCCCCTTGCAGATCCAGCGCCATGAATCGTTTTTTGTCGAAGCTGGATGGCTAATTGCAAGAGATGAACGCCAACGGTTAATACGTAGCTACAGTGAAAAAGGTGAATGGATCAGCTCTACCCATGTGATTGAAAGAAAAATAATCTGATATTTGTGCCGTTTCTATTGTCAACAAAACAGTTGTCACGATTTAAAAATCAGGATGCTGCAGCTGATATTGTTGGATAGTTTGGCGCATCAAAATACGTTTTTCACAATTGTGCTGATCAGTTCTTTCTTGGACTATTGTCGTAACTTCTTCCCACTGTTCTGTAATAATCATAGCTACTCGATTAACTTGATGGGCAGAAATATACCGGCGGCGTCGATTATTAGTTTTCATGACAATCACCTAAGTTGTACTTAAATTGGGAAGATTTTGTTGGATTAGGAGTAGAAGATTGCTGCAAAGAAGTGATGGGGGTAAAGTCTCGACAACCAATCGCCTGTTCGGTGCAAGCCAGATGAGGACTAACTGTACATTTGAGATAGCAGCTATTTGTAAAATATTGGCATTTACTACAAGGCACTCGGTGCAGCTGATACAGATGCTTAATCCCAGCTCGCCAGTTGTAGCAAATTGTCAAAAAACCACTTACTGTCAAACCCCAAGCAATAACGGAGCAGAGTAAAATCATGATAAAGCTGCAACCAAAGATCGCTGAGGGGAGAGAGAATGCTGCCAAAATTCTCGAATTTGATTACCAATATCAGCGGTCTGCCAATGGTGGAAAAAATGTCCACCAGTTTTATGGTGCCAAATTTCATCTTCCAGCTTGAGATGGCTGAGCCAGTCCGTAAAAAGTATGCCCTTAGCAATGACATCATCCTCCGCTGCTGCCAATAATAGAGGCATCTCGACTCCACCCTGAGGCAATAAATCAAACTTCCACAAAGAATGGTCAGAAGGAGCTTCGACCAAATCTCTAGCTAGTCGATTGGCGACATGTTGAATACAGCCAGAGCAAGCATCCGGAAACAGACTACTGGCCATCAGCTTCAAAATACAGCCTCGTTCGTAAGGTAAAGAGCGCAGATGATAATAGTAATAAGATTGCCAGTCGATCGCTGGTTGCACTGGCACACTCAGCAGACTTAGGGATGCTACATACTCTGGATGAGAACGGGCATAACGCAAAGCTAAGCTACCGCTCATCCCATGACCAATAAGATGAATAGGCTGATTATTGTCACTGATAAATTCATGTAGCAGTTCTTCAGCATTCGACATAGTGCTGGATTCATCTAGGGTTTGGTGATACTCCCAAAGACCAATTTCAAAATCCTGAGCTAAATAATCGAAAAGATTGCGGTGAAATACTTTAAAGGCGGGGCTAACATTCACCCACAAAAATTGATAATCGTTCTTCATGAAAAAGTAATAATAGCTATAGAGCTATAGATAGGTAAACTCGCTAGATTTAGGGAATGAATCTCCCTAAATCTAATATCCAACAGTAAGTTTTAGATGCCAAAAGCTTGTTTGACTTGAGCTGTCCAGGTTTTAATCCGTGACTCAGTTAAATCTCCTTGGTTATCTTCATCCAGTGCTAAACCAATGAATTTACCATCACGTACCCCCCGAGATTCACTAAAGTCATAGCCATCAGCGGGCCATGGACAGACAGTTTTGCCACCTAGTGCGCTAATTTTCTCTTCCAAAATCCCGATCGCATCCAAGAAGTTATCAGCGTAACCAATCTGGTCGCCCACCCCAAAGTAAGCTACGGTTTTGCCACTAAAGTCAATCTCATCCAAGTCTGGAAAAAAGGCATCCCAATCACTGGATAGCTCACCAATATTCCAAGTAGGGGCACCAATAATCAGGTGCTGGTAATCAGCAAAATCATCAGTTTCAGCCTGGGACATATCATAGAGATCTACTATGCCTTTGCCGAGCTGTTCTTGAATCATCTCTGCGATCACTTCTGTCTTGCCTGTTTGAGTACCGTAAAAAAGACCGATTTTAGACATGCCACATCTCCCAGTAAATAAATTATTGATTAGTTAGTACGGGCACGATAGCTGTGCCATAAGTGGCCAATTAATGCCACTACACCTAAGAAAAACTGAGCCGCTGCCAGACTCGTACGGTCTGCGCCATAAAACTCGATCGGGAAAACCGTAGTGTTAAAACCGACAAAAGCGCTGGAAGTCCAGGCCATTAATGCTAAGCCTGCGAGGCTATAAGACAATACGGCATCAGCATCAATTCTGAGCCAGCGGCGAACGATCGCAAAAGGTGGCACAACAATATGCCAAATGCCACCCAGAATCAAAATACCGGCTATCCAGATATGACCACCGATCACATCTTCGAGGTTGTTGACACTGGCCATGCCCTGGGGATTCCACGCGCCATGGTTCAAGCCAACTACATAGCCAAAAATGATACTAGGATCAAGGGTGGGATTGGTGATTAGCCGAGATTGATGGATGGCTGGATCATAGATACCGCCAAAATCAGTAGCTTTGAGCGCCAACAACCAAGCCCCCAGCCCCAATAAAATTAAGTGATGCCCCAGAATAAGACCGAGTTGTTTTGCATCAGTCCATTCGTAGTGAAAGCGGGCAACCTGAGGGCTACTAGTAGCTAAATTGGCAGGAGCACGCACTACATGATATAAACCCCCAGCCGCTAACACAGCAGAGGCAACTAAATGGATCATGCCGATCGCAAAGTAGGTCTCGGTTGCTAAAATCTGACCATTGTTACCCACTTCCCAGCCCAAGGTCGCTAGATGCGGTAAGAGTAAAAAGCCTTGCTCAGTAAAAGGAATATCTGGTTGATAGCGCAACACTTCACTCACCGTAGTGATTCCAGCCCAAAATACAATGAGAGCCGCATGAGCTAAATGAGCACCTAGCAGTTGGCCAGAAAAATTCACGAGCTGGGCATTGCCGACTAGCCATAGCCTACGCGAATCACCATCAGCGATCGATCTATTCAAAGAGATAGTCATTATAAAATCCTCAAATCCCCTAAGAAAGTAGCGGGCAAACTAGGGTCTGCCCGTCGTTATTTATGCTGACTCCTCAGCAGCTATAGCAGTCGGCTTAGCCGGAGCAACTGGCTCGGACATGGGTTCTGCGATCGAATTAATCGCATTTTCGACACGTTTAAAGTCGAATCCCATCGCGCGCAAAGCGTGCCATAGATGACCTTGCAAAAAGAAGAAACCTAAGAAGAAATGAGCATTAGCTAACCAACAACGGGGCGTGTGTCCGATCGCTAACTTCACGGTGTCGGCGAAATAGGGGGTAATTCCCAGCTTGATATCTAAAACTGGACCATAGAACTCTACCGGATAGGCTAAGGTGTTGACGGCACAGAAGTAGGAGGCTACAAAAGCGGCGAGGGCGATACCTCCCAAAGAGTAAGAAAGGATAGCTTCACCCGAAAAGATTAATGCCTTTTTTGCCCAGGGCAAAGGTTCGCGCACAATGTGCCAAACACCACCCAAAATTAACATGGCACCAACAAAAATATGTCCACCCACCAAGTCTTCTAAGTTGTTGACACTAGCAAAGTGAGTTTGGTAGCCAAAGATCACCGTCGGATCGAGAGTAGGAGCTGTAACTACTCGCACATCATGAATGACTGGATCGTACAAGCCGCCAAAGGTAGTAGCTTTAAAAGCTAATGCTAAAGCCCCAACTCCCAAAAATAGTAGGTGATGACCAAGAATCAAACCCAACTGTTTATGGTCGTTCCAGTTAAAGTGGAATTTGCGCGCCTGCCCTTTGGCTTCGTCGAGACTAGCTGGTGCTTTAAAGGTATGAAATAAGGCTCCAGCTCCCAGCACTGCCGAAGAAATTAGATGGACTGCACCCACAGCAAACATCGGATAGGTATCAGCAACAATGCCCCCTTTCCCGATGCCAATTCCCAAAGTGGCTAAATGTGGTAACAGGATTAAACCCTGCTCACCCATCGCAATCTCGGGGTTGTAGCGAGAAAGTTCAAACAGAGTCATTGCCCCTGCCCAAAAAACGGTGAGTGCGGCCTGTCCCACATGAGCAGCAATAAACAGCCCCGATAAATCGGCGAAACGAGCGTTCCCCGCCCACCAGTCGTATTGAATTGTTTGTTTGTTATAAGTCTGCATAATTTATCTCCAAGTTGAGAATCGAAATTTTTAACAGCTCTAGCCGCCAGCAGCGATTTGAGCAAAAAGTCCATTATTGGCCAATAGAAAATAGGCGAAAATTGCTCCACCGACTCCACCGATCGTCCAGCCAGCAGTGAACTGACTCCAGTCTCTAGGATTGGCCAGTCCCTCTGGCAATACACCAGCATTGGTTTTACCTTGAGGGAAAGAGACTGTCCCATATAGCGACAAACAGACGGAAAGAATGACTACCAAACCACTAGCAGATAGTAAACCTACTAAGTTAGCCATATCGGAGTTGCGTAGTGGTCCTAATTTGGCAAAAGGGCCAAAAATAAAGTAACCATGTGCCATCCCAATTTCTAAGCCCCGGGTTAATGGTGCTAAACCCGATCGATAGAAAGGGAGGTTTTTGACCAGTGTTAGAGTCAAATCCGAAGTATTGACTGGAGTTTGTAAGTCACTATTAATGGAGTTGATTTGCACTACTTGTTGGCCTTGGCGCAGATCAAAACCTGCGGCTGCCGCCCGTACTTGCAAAGCGTGCCAAATATGACCAGTCAAGAATAGTACTGCGAGCACGAAGTGACTGATCGCTAGCCAAGTACGGGTACTCACGACTAGATCGTCTGGAGTGCTGAGTCCAGGTGCTCCGTAGAACACTTCTGGATAAACCGTGGTGTTGACAGTCACGAAGTATGCAGCCAGAAAGCCCATATAAGAAAGTGCGGCGAGGCTGTAGCTCAAGTAAGCTTCCCCTGTCCAAAACAGTGATCGCTTTGCCCAACCAGTAGGAGCGCTAGTTAGATGCCAGATGCCGCCGCCGACGCAGAGCAATCCGACCCAAACATGCCCACCGACAACATCTTCGAGGTTATTGACAGCGGCCAGACCAGCTCCACCTTGTGCTCCGACCAAGTAGCTAAAAATATGAGCAACATTGAGATTTGGATCAATTAGCCGTACATCGTTAACTTGTGGATCATATAGACCACCCCAAAACATTGCTTTAACTACTAGTAGCCATGCCCCACCGCCTAGCAGCATTAGATGAATGCCCAAAATGCTGGTCATTTTGCGGCCATCTTCCCAGTTATAGCTAAACCAGCCATTGTCGAGAACAGTTTGACCTTTGAGTGAATGGTAAATGCCACCAGCTCCCAACACTGCGGAACTGATCAGGTGCACAATGCCAATCACAAAATAGGAATAGGTATCCACCACTTGGCCATTGGCTCCCACTCCAATTCCCAGCGTGGCTAAGTGCGGCAGCAAAATTAATCCTTGATCAGACATCGATCGAGTGGTATCAAAGTTGGATAACTCGAATAAAGTCATCGCCCCAGCCCACAGCACAATTAATCCGGCATGAGCAACGTGTGCCCCGAGTAACCGCCCCGATAGTTCCGTCAGGCGCGCATTGCCTGACCACCATGGAACTGATGTATTTGCCGTCATACCCATCATTACAACACCTCCAACCGCAATTCAAAGTTTGCTAGCTATTGATTATTTATATCAATAAGCTTAGTAAAAGATAGTATCACAGCTATTGAGAATTATTACTAATAATTAAATATTAAGTTTTATGAGTATTCAGCATTAAATCTGACTACATGGCTGGCTATTAGCCGAAACCTAATCACATTTAGAGTTATGGGGATGTCTTCATATTTAATAAAGTTATTGTTGTATGGTTCTTCCTGCTCACTCTGGCCTAATGATGTAACCCGTCGTTCAAAATTAGATGATTACAGGTGATTCGACAGCAGGAATTATCCCGACTACACCTTTTTTAAGCTGCTCAGGGCGTTCTGACCACTTCATTACGCCGTCT
>JAYUSR010000065.1:0-22944 GCA_043755575.1 Synechococcales cyanobacterium
TCTTAAGTGCTGTCGAGTAGGATTATAGATATCATTTAGATTAAAACCCCGCTGTCAACTGACAGCGGGGTCTTTAATTTGGGCAAGTAGGTAAACATAATCTTGAAATACGTTCCCTAATTCTCTGCCCAACTACTTCAATCTGAGAAATTCATAAGCACAGCCCATCATTCCCATTCGATCGTACCGGGAGGCTTAGAGGTAATGTCATAAACCACTCGATTCACGCCCTTCACCTCATTCACAATCCGATTAGAAATAATCTCCAGTACATCATAGGGAACCCGCGACCAATCTGCCGTCATCCCATCTTCACTGGAAACGAAACGCAGGACGATCGGATGAGCGTAGGTACGCTGATCGCCCATTACCCCCACGCTTTTCACCTCTGCTAATAACACCGCAAAAGCTTGCCAGACTTCGTTGTATAAGCCATGACGGTTCACTTCTTGACGAACAATGAGGTCAGCATCACGCAAAGTATTTAGACGCGCTGCCGTTACTTCACCCATAATCCGAATCGCTAAGCCTGGACCGGGGAAAGGCTGACGATTGACGATTTCTTCGGGGAGGTTTAGCATCTTGCCAACTTTACGCACTTCGTCTTTAAACAATTTGCGCAAAGGTTCCACTAGCTTAAACTGTAAATCCTTGGGCAAACCGCCCACATTGTGATGGCTCTTGATTTTGACTGCCACCCGCTCCCCGGTCTGGGGATCCACATTGGTATCCGCCGATTCAATCACATCAGGGTAGAGGGTACCCTGGGCTAAATAGTCAAAAGGACCAAACTTCTTCGATTCCTCTTCAAAGACCCGAATAAATTCAGTGCCAATAATTTTGCGTTTTTCTTCTGGGTCAATAACCCCAGCGACTGCATTGATAAATCTTTCTCGTGCCATCACATGCACGACTGGAATATGAAACTGCTCTTTGAAAAGAGTGACTAAGCGCTCTGGTTCGAGCTTGCGCATGAAGCCTTGATCGATAAACATGCAAGTGAGCTGATCGCCGATCGCTCGATGCAGTAAAAAGGCCAGCGTCGAAGAATCAACACCGCCAGAAAGAGCCAACAAGACTCGCTTATCACCCACTCGCGCGCGTACTTCCCGAATCGACTCTTCCACAAAAGCTTCTGTTGTCCAAGTGGGCTGACAACCACAGATGTGATAGACAAAGTTGCTGATTAGAGCAAACCCATCGATCGAATGCACCACTTCTGGGTGAAATTGTACCCCATAGAGATGGCGACGGTGATCCGCAATCGCCGCACAGGGTGTGTTTTCAGTGTGTGCCAGCAACTCAAAACCGGTAGGTAGTCGCGTACAGGAGTCACCATGACTCATCCACATTGTGCTGTTTTCAGCCACATTAGTAAGCAGATCTGTCGGGTCATCGATCCGGATCGCGGCTTTGCCATACTCTGCTAAGTCAGATTTGACAACTTCCCCGCCCAACTGCTGCACCATCAGCTGCATCCCATAGCAGACACCCAAAACCGGAATACCCAAATCCCAGATCGCCGGGTCGCACTGTGGTGCCCCCGGGTCATAGACTGAGTTGGGTCCACCAGAAAGAATGATGCCCTGCGGATTGAGCAGCTTTAACTGTTCAGCACTAGTCCGATAAGGAATTACTTCCGAATATACTTGGGTTTCTCGAATACGTCTGGCGATTAGCTCGGAGTACTGTGAACCAAAATCTAGGATAACGATAATTTGACGGTGAAGTTTACTGGTGATGGATTGTTCTTGACCAGTAATAGTTTGAATTTCGGCGGTCACTGCGGGGCTCCCTAATCGCGACGTTAAGTAAATGTAACAGGGATCAGAATTTTACTAGTAGTTGGTCTTAAAAAGGAAAATATCGAACCAAATAAAATATTCGATTAAACCTAGCACAATTGTGACCAAAAAACTTTTACTCGGGCCATTCTGGAATTACCCATTGGGGCGGAGCCATCATTTTTTTACGGCGGGCTTCCTCGGCCATTTCATGCATCTGATCGATCGAAGTCTCGCCAATAAAGTTAGCCGCCGCGTTGATATGAGCCTCGCCTGGACAGTTACCTGGCTGTAGACAACCATTTTGACATTCGGTAGCGCAGTTAATAGTTGAAGTTTCCATGCTTAAAAAAATTGAATAATAATCTAAATAGCCTTTCCAAAGTATAGAAAATGACTGCTGACCAATGCAAGCAAGCTTGCTTAGAAATCAACAGCCATCAATAAACTAATAAATTGAGACGAATTGCACTGATCGCTTAGTTAGCGACGATCAGACTTATAACTAGTCAACCATTCGCGTAGCTGTTCACCAGCTACATCGCGGCCACCCAAGCCAAAGGCGATCGCACTAGCAATGGCGATCGCACCCAAGCTCAAACCAAACGCCAAGTTAACGATATCGGGAGCAATACCCATCCGCTGCAAGCCCATGGCACTCACCAGCACAATGATTACCACCCGAGCCGCCTGCGCCAAGATATTGGCTTGACGATTGCCTGCTGAGTTAATCAATCGGTAAGCCAAGTTGGCTAGGAATAAGCCGATCGCCACAACCACCAAACCTGTCAGAATTTGACCAGCAATTACCAAAATACTTTGGGTAATATTAGTCAGGGCTGGAATTTTTAGAATATCCATGGCCGACACCACGGCTAGCAGCATGGTACCCACTAAAGTCACGATCCCAGCAATTTCGGATGGAGTTTTAGCCTGGATCCGGGTTTGATTAGGTGCGGCTTCGTCAACCAAACTACTCAGACCCAATGTCCGAATAATGTTGTTGAAACCCATCGCCGACAAAGTACTAGTTACTAATTCACTAAGAAAGCGACCAATAAAGTAAGAAAGGCCAATCAATGCTCCAGCTGTAAATATGCGGGGTAGCATCAGCATTACTTCGTTCAGCATGGTGACTGCTGGGCCAGAAATGGCCGCAATGTCTAATGCTTGTAATGCCGAGATAATTCCTGGCACCAGGATCAAGACATAAACAATGGTGCCAGCAATACCGGCCAGAGTCTGGTTGGATGTTCTTGGTGGACTAGGTGGTGTCGCCCCAGGTGCTGTTCGAGGAGTTGGAGGCCGGTTAAAACCAAGATTGGCGGCTAAACGCTCGGAGCCAGCTGCGATAGCTACATTGATCACAATATCGCGCACAATCCGAGCAATAAACCAACTTACTAGTCCAATGATGCCAGCCTTGAACATTTTAGGCACGGCACTGATGATATCGCTAGTCAGGTTTTGCACTGGAGCTAGAGAACCACTTAATCCGATCGCTTCCAGGATGGGACTCAAGAAAAAGAGCAAAATTAGCCAAAAGCTTAAATTAGCCATGGTCACGCTGGGTAGCATGGCATTGCGGCTGCTGGGATCAACTTGCAACTTGCGATCGAGGCCAAAAGATTCAGATACCCGCAAAATTAGCATTTTGACGGCGGTAGCCACTAACCAGGCAACTACGGCCAGAGCCGCCGCTGAAAATATTTTAGGTAAGAATACTAATACTTGATGGAGTAAGTCCTGCAAAGGGGCAGAAACACCGCTAAGATTCAAAGCATTCAGAAAACCGACAACACCAAAGAGAAAGACAATCCAAAAAACGATTGTCGAAACAATCTTCTCTGGCTTAATACCGCCGCCCGCCGAACCACCAGTAAAACTACTCAGAAGTTGATTATCGATGTTAGTTTTAGATAGCAGACTGCTAGCGATCCAACCAGCAATTAAGGCTACTATCCAACCAATTAGTAATATGCTAATCGCTGCCAACAGGTTAGGCAAAAAGCCCACCACTTGTCCAACGAATTTATTAACATCTACTCCCATTGATGTTTGCATGACCAGCACTTGTGACTGAAAAGTCATGGATTGCCAAATTTCATTCATAGATGCACCATACCCACAGATAGAAGCTGTTGACGATTTATAAAACCGTAATCTCTTCGATGGTCAACTATATGTAGCCGCCAGAATCCAAGAGATGCTAATGATTCTACGAATTTTCGTTGGCGATCACAAATTTGCTAGTAACAAACCGTAACAACTCCACACCTGATGACGGTTGTAAACATGCTACACGATTACAAAATCTTACGAGTATTAAAAATTAAAATCAGTGAATAACCAAATCCAAAAGTTCTGCCTGTAAGGTTCTTGGCAAATAGCTTGATATTATAAACTTCATAAAATACAGATTTTATGTAGCATAATAAAGAAGATAATTACAAGATATCAATTATATTTATTAACTTCTTTATTAGCTAATATATTTCTCTAATCACATTTAAATTTTTTTTAACCCCAATTTTAAAGTTCAGTGTTTGAAAATGATGATACTGATAGCTCTCTTTAATTTTCTAACTCTATAAAATCTCAGCATTTTAACGCTTGCTAATTTGGTACTAGTTGATCGTCTTTGGCCAAACAGCCATCTTCTAGATGCACGATGCGATCGGCTACATCCAAAATCCGATTATCGTGAGTCACCATCAAAATGGTGGTGCCTTGCTCCTTGGCCAACCGTTGCATGATAGTCACTACGTCCCGCCCAGACTTACTATCTAGAGCTGCCGTCGGTTCGTCGGCTAACACCAACTTCGGACGACTCATTAAGGCTCTCGCGATGGCCACCCGCTGTTTCTGACCACCCGATAGACTTTCTGGGTAGTAGGTCTTGCGATCAGACAAACCTACCGCATCCAGCATGGCGGCGGCACGTTGCCGGGTTTCTTTATTGTTAATGTGAGCGTGCAGTTGTCCGGACATTTCCACATTTTGCAGGGCTGTCAAGGACTTAAGCAGATTGTGGGCTTGGAAAATATAACCAATATTCCGGCGCATTTTGGTCACTTGGCCTTTCCCGGCTCCAATCAATTCGTCTCCCAAGACTTTGAGGCTACCTTCTTGCGGCGATCGCAAACCACCCATCAAAGTTAGCAAAGTAGTCTTGCCCGAGCCGGAGGGACCAGTCATAATCACTAATTCGCCTTTTCCCACTTGCAAGCTGATATCGTATAAAACTTGTTTGCGGAGGGAGCCTTTGCCAAAGTAATGATTGAGGCGATCGATCGATACCACCACTTCCTCAAAGTGATGTTTGGGCTGAATAGTTTGTGGCTCTGGTACTTTGCCGTTGAGATTGGGAGTAATGGCATCAAACATAATAATTTCCTCTAGAACATATCAGCAGGGTCAGCTGCCCGCAGTTTCCGCACTGCGATCGCCCCCGACACCAAGCACATAATAAAAGTCAAGAGTAATACTGTAGAGGCTCTGGCGACAGTCATCATTAACGGCAAGTTAGTAGCGTTCCGAGTCATGGTATATAAACCCGCTGCCGCTAGCATCCCTGGAAAAAAGCCTACTATCGCGAGTATCACCGCTTCTTGGAAAACTATTATCAGCAAATAAAGGTCTGTATAACCCATGGCTTTGAGCGTTGCGTATTCTGACAAATGGTCGGCTACATCCGTATAGAGAATTTGATACACAATTACGATACCCACAATAAAGCCCATGATCGTGCCCAGGGTAAAAATAAATCCAATCGATGTGCCAGTTTGCCAATAGTTCAACTCAAAATCAATGAATTCTTCCCGGCTTAAGACCTTCACGTCATCTGGCAATTGCTGATCTAGGAGCTTGATGGTTTGCTTTAAGTCTGATCCAGGCTGGAGACGAACAACGCCAATGTCTATTAGTCCTTTATCTCGCTTAAATAATCGGTTGAAGTTTGTATCACTAGTGATCACGTTACCATCAGCACCAAAAGATGCTCCTAGGGTAAACAAACCACCCACCTTGATTTTACGACTACGCATCTCAGTGGTAACAGTTTTACCCTCCTTAAACCATTTACCCACATCGCCAAATTGTTCACGCGACTGAATATCAAAAAGATAGGTATCAGGCAACATAATCTGGTCAATATTTCTTTGGTCTTCTGGCTTTTTACTGATACCTGGTAGGTCAAATAATCCTCGATCAGCTGGGTTATAGCCAATCACCATCATGCTTCTAGTAGTTTTATTTTCGGGATTTTTCCAGAGACCAAAATCTAGATAGATTGGCGTAATCGCCGCCACATTACTAAGCGATCGACTTTGATAAAGACGTCGTAGCGGCAGGCTTTTCATTGCAATCAGCGAAGTAGACTGTGGACTAATCAGAAATACATCACCCTGAATGCTTTTGTGTAGTGTCACAGCACTATCAAACAGCGCATCCCGAAAACCAAGTTGCATAAACATCAGAATATCTGCAAACGAGATCCCAGCGATTGCCACCAGTAATCGAATTTTTTCGTGGCTGAGTTGCAACCAAGCTAGCGGAATTTTTCCAAACATAGGGTAATTAATGCTAGTTCTTAATTTTTATTTCTACTTTGGAGTTAGTTAAACCCCGAACTTGATTACTATCCTTCGGATCGAGTGCCAGCTTTACTTCGACAATGCGGGAATCGGCATCAGCCGCCGGATCGGTGTTTAGCACATCCTTTTTGGCAATTTGCTGCCCAATTTGACTCACAGTGCCCTGGATCGTGCCGGTAAAAGCACCAGTCTCGCTCTTGATTTCAGCAATCTGTCCCATCTTAATCTTGCCGATGTCACTTTCGTAGACTTCGGCCACCGCCACCATCTGCTCGTTTTGAGCCAGCTCAATAATGCCCTTGCTATTAGTGGCTTCACCTGGTCTGGTGTAAATTTTAAAAACTTCCCCGGCAATTGGTGCTCTTATATAAGCCAATTCCAAATCAGCTTTGGCTTGCCGAGCGGCTGCGATCGAACTAGCAACTTCGGCCTCCGCCGACCTCACATCCACTGGTCGCACCTCCGAAATTTTGGCCGCAGTGGCTTTTGCTCCGATGATTTGCTCATTGAGAGTCGCGGCTGTCCGGTTGTAGGTAGCTTCGGCTTCCTTAATCTGTTGCGTCAAGTTACTCACAATTCGCTTCTGGGTTGCCGTGTTTTCGGCAATTTGCTGTTTGATAATACTAATGCTCTGCTGATATTGAGCCTTAGTTTCGGTCAATTGCTCTTGCACTGTGGCTTGTTCTAAGCACTTGCTATCGCGTAAGCTGGCCTGGATAGCCTTCTCGGCAAACAGCGTATTGTAACGCTGACATTCCACGGTAGCATTGCGTAATTGCGCACTGAAACGACTAATCCGCGCTTGATAAGTCGGTTTTTCTCCAGCTAATTGGGCAGCGAGGGACTGAATTTTGGAGCTTTGCGCCTGTGGCTCAAAAATCAGTTGTTCTTTTAACCGAGTCAGAGTAGCCTTGGCGGTAGCAGTTTCCCCGCGCAGCTGCTGTTGAAAGCGGTTGACTTCAGATCGTTGCGCCGAAATTTCACCTGTTTGGGCACCGGATTTTACTTTGTTGAGCTTAGCTTGGGCAACTCGGATATCTTCTTGGGCTTTGGCCAACTGTGCTTGCTTGGTATTGCTGCTATCCAAAATAGCCACAACTTGTCCAGCTACTACCTTGTCACCCTCCTTGACCAGTAACTGTTTCAGTAAACTACCTTGCGCCGAAGAAGCCCCTAACCTGATGACCTCACTCTCTGGTTCCAAGCGCCCCAGAGCCGATACAGCATTGATTTTTGTTTCTGGGATGGGAGTGGTAGCAACTTGCGGATCCGCTTTGGGTGCCATTACTCCGGCAAAGTACAGGCTAGTAGGCAAAGCTAACAATCCCGCCGCTGCTAATGCCCACACCCATTTATTAGAAAGCCAAGAATTTTTCTCTGCTACTGGCTCAGACTCAATGACAGGGGTTAACTTATTAATATTTTCGTTGTGATCAATGATGGTCGGTTCATCAGCCGGTGATACTAATTCAGCATCAGTCACCGGATTGTTCAATCTATTGTCCATTCCGGGCTTAGATGGTGGCATAAGAGCTATCCAGAGTGAAGTTTAGCAAAATCGCAACAGAACTATACAAGCGACTTTAAATAATAAAATGAGGGATAGTCGCTTTGCAATAAAATCGCTTATCCCTCAAGCAAGCTGAACCCAATAATTAACTTACTTGTTAGTTATCTTACCTAGCTGCTTAGGCTCCTGTCAAGGGAGCAAAACTTCTTATTTTAAGTCTTGGATCATAGAGACATCGGGTCTACAATGGACTCACTATTTAGTTAAAAAAGCATCCACAACAGTATTGCAATGAACATAGCCAATAAACTCTGCAAGAAAACTTCTAGCCGCGATCCAGAATTAACTAAGGCTAAGATCTTAGATGCAGCGGAGGCCGAGTTTGCGATCGGAGGTTTAACAGCAGCCCGTACCGAAGCGATTGCTGCCCAAACAGGGGTAACAAAGGCAATGATCTACTACTACTTTGACAGCAAAGAAGACCTATACCGAGCCGTGATTGAGCGCTGTTTCAATGAAGATTTGATGCTAGTAGAATCTTTGCGCTTAGAAGACTTAGCACCTCAGGAAGCTTTAGTTACTGGTTTGCGGATGATGTTGCAAATGATCTCCGCCAAGCCTCACATGGCAAATATATTCGCTTTAGAATCAATCCAGAATAAAGGCAAATATTACCCGAAGCAGACCGCTGAGATTTTATATGGCAAGCTGATGTGCTTATTGGAGCAAGGAATGGCCACCGGAGTATTTCGACCACTAGAACCTCGCCACACGGCGATCAATATTGTGGGCACCTGTGCTTTTTACTTTATTAGTCTAGAAAACATCAAATATCTGTGGCCAGGTAAAAAGATGCTGGGCAAAGAGATGATGCAACAACACGCTCAATCAGCGATGGATATGATTTTGGCTGGCATTCTAGCCGAGCCTTATGTGAGTAGATCGATAGATGCCAACGTTCCAGTTTTCTAGACTGGATTAATTTCTAAACCGGATTATCAAAGAGTACGGTGGTCATATAACGTTCCGCCCACTCGGTGCCGAAAGCTTTTTCCAGCACCCGCCGAGTTTTGTCGTTCTGTTGCTGCTTATTGCAGTAGTAGTTCTGAGCTGCAATAATTTCATCCTGCTCTTGTTGAGTAACCGGTTGTGAAGAGTTGGCGATCTGACAATGCACTGTCAAAAAGCCGGTGACTCTTTCGAGAAACCACTCTTCTTCTTGGGTATCTTCTGGTCGGATGAAAAAGCAAAATTCTGAAAAGATATCTGCCCAATCGGGCAGCTCGCGGGGCTGGCTAAAATTGCGCTGGGGTAATTGGGCTAAGGCTTGACAATAAGCTTCTGGTAAAACGCGCTGCTGGTTGAGAGGTGAAAGATCGGCAATGGCGGCACTGATTTGGCCCCGCCCGCCCACAATATCAGCCCCAAACATTGGTAGTGCGTAGTCCGATCGAGGAAACATCACACAGTGCAGAATATCTAGATTCTTGCCGACCTGTGCTAGTTCTAGATGCAGCTTCCGAAACTGCGGTGTTTGGTAACACTTGTTTTCAATAATTAGCTTTTCGCCCTCTAGCTTACCCTCGACATACCCAAGGTCATCTGGTAAATAGTAGGGGGACAAGTCTAGGTGCTGATGCCAAATAGATTCGATCGAATCAGCCAGTTGGCGAATCAAGAGCTGTTGGCGAGCACGGATCGAAGAAGAGTTAGTAGCAGGCATTGGGAGACTAGCAGGGGCAATAGGTATAATTATCTTAAGAAGTACTCATTTCCAGCTAAATCAATAACATAAATACACAAAAAATATGCAGAGTCAGGTTAGAACTCTGCATACGCTAGTAATTCACTTTAGAACTGCTACTTAGTACAGAGACTCTTCTTGGTGAGTTTCGATCGTACAATCAGACTTAGGATAAGCCACGCAAGTCAGTACGAAACCAGCTTCAATCTGGTCGTCATCCAAGAAAGACTGGTCAGATTGGTCAATTTCACCACTGGTGATTTTGCCAGCGCAGGTGGAACAAGCACCAGCACGGCAAGAGTAAGGCAGATCCAAACCCTGCTCTTCAGCAGCGTCTAGAATATAAGTATCGTCAGCTACTTCAATGGTTTGATTTAAACCTTCAGCAGCACTGACTAATGTAACTTTGTAAGTCGCCATGAATAATTCCTCTCTAAAACAATCGCGAAAAATTTGCGGGTTCACCACCCCCACCTGCATACTAAGGGAAAAATCCCCATTTGCAACCGTTATCTAGTCTGGTGTTGAACGGTATTCATAATCGGATTAGCGAAATTCATCCTAATTACTTATGGGTGAATCGGAATCTTAAGGAGTAAAATCTTGGAACTGGACATTCGCCATCAACCTTGGTAAATGAAAATATTAGTTTTGACTTGGGAATTTCCACCCCGTCTGATTGGCGGTATCTCGCGCCACTGTGCCGAGCTGTATCCGGAAATAACCAAACTAGGGTGTGAGATACATCTGGTGACGATCGAAGTCGGCCTTGCTCCAGCCTATGAAATAATTGATGGTATTCATATCTATCGGGTCGAAGTAGAGCCTAGCCCCCGCGATCATCTGCTGACCTGGATCAGTAATATGAATACCAGTTTACAAGAACAAGCGCAGCTACTGGTGGCATCTCAGCAATTCGATCTGATTCATGTCCACGATTGGTTGGTAGCCAAAGCCGCGATCGCCATCAAAAATATTACTGGCTTGCCTTTAATTGCCACAGTCCACGCCACCGAATATGGTCGGCATCAAGGCATCCACAACTATGACAGCGAGCAAATTCACCAGCAAGAGCGAGATCTAGTTCAAGAGGCGGTACAGACGATTGTTTGTAGTAAATATATGCATTGGGAGGTAGATGAAGTTTTGGGTTGCCCCCCCGACAATATCCACACCATCTATAACGGCATTAAACCAGAGAAAAAACAGCGTCCTCAAGATTTTGACTTTTGGTCACTGCGCCGCAGCTTTGCGACCGATCATGAAAAAATAATTTACTACGTGGGACGAATGACTCCCGAAAAAGGAATTTTTGTTTTACTAAACGCCGCCTCTAATGTCTTGTGGGAAATGGAAGGACGAGTCAAGATTGTGTTTGTGGGTGGCGGTAATACCGATCAGCTGAAGAGTCGAGCCTGGGATTTAGGGATTTGGGACAAGTGCTTCTTTACTGGCTTTATGTCGGACAGTGATTTAGATAAGTTTCAAACAGTGGCCGACTGCGCTGTCTTCCCAAGCCTGTATGAACCATTTGGGATTGTGGCTTTAGAGAGCTTTGCTTCTCACGTTCCGGTCGTAGTGTCGGATGCTGGTGGTTTGCCTGAGGTAGTCCGACATGGCCAAACCGGTATTGTCACCTGGAAAAACAACCCTGAGTCTTTAGCCTGGGGCATCCTGGAAGTGCTCCGCAACCCTAGTTATGCCAAATGGCTTACCGACAACGCCTATGATGAGCTGCGCTTACGGTTTAACTGGGCAGATATTGCGCAACAGACGACCAAAGTCTATCGACTAGCCCTGGCCAAAGCCAATCTTAAATAATCTGGGCAATTTTGCGCAAGAGCTGCTCGGGCTGCACCCGGTTCCAAAACAGTCGATCGACAGCCATGGCTTGCTCTTTACTATCTTGCTGCTCGGGCGTAGAAATCAACAAATAGCGAATATGCTGCGTTTCCGTCAAATTATGTAAATAGTTTAAGATTTGGCTGGTCGGATCTTGACCAATTTCTTGATCGATAATTACCAAATCTGGTTGCCATAGTTCAATTTGTTTGTGTGCCAGATAGGTTTCCGTGAGAGAAACCACTTGATAACCGGCGGCGGTCAAGATATCAGCCACCAGACCACCAGCAGCATGATCATTTTCTACTAACACAATTGTTTTAGTAGGCTGTTGTTCATCATCGTTTTTATTCAAGACCGGTAGCTTTTCCGCTTTAGGTAAGCGTAGCGACTGAGAGGCTAACCACACCGTAAAGGTCGAACCGTCATTTTCAACTGACTCTACTTCAATCCAGCCGCCATGTAGTTCCACTAGTTGCTTGGTGAGTGCTAGACCCAACCCAATTCCTTCATAAGCTCGATCAAGAGTGGAATCAAGTTGCTGAAATTTTTGAAAAATGCGTGGAATTTGATCCTGGGCAATCCCGATTCCGGTATCTTCGACTTGTAGCACTAAATAATCAAACTCCCGCCAAGTCCGAATAATAATCTGACCAGATTCTTCAGTAAATTTGATGGCATTAGTCAGCAGATTAATTAAAATTTGTTTAATGCGCTTAGTATCGCCACGAAAGCGCACATCCTGACTATGGTCTTGGCTAATATCTTCAGCGCCATCCATAATCTGAATTTGCAGACTGATTTTGCGCTGATCTGCCCGCTGCTGAACCATTTGGACGACCTGTTGCAGTATTTTTAGTAAAGAAAACTCACTAACTTTTAACACTGCCCGTCCAGCTTCTAGCTTAGACATTTCGAGCATGTCGTCAATCAATTCCAGCAAGTGATCGCCACTATTTTTAATAGTTTGAATATAATTTTTTTGGCGGGTGTCCAAATTGCTATTTAGCAAGTTGAGCAAGGTATAGGACAAACCTAAAATACTGGTTAAGGGTGTACGCAATTCGTGACTGAGCACTGCTAAAAATTCGGTTTTGGCTTCACTAGCCGACTGCGCCACCATTAGAGCATCACGTAGTTCATTGGTGCGTTGATCGACCTGTTGCGCTAAGGTTTTTTTCTGCAATTGCAACTGTTCATAGAGCTGGGATTGATAGATGGCGATCGATAGATGTCCGGCCACTTTCTGCAATAGTTTTTGCTGCCAACCCTGCCACTTGTGGCACTGATGGCAATCATGGGCAATCAGTAGCCCCCACAACTGACCAGTCACAATAATTGGTACTACCAGCTTCGATTTGACCTGCAAGCGCTCCATCTGCTCGGCAAAACAGTGGTGTTTGGCAAATGTCTGAGCCACATCGCCAACTGTTTGAGCCAGTCCATTCTGATAATTACCCCAAGGCTGTGCATCATCAAAACAAGTTTGGGCTTCATCAAAATTGAGTGCGATCGGAATAGACTCATCCAACCGGGCTTCATGGATGACTTTACCGCTTCTGGCAAAAATTCCATCTTGATTCAGACTGTTTGGGTTGAACTGATAAATCACTAATCGATCGACTTGCAGATAGTCTTGCACCTGATCGATCGTCATTCCTAAAGTTACTGACAACTCTACAGTTTCACGGATATTAGCAGCTAACTGATCTAATAACTTTTCTTGGCTATTTTGTTGTGACAAAATCACCGCCAATGGGCTGGTCGCTGCGGGTGAGGCTAAAGCATTAATTAGCTGCAAGGTAAATTGACTTTGCCAATAGCTATCATTGGGTTTTAATCGGGAATACCATTTTTTGAGGATTGGTTTCCATTGATGTCTAGCCGGTAGAGTTTTATGAACAGCCACCAAAAAGCTTTCAATTTGATCTGTGGCAAAGACTAGATTGAGATGATAATTTCCAGAATTTGCGATGCGCTGAATTCCTAAACAAGCCGAAAAATCGGGACTGAGAATCAGCAAAAAATCAGGGCATTCCACATCAGCCAGCTGGCAACTAGTATCCGCTGGCCAAGCCAGAATTTCACTAGTCAGCATGATCGCATTATCTCCCACCATTTCAACTAACTGTGGCCACAAAATACGCAATTGCTGGATGGTAGCGGAGTTGAATTGTCCTGGAATCATAGAGTGAGTAGAGGAGATGGTACGGTCTCTCAAATTGCTACTTTTAACTCTAATTGATAGTTTTCTGGTCAGCGCGAAATTCCGCAAACATTTAATAGTTGCTCTAAAAACCCCCGGCAGTTCCTTCGCCGCGCGGGTCGGCAGCACCAGCCAGAGTACCATCGGGTAGTTGTTGAATGGCGTTGGTATTGCCCCATTCGGTGCGTTGATTAAGCTTGTGTCCCCGCCGCTGAAGTTCCGCCTCGATCAATGAATTAACCGCTCCTGGTTCGATATCCAATTTATCTGGCAACCACTGGTGATGAATCCGACCAGCTGCCACCGCTGCTGTCACGTCCATTTTGTACACTAGCGTGTTCAGAATCACCTGTAAAACATTGGTGATGATTAGACTACCCCCCGCCGAACCCACCGCCAATCGAAATTTACCATTTTCCGTCACAATGCTAGGAGTCATACTGGAGAGAGGCGTTTTACCAGGAGCCACGGCATTGGCCTCGCCACCTACTAATCCATAAGCATTGGGTGTCCCCAGAGCCACCGCAAAATCATCCATTTCATCATTCAATAAAATACCAGTGCCGGGTACCACCACCCCTGCCCCAAAGCGATAATTGACGGTAAAGGTGAGGCTTACCACCCGTCGATCGCGATCGACTACCGTGAGATGGCTCGTATCTGAAGACACCTTCTGGTTTTGAGTCCGAGGGATGGGGGACTGACGCGAAGCATTAGGCTGAAAGCGCCGCAGCACCGACCAATCTGCTGGTTTGACCTGAGCAAAAGGTCGAGCGCGAGCCAGCGATATTTCTTGACGACGGAGAGCGGCATAGCCAGGACTGGTTAAAGCGGTAACCGGGACTTTTGTAAAAGCCGGATCACCCAGATAAAAAGACCTGTCGGCATAGGCGGTGCGCATTGACTCGGCGATCAAATGCACGGCATCGGGACTATGCCAACCCCATTTATCCAAACCTTTGTCCCCAATCATATTGAGCATTTGTAATAAATGCACCCCGCCCGAAGACGGTGGGGGCATCGAGCATACTTGGTACTGACGGAACTTGCCGCAGAGTGGATCGCGCCAAATTGGTTGATAAGCAAGCAGATCGGCTCTCGTGATCAGACCGCCATTTTGACGCATATCTCGATCGATCTTCTGAGCAATGGTGCCTTGATAAAAATTGCGGGGATTGCGAGCGATGCTAGTCAGAGTTTGAGCTAGATCAGTCTGGATGAGCCGCGAGCCAGTGGCTAGAGGCCGTCCACCGGGCATAAATATTTGACGCGCCGCCAGATTCCGTTTTAACAGCGGGGCTTTGTCTTTGATCCGATCGGCTAAGATACTGCTCACCGTAAAACCATTCTGAGCTAGCTTAATCGAGGGCTGGACGACTCGCGACCAAGGCAATTTGCCATATTTTTGATGAGCCGCCGCTAAGCCTGCGATCGTACCTGGAATCCCGGCAGCGAGGTGTCCTTCCAAACTAGACTGGGGCTTAACTTTACCGTTGGTGTCGAGGTACATATTCCGGCTAGCCCGGCGCGGTGCCCGTTCCCGAAAATCCAAAGCACGGGTTTGATTACCAGCTTTGATCAGCATAAAGCCACCCCCACCAATCCCGGCAGCAAAAGGCTCTACCACCGAAATTGCTAGGGTAGTTGCCACTGCTGCATCGATCGCATTGCCGCCCTGTTGCAAAATTTGCACACCCGCTTGAGTCGCCAGTGGATGTGCGGCTGTTACCATCCCCTGTCGTGCTGTGGTCGGACGGGGAAAAGCAGCCTGGGTGGTAACTTGCGTCGTTAAGTTCAGAGCGACAGCAGCAAGCCATATTCCGGGGCACAGGCGGGCAACTAGCATATTAGTCCTCTATTTTTTAAATTTGGTTTAATCCGGTTTTCTCATCTCAACTCTGAAAATTAAATCAAAAAAACGGGGTTGCCCCCGTTGCTCGTCAACAAATCTCTAGGCTTCAACAGCCTCGGCTTCTTCGACCTCGGGTTTAGGCGGATCCATCTTGATCGTGAGATAGCGCATCACTTCTTCACTGAGTCGCATGGCTCTTTCGACGATCGCGACTTCTTTGCCGGTACCAATGTAGTTTACCTGTACATAAAAACCATCGCGGTTCTTATTAATGAGATAGGCTAAGCGCTTTTTGCCTTTGACCTGAATCTCAATATCAGTGCTTTCATTGGCAATAAGTAGCTGTTTGTATTTATCAACGGCGGTGCTAACCTGCTCATCGTTGAGGTCAGGACGCAAAATGTACATTAATTCGTAATGATTCACAAGTATTTCCTCTTGGACTAGGCGGCTTCTTTATGATCTGAGAAGCAAGGGCTTCTTATCATATCAGGTTACTGCCGACCTGTGTCCAATTTTTCTAGATCAGAATCAGCCTAAATGTCCTCAGGCAATTCCTTAGCGGGGCAGCATCGCATAAACATTTTCTGATAACTTGGGGATATCCGGATATTTTCCCAAAGCGGTTGATCCGATCGAGTACAGACAAGCACCTAAAACTGCTACCGGCATTAAAAGCATTAATATCAGGCCTAGTTCGCCCACAAATAGCTTAGCTACAAGGTTCCATAACGATAAGACGATACTGAAGAGAATCGCTTGGAGAGTATTGAAACGGATCGAATAGTTGATTTTCTCGTTCTGGACTATGGCTAAATACATCAGCAAAAACACGGCAAAAGAACCTAAACCCAGTGGAATCATGCCGACAACAGCACCGTAAACTTGAAGGACTGGTGCTAGCAGTAGCAAAATGAAATTAAGTGGAGCCAGGGATGGTAATAACATCTGTAAAAGTGTGAGGGCACCAGCGATCTCAATGAGAGGCAAAAGGTAAGGTAAACAGCCAAAAAATCGGTCAGTACCAGAAATATTGCTACGCCAAGTCATGATTTATTTTCCTCAGGTTTCTCTTGTTTGTCCTAGCTTAACTTAGATAGACCCGAAGGCCAGCCAGCAGTGGTTGTGCTAGGATTCTAATTTACTCCCCACGTTTTCACCCAAATTTCACTTAAGTTTCGATAACTTCGCTCGCACTGGTGATGATCGCTACATCAAAATCGATCAGCCAGCCTATCGTAGGAAATTTTCTAGCAATAGAGCTGCCCTAAATGGCGAAGATCGACTTGATACCTCCTACTGGCTATGACAAGCGGCTACATTTTAATCATCGTAATTTTATTATTGGGGGGCATTATTGCGGTGTCCGGAGATCGGGTGGGCAGTAAGGTTGGCAAAGCTCGCCTGACTATCTTTAAGCTGCGCCCCAAGCAGACTGCGACCTTAGTCACAATTATAGTTGGCACTTTTTTATCGGCATCAGTATTAACGGTGCTATTTGCTGCCAGCGAACAATTGCGTACTGGAGTTTTTGACTTGCAAAAACTTCAAAAAAAGCTGAGTTCGACCAGTGAAGAATTAGCCAAAGCCATTAGCCAAAAGAATTATATTCAGCAGCAGCTAGAAAAACTGCGGATTGAGCAATCCGAGGCTAAGGACGAGTTGATGGGCATTAACCAGTCTGTCAAAAACGAACTAACTAAACGATCGACTAGCGCTCAGCAGCTCAAAAAGGTGCAGCAGCAACTAGAAGAAGTCGGCAGTCAAAAAACTAATCTTCAAAAAGATGTTGATGCCATCACCCGCCAAATCAGTGACCTTAGCACCAAGCAACTAGTTTTAGAGAAACAGAAAGAGCAGCAAACTACCGAAATTAGTCAGGTAAATCGGCGCTTAACTCGCCTCGCCCAGCAACTTATTAATCTGAATGATACCCAGCAGCAAGTATCCAATCCGCAAATGTCGATCGAGATAAATCAGCAGCAGACCAAAGTCCGGGAATTGTCTCAGCAGATTCGCTCTAAAGAAAAAGTGCTGGGACAAATTGCCACCCAATTGCGCCAACAAAAACAGGCACTAGAAGTGCGTAAAGCCCAACTCCAAGAAAAAAACAGACAATTTCAGGTGGTAGACAATGAGTTAAATGATGTGGTTTCTCAGCAACAACTCCTGAATCGTCAGTTAACTGATTTAGAAAAACAACTGCGTGATCGGGAGCAAAAGATGGCTTTTATCGATCAGGAAGTTGGTGATTTAGAACAAGAGTATCAACATTTCCGACAGGGAGATATTGCGATCTTGCGTAATCAAGTCATGGTATTTGATGTAGTCACTGCTACCAAAGATCAACCTGCTCAAAAAATCATTAACAAACTCTTACAGCAAGCTAATCAAACCGCCCTAGCAGCCACTCACCCTGGCGATAGTCATAAAAGTCGGCAAGTTGTCCAACTGAGTTTAGATCAACAACAAAAATTAATTGACCAAATTAAAGATGGACGGCAGTACGTCGTGCGTTTTTTCGCAGTGAGTAACTATTTGGTCAACGATACTGAAATTCGGTTATTTGCCGATGCAGCTCTAAATCAAAAAGTGTTTGCAGTTGGTGAGATTCTCTCTTCTAGCTCGGCTGACCCAACTAAAATGACGAACGCCCAACTGCGCCAACAATTAGATTTACTGCTCTCCTCCTCCCAATTCAGAGCTAGAAGAGTAGGGATTCTAGGGGATTCGATCGAAATTAGCAACGGCAACATGTCCAGTTTTATCAAGTTTTTGGGACAAATGAAAGCCCAAAGTGGTTCGATCGATCTGCAAGCTATTGCAGTCAGTGATACCTTTACGGCGGGGCCACTAAAAGTCAAGCTGCAAGCCCTGCAAAAAGGCAAAGTAGTTTTCAGCACTTGAAAATAATTACTCAGAATCTCCCCAACCCCCTTGAAAAGAGGGCTAAGATTTCAATTAAAAGTCCCTCTTAAATAAGGGGGACTTTTAAATCTCCTTAAACCAGGCCCACTAATTTAGCACTGAGATCCCACATTTTCTGAGATTTCTGGTCATCACTGGCTTGATCCGACAATTTTTGGACAAAAGATTCGCGGCCAGTTTTTTGCCGATTGCCCCAGCTCCAATGCACCCCAGATTGCTTAAACTGCGGATCAGCGACCACTTGTGCCACTCGATCGCCAGCTAGCTCCTGCGTCACATAGCCGCCGGTAATATTCTTTTGGAACCAAGGGAAAATCTTTTGGAATAACTTCGGCGCGTTGCGGAACAGCGGTGTATCAGCCACACAGCCTGGATATAGCGAAGTGAAAGTGATCCCCGTCGTACTATGGAAACGCCGATGTAGTTCGCGGGTAGTGATCATGTTGCACAGCTTACTATCCTTATAAGCTTTGCCCGGTTTAAAGGGTTTCCCATCAATCATGGCGATCGGAGCTTTAAAGCCTGCTGCCAAACCCTTCAGATCGCCAAGATCTGCTGGAGCTGGAATCGGAATTTTGCCACCCAGTTCTTTGGAGTTGGCGGTTACGGTACCAAGAATTACCAACCGAGGATCGGCAGATCCAGACTTTTGTAAATCTGCGAGCATTAGGTTACAGAGCAAGAAATGGCCGAAATGATTAGTGGCCACGCTTATTTCATAACCATCGGGGCTATACATCGGCTGTTTTAGTCGTGGTAAATAGATGGCCGCATTGCAAACCAAAGCATCTAAGGATTTGCCACTGGCGCCAAAATCAGCCACAAATTGACGCACACTGGCCAGACTGGCTAAATCCAAATGCATAATAGTGTATCTATCTGGTGACATCCCCAAAGACTTGGCCGCTTGCTCGGTTTTGGGCAAATCTCGACAGGCCATCACCACATGCCAATTCTCGCGCTGAACCATTGCTTTGGCGGCGTACAGTCCTACACCCGAGGAAGCACCTGTAATGATTACCGTTGACTGATGAGATTGTGCCATGCTTGCTGAACTCCCGACGATAGTAAGTGATTTTAAAAACTGTGATCACCGACCTATTTTCCTTGGTGTTAGGCTGGTGTGGCAAGTGGTTACGGGCTAGAGTATACTCCTGATTGACAAAACTTTATGATGCCGAGCCAGCTACCCATCGCTGCTGAGTGCCAAACATCATGAATTGCCATGTAATCTCACTAAGCTTGCTCAAAAGCTGAAGCCCATATGCCAAGTATCAAAAAGCGCACGCAGCTCAGTCAGTGGTTACTGAATGATGATCGCTCTACATCGAACGAGCATCATCATCAGACTCACCCCTGGTGGCAAGTAATGTGCCTGACCGGAGTTGATTATTTTTCAACGTTGGGTTATCAGCCAGGGCTGGCGGCGCTGGCAGCTGGCTCACTATCTCCGATCGCCACTTTAATCCTAGTTCTGCTGACGCTTTTTGGAGCTTTGCCTATCTACCGCAGAGTGGCAACGATCAGTCCCCACGGTGAGGGATCAATCTCGATGTTGGCACAGCTACTGTCTTGGTGGCAGGGTAAGCTTTTTGTGCTTTGTCTATTAGGGTTCGTAGCCACCGACTTTATTATCACCATTACTCTCTCGGCAGCCGATGCTTCTGCACACATTATCGAGAATCCCTTGGTGCACCAATGGGCAGCAGGAAAGGAAGTGATCATCACACTGCTGCTAATTTCCTTATTGGGTGGGGTATTTTTGCGAGGTTTTCAGGAAGCTGTGGGGATAGCGGTAGTACTGGTTATTATTTATCTATCTCTCAATTTCGTGGTGATTGGGGAAGGAGTTAGAAGAATCATCCAAAATCCAGAATTACTGACTAATTGGCAGCAATCTATATTTGCGACTCATGGCGATCCCTTCAAGATGTTGGCTATTTCGGCTCTCCTCTTTCCAAAACTAGCACTGGGCTTATCAGGTTTTGAGACAGGCGTGGCCGTAATGCCTCTTGTGCAAGGCTACCCTGGTGAAAAAGAGGATAATCCGTTAGGGCGAATTCGGGGAACTTACAAGTTACTGACCATCGCTGCGTTAATCATGAGCTTTTTCTTAATCACTAGTAGCTTGGTCACAACGGTTCTAATTCCGGCAGCAGAGTTCAAGACAGGCGGGCTAGCTTATGGTAGAGCCTTAGCTTACTTAAGTCATAAGTTTTTTGGAGATGGTTTTGGTACCGTATACGACCTGAGTACGATCGCAATTTTGTGGTTTGCGGGGTCTTCTGCAATGGCGGGGCTATTGAATATTGTGCCGCGCTACCTACCCCGTTATGGTATGGCTCCTGACTGGGCCAGAGCTACTAGACCACTGGTTTTAGTGTTTACCGCCATCGCTTTTATCGTTACGATTGTTTTCAAGGCCAATGTCGAAGCCCAAGGTGGAGCTTATGCAACAGGGGTATTAGTCTTAATGAGTTCGGCTGCTTATGCGGTAACTCTGTCTGTCCACAATAGCCGGAACTCATCACTGGGCAAAACCTTGCTGTTTGGCTTGATTACCTTGGTGTTTATCTACACTACCGTCGTCAATATTATCGAAAGACCCGATGGTCTTAAGATTGCTGGATTATTTATCGGAGCAATCGTCGTCACTTCGTTGGTGTCTCGGGTGATGCGATCGACTGAGCTGCGGGTCGAAAATATCGAAATGGACGAAGTAGCTCGCGAATTTATTGCCCAAGATATCCAGGGTACTGTACGGCTCATTGCCAATCGCAAACAAGCTGGTGATGAGAAAGAATACAGTGAAAAGGAGAGAGAAGTCAGAGATGATAATCACATCCCCGAAACCGACTCGGTATTATTCTTAGAAATCCAGATATCCGACGCTTCCCAGTTTGTGGAAACGATTAAGGTGGAAGGTGTCCGCGTTGGTAACTATCGCATTCTCCGCGCCAAAGGAGCCGCCGTACCTAATACGATCGCGGCTATTCTGCTCGACATTCGGAACCAAAACGAGAGCAATCGCTATCCCCATGCCTACTTTGGTTGGGTCGAAGGCAACCCCATTCAATACCTTATGCGCTTCTTGCTGTTTGGGGAAGGAGACACCGCCGTAGTCACCCGCGAGGTGATTAGACGAGCCGAACCCGATCCATTCCGTCGCCCAGGTATTCATGTTGGCGGCTAAAAATGATACGGGTGGGCATGATTATGATTTACGCAAAACTTTTCTACTAGCTATCTTGCAGATGAGCTTCCAGAAACCATAGATATTTATCGATCTGACGCGAGATCTCGGTATATAGATCGGCGGTATTCGCATCTTCAAGATCATTAGTTTGTCCAATCATCTCTCGCATAATCTTGGCGTAGGGAGCTAGTCGATCGGCCAGGGCAATAATATGATCTTTGCCGTTCACAATCTCAAAGGGATACTCCGGCAGGGTTGAAACTTCGGCAACGACGCGCACTGTCCCCATTGGCACGCCACCCAAGGCCGTGATCCTTTCCGCCAGCATATCAACATATTCTTCTAGTTGGGTGGCCATTTGGTCAAATAGTTGATGTAGGGGCATAAAGTTCATGCCTTTGACATTCCAGTGAGCTTGCTTTACCTGAGTTTTAAGATCTAGTGTCAGAGCCAAAGCTAAATTTAGCAGAGCAACTAGCTGAGTCCGATTTTCGCCAGGGATATCAATGCGGGTCGGATAAAGCTTATTAAAAGTATTGATTCTAGGACTTTTGGGGATATTAATGGTATTGGACATGGTTCTTTAATCTCCACGAAAATTATGAACTTCAGCGTCCAGAATGCTGATAGTAGCGACGTGATTATAATAACAAGACAAGGTTCATTCATATAAACCTTTGCCAATCTTGCGGAATATCTTCCAATTCTTGGAAAAAGCTTCGATTATTGATCTGGATCTGTTATTTTGCATTCTTCATCATCGTGATAGCTCAGAAAATTATCATGATGATAGAAACGAAAAAATTTGTTACCGTGGTACGTATAAGCAAGTAAAAAATTGAAGCTCATCACTATCAACCACTTATTGCAGTAGGGGTAGTTGTTATGAAAATTCTCGATAGCGGCACTGACATTACGAAAGGTATTTCTGGTCAAGCCATCTCTAGGTCAGCCAAAAAATCACCATCGCTGCGACAATCTGGCCGCAGTAATGAAGATGGTCTTTCCCCTCAGCAACTTCGCTATGCCATTGATTACATTCAGGCGAATTTGCACAAAACTTTAAATCTGCCAATCATTGCGACCCACCTCAATCTCAGTTACTACTACTTTTGTTCGTCATTTAAACAATCGATGGGCATTTCCCCCTGGCAGTATGTAATTAAACAAAGGATCGATCGAGCTAAAAAATTATTAAAAGGCCAAGAATTGTCGATCGCCGAAATTGCTGTAGCCTGCGGTTTTTCGCATCAAAGCCGCCTCAGCAAGCATTTTCGCAAAGTGACG
>JAYUSR010000066.1:0-22744 GCA_043755575.1 Synechococcales cyanobacterium
CTTGGCCATGCAGATAACCCAGCACTGGCAATACTTGCAGTAAAAATCGCCATACTTCTGCCTCCGTGAAGGTTTGTTTTTGTGCTAAACGCTCGTTTAGTAAAGTCTCGTAGGTATGGCCTGGAATAAAGTCTTGGACTAAGAAAAGTCGATCGCGCTCTTCAAAAGTCGCCCAAAAACGGGGAATTTGGAGATGCTGTAATTGGTATAGTAAAGCAGCTTCTTGCTTAAAAAATTCTTGAGCTTTGTGTAGATGGGCTGGTGAAGGGGATGCTAAAGATAGCTCCTTGATCGCACATTGCTCGCTAAACCGGCTCTGATCGGTGGCCAAGTACGTCCGGCCAAAGCCACCCTCGCCGATCAACTTGATCAGCCGATAGCGCTGTTGCAGAATAGTATCTGTAGCAATGGGTTGCATAAACTTTATTAGTCGCCAAAAGCATCCCCATTATAATTGGTTTTGCCAGGTGCACAGACTGAAAGATGATTGAGTAATCTGCCCTTTTTCATGTCTGATTGGTTTCTAGACGTTCAATTTTGGATTTTGTGTCATGGCTATTTTCACTCTGCAATCAGTACAGAAAGATTTTGGTATTAAGGAAATTCTCAAGGATGCCAGCTTTAGCTTAGATGCTGGCGAGAAGGTCGGTCTCATTGGTCTCAATGGTTCGGGTAAATCGACATTGCTAAAGATGATTGCTGGACTGGAGCCGATCGATGGTGGCCAGATCCAGACTAATCCCAGTGCCAAAATTATTTATCTGCCCCAGCAACCAGAAGTTGATGAAGAAAAAACCTTACTGGAGCAAGTGTTCGCTGATAGTGGCGCTGCCGCCCAACTGGTGCAAGAGTATGAAGCGGTTTCGGATCAATTAGTACACCATCCGGAAGATCCAGCCGTGTTGGCCAACCTCACCCGCATCAGCCACGAAATGGATACGGTGGGAGCCTGGGATTTAGAAGCGAAAGCTAAAGTCATTTTGACCCAACTGGGGATCACCGATTTTTCTACTAAAATGGGGCAGCTCTCCGGTGGCTATCGGAAACGGGTGGCTCTGGCCGCCGCTTTAGTGGCCGAACCGGATGCCCTGCTGATGGACGAACCTACTAACCACCTTGATGCTCTATCAGTAGAATGGCTGCAAGGCTATTTGCAACGCTATCGGGGTGCCGTTTTGCTCATTACCCACGATCGGTATTTTCTCGATCGAGTTACTCAGCGCATTATTGAAGTCGATCGCGCGAACTTGTACACCTACAGTGGCAACTATAGCTATTACCTAGAAAAGAAAGCCGAGATGGAAATCTCCGCCGCCAGCACTCAACAAAAACAGGCCGGAATTTTACGCAAGGAGCTAGCTTGGCTGCGGCGCGGCGCTAAAGCCCGCAGCACTAAGCAAAAAGCCCGGATTGGTCGAGTCGAAGAAATGCGCGACCGGGAGGCTGTCGAAGACAATGGCAAGGTAGAAGTATCGGCTACTAGTCGGCGCTTGGGCAAAAAAGTGGTGGAACTAGCTAATATCAGCAAAGCCTATGGCGGTCGATCGATCATTAAAGACTTTACCTACGAGTTTATTCCGGGCGATCGCGTCGGGATCATTGGCGGCAACGGCATGGGTAAATCGACTTTACTAAACATCATTACCAATCGCCTAAAGCCAGATAGTGGCGTAGTCGATATCGGCACCACCGTCCATATTGGCTACTTCGATCAATATTCCACCGACCTAATGACCGCTGCTGACGAACAACTGCGCGCGATCGATTACCTCAAGCAAGTAGGGGAATATATCAAAACTGCGGATGGTACCCAAATCACCGCCAGTCAGATGTTAGAAAAGTTTTTGTTCACTGGCAACCAGCAGTATGCCCCCATCCACATGCTATCCGGGGGTGAAAAGCGGCGGCTCTATCTGCTGCGGGTATTAGTCGGAGCACCCAATTTACTGATTTTAGATGAACCCACCAACGATCTCGATATCCAAACCCTGAGCATTTTAGAAGACTATCTCACTGAATTTCCTGGTTGTGTACTGGTGGTTTCTCACGATCGCTACTTCCTCGATCGCACCGTCGAAAAAATCTTGGCCTTAGAAGGAAATGGCGAAATTCGAGAATATCCTGGCAACTACTCAGTCTATTTGGATTATCAAAAACAAACAGAATCAGTCGCCAAAGCTGCTAAAAGTACTCCCAATAATCCACCCAAAGCTCAGCCACTGCCCACCAAGAAAAAATCTCTATCGGCTTGGGAAAAAAGAGATTTAGGAACTCTAGAAACCAAAATTACCAAATTTGAGGTTGATAAAGCCAACTTGGAAGCATTGATGGCCGCTGCCAGTTATGGGGATCTGCCACCGCTGACTCAACAGCTGCAAGATCTAGAGAAAGCGATTGAAACTACCACCACTAAATGGATGGCGCTAGCCGAGCGCGACAGTTAAATTACCATGAATTCCCAACAAACTAAATCCCAAAAAGCCACTCCGATTTCTCAATATTGAGAGTCGAGATAGAATCTAAACTGTGTAATTAACCCCTTCTCCTTGAGCGGCTTGCCAACTGCGGGCATCATAATACAAATCGGCCAGTGAAATACTGTCTAAAGCATTTTGCATTTTGGCGTGCAGCCGTCGCCATAAAGACAAAGTTACCCAATCAGCAGCTTGATCAACATTAGATTCCAAATTTAGTAGTGGAGTCGCCCCATAATTAATTGACTCTCCCACTGCGGCTAAGATTTGTCCAACAAAAATCTGGGCTGGTTTTCGAGCTAATTGATAACCACCTTGCGATCCACGCATCGAATTAACTAAACCAGCTTGACGCAGTTCAATTAGTAGTTTTTCTAGATAGGGAGCTGGCAATGCTTGCCGCTGGGCAATTGCTTTTACAGATGATGGTCCATAGCTCGGTTGCAAGCTCAAATCCAACAAAGCTTTCACACTATAATGGCCGCGTGTTGTTAATTTCAAATCAATCCTACTAGTTGATATCAGATCATATTTTATCTAGATTTTATCTAAGATCTCACTATCAGGAGAAGAGAATATTTAAATTAGATACCGTTAACATTTTGGGATTTTAGGGTGTACTATAAGATAGCTAACTAGCCATCAATTAGCTTAACTGCTATCAATTAAGTCTGGATTGATGGAATTATCTTGCTAGCTATGTTTTTCCTCATAGTTTGAAGTTTGTGTTAAATGAGTAAAAAGAAAGTTGTTGCCGCGCCGATCGAACCTTTAGTCGGTGACGAGCTGCTCCAGAAAGTCAAAGATCTGGGCAATATTAGTAAAGAAGAGAAAGCTCGCACATGCGGCTACTTTACCAAAACCAAGAATAATGTTGAACGTGTCAACTTGATGAAGTTTTACAATGCGTTGATTGACGCAGAGGGAATTGAGCTGGATGGCAAGCCTGGTTCTTCAGTGGGACGTGGCGGGCGAATGGCCAGCTACAAAATCACCGTCCAATCCAATGGCAATATGTTAATTGGAGCTGCTTATACGAAGAGGATGGATCTCAAAGAAGGTGATACCTTCAAGATCTCGATCGGACGCAAGCATATCCGTTTAGTGCAGATCGATCGGGATGAAGAAGGCTAATTAGTTTGGAGCCACAGCTTTGTTCTAAGTATCTGTTGAAGATGGATCACTGCTGCTAGGTAGTGATTTTCTATTTCAAGCGGCAGTCAGTTCTTCGCAAATTTTTTCCCAAGCGGCAACTGGATCAACAGCAGCCGTAATCGGTCGGCCAATCACTAAGTAGTCGGCTCCAGCTTTGATAGCCGCTGCTGGACTCATTGTCCGCTGTTGATCAGCGGTTATCGACCACTCTGGTCGAATACCGGGACATACTAAGATAAAATCTTGACCACAGACCTGCCGTAAAGCGCCTACTTCTTGTGGCGAGCAAACGGCTCCTTGGCAGCCACATTCTTTGGCCATAACAGCCATATTGAGCGCATACTCGGATGTCTCTAGAGGAATATGTAAATCAAAAGCCAATTCACGAGAATTAAAACTGGTAAGCAAGGTAATAGCAATCAGTGCTGGTCGCCGCTCTCCAAATTTTGACATCGCTTCAGTGGCAGCTTGCAAAGCTGGCCGACCAGCGGCTCCATGAATAGTGAGCAAGTCTATATTGTATTGGGCAGCCGATTTACAAGCTCCCACAATGGTGTTAGGAATATCATGGAATTTTAGATCCAGAAAAATCTTTTTCTTTCTTTCTTGGAGAATCCGGATTATTTCTTGGCCAGAACCAACAAATAACTCTAAACCGACCTTCCAAAATTCCACTTGGGGCAATTTATCTAGTAGTTCGATCGCTTGGGCAGTATTCGGAACATCTAAGGGCACAATAATGCGATCTGTTACTAACATAAATTGGCCTATTCCTGTGCTCTTAGATATTCCGTGTTTACTCCAGATTCTCTGGTCATCGCAATCTTGCCAGTACGGGAAATTTCCCGCAGACCAAATTTTTGCAAAACTTGGATGATCGCCACAATTTTACCAGGATCACCCACTACTTCCAGGGTTAGAGAATCTTCCGCCACATCAACAGTACGTGCGCGAAAAATTTGGGCAATTCCCAAAACTTCTGATCGATTACCACTGTTTGCATTCACCTTGAGCAGCATCAACTCTCTTTCCACGCAAGGTGTACTAGTAATATCTTGAACTTTCAAGACATTAATTAGGCGATACAGTTGCTTGATGAGCTGCTCCACAATGTGTTCGTCACCATTGACAACCATGGTAATGCGAGAAAGGCGCTCTTGCTCGCTGGGTCCAACTGCCAAGCTTTCAATATTAAAACCACGACGGGCGAATAGACCAGCAATGCGGGTTAATACACCGGCTTCGTCTTGTACTAAGACTGATAGGGTGTGCTTCATGTAACTCAATAATATCTGAAAAGCCTCATTATCATAGCAAGTCCGATGTAATTCTTGGTGCTCTTGATTCAGCTGATTTTGTAATTTTGTAATCTATACACTTGCAAAGTGGATCAACATCAGCATAGTTTGGGATATGTCTACATTATCTCGATGGAGTATTGAATACTATGGGTTGGATTAAGAAAATGTTTGGCATGGAAAAGCCAGAGGGTGCTGATGTTCAAGCACAAGCGGCTCCAGATGCGGTAGATCCAGAAACTGGTGGTGCAGTTGCTCCAGAAAGAGTTGGTCTCAATGGTGAATATGATCAAAGTGGCCTAGCCAAAAGAGTTGCTTTGGCTTTTGACGAAGATTCAGCCTTGGCTGATATCGAAACCGTCTGGGTAGCGCAAACTGGCGGTTCGATAGTATTGAAGGGCACGGCTCCTAGCCAAGAAGCTCTAGACCAAATGGTGGCTGTAGCCAGCGGCGTTTCCGGTGCGACCGATGTCAACACTGATCAAGTAACAGTGGGTTAATAAATCACTGTTAAGAGCACTTGCCTCGCATTGGGCAAGTGCTCTTTCATTAGTTTTATTAGTCAGCTTACTAACTTTGCAAAATGGTACCAACAGCGGTGGGTTGCGGCTGGTTCAGCCAGTTAATCAGCAATTGATTTACTTCTGCGGGCAATTCATCGTGAGCACAGTGGCCAGCTGCTGGCAGTTCTACAAACTGGAGTCGGGGATTGAGCCGCGCCAAGCTTTCGATGTTACTGCGGGGAATGATCCGATCGAGGTGTCCCCAAATTAGGAGCATCGGCAATTTCATTCTGGGAAAAAAGCGCCGCACATTAGGGGCAAAGTAGCTGCTAATCATCCCGCGCAAAATAGCCACAAAAGCATCAGCGGCCTCTGGTTCTTGCGCCGGAGTCATAAAAATATCTAGCAGTTCTTGATCGATCGCCCTGTCATTGGCATAGGCAAACTGTGCCCAGCGTTTGACCCACTGGGGCTGACGCACCACGTAAAAAATACGCTTGAGAATCCAGGGTCTGACCAGGAGTAGCTTGAAGTTATTGACAGTGGGCAAGAGCCAGCCAGGAATTTTATCTTGCTCGACAGAGGGGTCAAATAAACTGACCATCACCAGTGATTTAACCATCTCCGGGTACGTAGCAGCAGCCACCAAGGCCACTAAAGATCCGATCGAATTACCGACAATGACGATCGGCACCCGAATGAAAGTTTTCCAAAAATCGTGGAGCTGCTCTACCCACAAATTGATTTTGTATTTAGTCTGGGGCTTGCGCGAAGCACCAAACCCTACTAAGTCCAGCGCATACACCGTATGATGAGCAGCGATCGGACTCCAGTTGTGCCGCCAGTGGCCAATACTACCGCCAAACCCATGCAAGAACATGACCGGAGGGTGTTGCAGATTAAGATTAGCCGGATGACTATAGGTATAGCGAGTTTGCCAACCCCGCCACACCCAATCTCGCTGATTGCCAATTTGTTGCCAAGATTGTTTCATCATGCCTGTTTGATGGGCTACTAGCCTTAATTTTAATCGGAAGTTGAATAAACGTTAAAGTTTCAACAAAATATCGAAAAAGTTGGGTATCATAAAATTACCCACCTTTGATCGATCACCAGTATTTGTAGCACAAGTATCCACAGTAAAGGATAAGCCTTGGCTAGAATGTGGAAGAGTTCATACCTCTGGGATGTACCGCTCTAAGTAATTAGATGACCAGGTACACTTAACTACCCACTTCACCCCCCTTAACTCCCATAGCTATAAAATCACCCGTAATTGAGAAGAGACGCACCCGCGATCTTCCTCAAATAAACGAAAGAATTCGTTTCCCAACAATCCGAGTCATTGATGCTGAAGGCGAACAGCTGGGCATTATTACTCCGCAAGAAGCTCTAGAGATTGCCGAAGAGCGCGAGCTTGATCTGGTATTAGTCAGTGATAAAGCTGATCCGCCGGTCTGTAGGATTATGGACTACGGTAAGTATAAGTTTGAGATGGAGAAAAAAGCGCGCGAAGCTCGAAAAAAGCAGCATTCGGCTGAAGTCAAAGAAGTGAAAATGCGCTACACGATCGAGGAACATGACTACCAAGTACGGGTTAGTCAGGCCGATCGATTCTTAAAAGCTGGCGATAAAGTCAAGGCCACCATAACTTTCCGTGGTCGGGAAATTCAGCATTCGGACTTAGCAGAAGCGCTGCTAAAGCGGATGTCGGAAGATCTGAAGGAGCTGGCTGAAGTACAGCAGTATCCAAAGCGGGAAGGCCGGAACATGATGATGTTGCTCTCGCCCAAAAAAGTCTAGAACGCCCGCCAAAAAAGCTGACCAATCGGTCAGCTTTTTTGTAAATACATTTGTGTCTGAGCCACTGAGGCTATTCCTTAATCTCAGATTTCATTCGATCGAGCGTCACCCGCATTTGGTCAAACATCTGTTGAGGGGTCATCCCAAACTGACCGAGCTGTGTATTCATCTGCTGCACAGTCATTTGAGCCATGAAGTCGTCAGACAGTTCAAACCGCTTCATAAAAATCTTGTAGCGATCCATCAATTCTTCCATTTGATCGATAAACATCTTCTTGCCATCTCGATCGAACTTCCCATAGTTGCTGCCTAAGTTCACCAGATTCTGATAATCTGTGAACAACTGCTTCGCTTCATTTTGGACGATTTCCGAGTCAAAGAATCCCATAGCTGTTTTTACAAGAAGAATTTTAGCCCACAGCTAGGAACCGATCCCCAGCATCATGTTTATATTGTAATCTAGCTGCTCAGCCTTCCACACATGCGGTTTCCCTCACCACTTAGCACGGTTTTAACTCAGCCTCAGCAGCGATCGATCGCGATTGTTTTGGCGTTGGCCGGAGTAGTACTACCTGTGGCTGGTTTCCATAAGTTTTATTTGCGGCAACCAGTGTGGGGCGCTGTTTATTTATTGTTATCTTGGACTCCGATTCCCCATGTGGCAGCTGCGATCGAAGCAGTGTGGTACTTATTGCAATCTGAGGGACAGCAGCTAGGTCAGTTGCCTATTATGCTCACGCCCGGGTCGGTGAATGTGATTGCGCCTACTAATCCGGTTAACAATGCCATTGAAGGAATTCGGCAGCTAGAACAATTACGCATTGATGGATTGGTTACTGAGTACGAGTTTGAGCAAAAGCGACGACAACTTTTAGATAAAATTTGACATTTTTTGATCGATCGCTTAGCGTCTCTGTCTAAATATTTATCTCTGTAGCGGAAAAATCTTAGTAATATTTAAACTGATTTCTGAAAAATGAGGCAAGCTGATCAATCGAGGTGGTAAGACAAATTGGGTATTAGTGTAAATATCGCCTTCCGGTTGACTGTAAATTTCTAATCTGTCGTCCACCAAATTAACAATCCAATATTCACTGATTCCCGCTGCTGCATACAGAGGAGCTTTGGTATTGCGATCGAATCCCAAAGTCGAATCAGCAACTTCAATTACTAAAATAATATCAGCGGGTGCAGGATGACTATCCAAATAATTATCTTCCCGCAACCTAGCAATCACAATATCCGGCTCCGGTTCACTATTATTAGGCAAAGTAATTGGGTCTTGACAACGAATTTTAGCTCTGCGTCCCAAGAGTAGGAGCAATTCACCCATTACTTCAGTAGTCGCCACAGTATGTCGAGTGCCTTTAGCTGCCATATTAAAGATTTGCCCTGAAATTAATTCAATACGTTCACCTTCATGAATGATGCCAGTCTCAATCATCCGGTGATAGTCATCAATAGTAATCGGGCGGACTTGAGTATTAACCATACGATCGATCCCCTAAAAACACAGTTTATATCTAAGATTATCTGGCGCGGTCAAGAGAATAACAAGATCAATCAGTAGCCGCAAAACCCTCAATCCATTTAACTAAAATCGGGTTCACCAACTCCGGCGCATCATCCTGCGGACAATGACCCACTCCCGGCAACGGAATAAATTCTTTTACAGCCGGATAGTTCGCGAATTCCTTACCCAACGCGATCGGCTCCCACGGATCGACCTCCCCCCAAATAATCAGCGCTGGACAAGATAGTAACGGTAATAAATCCTCCGGCAATGGTCCCTGAGAATAGGCCGTAAAAGCCAAAAACACATCCGCCGCCCCCAGATCAGCCGCTGGTTTCATTAAAATATCCACCAGCTCATCAGTCACCGACTCCGCCCGACCATAAGCCTGCCGCAGAATATTCTTGACCGTGTTCGGCTGCGCCAACTGCTGAAAGAAAAAGTTGCCGATCGCTTTATTTTGCAAAACCTGCTGCACGATCGGCGTACCAATTCGTTTAAACCACGGTTGATTAGCTTGCTTGCGCTCATGCAGCAACCGCAAAGAACAATTCAACAGCGCCACCCCTTGTACCAGCGCTGGCTCATCCACTGCTGCCTGCATAATCGCCACACAGCCGATCGAATTAGCAATCAATAACATTGGTTCCCCGACTACTTCGCGGCCAAAGTCCCTAATCTGGGCACTCCAAGTCTCAAAGGTATAGTCTATTTCTATACCAGGGATCGGCTTAGCTGAAGCCCCAAAACCAATGAGATCGATCGCAAAACAACGGCAATGTTCAGCCAGCACCGGGATGTTTTTGCGCCAATGCCCTACCGAAGCACCAAAACCATGTACCAATAAAACGGCCAGACCCGTCTCGCCCTGTTGTTGATAATTGATAGAGTGACCGCGCCACTGCCAAGTTTTGTTTGCGATGGAAGGGGCAAGGAGCATGGCAAAATTTCCAGAGATGAGTTCTCTATTAAGCTACGGAAATTTGGTGGGAATAACAATGCCAAAAATTTATCCCAGCCATAAGCAGATGAAATGCATCATTTTGCAACTTGTGTTACCTAAATTCGCTATGCTAAAGTCGGTATCGGCTACATCATCAACTATATTTTTGGGACGGACAACAGATAATGCCAGCAGCACTTGGGATGATTGAAGTCAAAGGTCTGCCTCCGGCACTTGCCGCCGCCGATGCCATGGTTAAAGCCGCTCGGGTCACGCTAGTAGGCTACGAAAAAGTTAGCAGTATGCGCTACACGCCGATCGTGCGCGGGTCAGTTTCAGAAGTGCAGGTGGCAGTAGCTGCTGGCGTAGAAGCCATCCGCAAAGTGTGTCAGGGCATTGACGAAGAACTACTATACAGCTATCACGTTATCCCTAACCCCCACGCCAACTTAGACTTTGTGTTAGAAGAAATTGCCTATAACGATCGAACGTCTCAATTCACGTTTTAACGATTTTGGCGTTTATTAAAGAGAATTACGTCTTCCTTAAGGGTAATGTCATAACCTTTATAAACGTCGTGACCCAACAGACCGTAACTCAGCTCGTTTTTGCCAACTGATACCGCGATATTGTTGGTCACTCCCTGGCCAAATTGCACCGATTGGAGTTCAACGATATCAAACTCGCTGATGCCACTAGCTGTTTTGGCTGTGGTTTTCCCTGAAGCCTGTAATTTCAGCTGATTAGCCATTGCTCTGGTCAGTAAAGTACGGCTAGCACCGGTGTCTAGTAGCATTTGAAATTTCTGTTGGCCATTTAAAGTCACTTCAACGACTGGGATATTATCTAGTTTTTTAATAATTGGCATTGAGAAAGAATTAGAGTTTTCCACCGGCAAGAAAGATCGATCGACTTTCTGAATTGGTTCTTTAAAAGTTGCTGATTTTTGACGCGCCTGACTCAGGCTCTGCTGATATTGAGGCAACAAGTCTATTGCCTGTCGGTAATTAGGGCTACTTTTAGGTACCGACTGCAAGAGCTTCAAAGCGTCCTGCCATTGATTCGCGACCAATGTCCAGTCTTCTTTAGTTAAAGCTGAGCCACTAATTGTCTGTGCCGCCGTAGCCGTCACCAGGGCATCTTGATAGCTGTTATCAGCCACTGGGGCAGCCATTAAGTTAGACGGTAGCTCTAAACTAGAACTGGCAGCTGGCGCGGGAATTTGGTTTAGGGGGCTAGCTACTGGTAGCGGGGCGATCGGTGGTGGTGCCGCAGAACAGGCTATTAAAGCCGCCAGGCCGATAATTGTACAGCTACCACCAATTTTTTTAAACATTCAGTTTACCGTTCACTGACCCAATTCTACTGTGGCACTTTCCCTATCTGTATTCGGCATTTATCGTAATCAACCGGGAATTTTTAGAAATAAATTGGTAATGATTTTGTTGTTAGAGATGCTCGATCGAGCAATTTGAATTTGCTCAAGCTTTAGCCTCAACGAACCATACTGAAGCTGGCATTTGGACTCCATTTTTTGTCTCGTACGCTTGCAAACGATTAGACAGTTCAGAATGAATAGCTGTCTTAACCGTGTCTGGTAAATCTTCTGGCAATTGACCAAGACTTGTGGCCTTGAGCAAAAATTCAGCCGTTGATGCAGGGCTAGGATTTGAACCACCTATCAACAGATTTTGCTGCCATGGAGAAACAGTAATGTCTTGAAAGCCAGCCGTTTGCAGAATTTTTTTCACATAGTTCGGTTCAGCGAAAGCAAAGGCCCCTGGAGCACGGGGCACAGGTATCGGTAACGGAAAATGCCTGGCAAGGACACTCACAATTTCAAACATCCATGGATTCTCTTGAATTGATGACCAGCAGGCCATCGATAGTCTGCCGCTGGGTTTCAAAAAACCATGAATATGAGTAAATGCGGCATAGGGATCGCTAAAAAACATGATGCCGAAGCGAGAGAAGATACAATCCGCTTGCCTGGCAGGAAGAGTTGTGACCGCTGCGTCTCCCAGCATAAATTTTATGTTTTCAAGCTTTAACTTTTCTGCTCGATTTGTCGCTTCATTTACTAGGACTGGTGAAATGTCCAACCCTATTACTGAACCCGATAATCCTATTTCTTGGGCGATGGCTAGACTGGTAGCTCCAGCTCCACAACCGATATCAATAATATGTTCACCCTGAGAAAATGCAGTTTGCTTGATTAAAGCATCTCCGATGGGCTTGATCATTCCTTCAAAGCCATTGATATTGGCCAGCCATCGATCGCCACTTTTTCCTGCCCACAGAGTTTCTTGATTTAATTGCTCTGGCGTTGTTTCGGTCATTTTTAAAACCTGTTGGAAAAATGTTAGAGGTTGCGACGCTGATCGGCATTACTGGATCAATATATACAATTGAATAATGATATTGCCTTGAAGAGGTAGGCACTTCCCAGAAGTATAGCCTACGAAATAACCAGACCTCCACTGGCAACAAAAAAGCAGGCGATCGATCGCCTGCTAAATAATCAATTATTGAAACAAATTGAGTGAAGCTACTACATCATGCCGCCCATTCCACCCATGCCGCCCATTCCACCCATGCCGCCCATATCAGGTGCAGCAGACTTAGGCTCAGGCTTCTCCACCACTAGTGCTTCAGTCGTCAGGACTAAGCCTGCGATCGATACCGCGTTTTGCAAGGAAGAACGTACCACCTTAGCCGGATCAATAATCCCAGCCGCAATCAGGTCTTCGTACTTGTTGGTAGCTGCGTTGTAACCGATGTTGAATTCAGTTTCACGAACTTTTTCAACCACGATCGCACCTTCCTCACCAGCATTGTCTGCAATCTGACGCAGTGGAGCAGCGAGAGAACGAGCAATGATATCGGCACCAATCATTTCTTCCGGATCTAGCCCAGCCTTGAATCCTTCAATTTTCTGAGCTAAGTGAATCAAAGCTGTACCACCACCAGGAACGATGCCTTCTTCAATCGCGGCTTTAGTCGCGTTCAAAGCATCTTCTAAGCGCAGTTTGCGGTCTTTAAGTTCGGTTTCAGTAGCTGCACCAACTTTAATGACCGCTACACCACCAGCCAATTTAGCAATCCGTTCTTGGAGTTTTTCTTGGTCGTAGTCCGACTCAGTATCAACCATTTGCTGACGCAGTTGGACGATGCGTTTTTGCACGTCTTCCTTATGGTTGCCATCAGCGACAATGGTGGTGCTATCTTTATCGATCGAGATTTTAGCAGCCTGACCGAGCATTTCTACTTCCACAGTATCTAAGCTCAAACCGATGTCTTCGGAAATTACTTGACCACCAGTCAGAATAGCGATATCTTGCAACATCGCTTTGCGGCGTTCACCAAAGCCCGGAGACTTAATAGCAGCAACGTTCAACACGCCTCTAGCCTTGTTCACGACCAAGGTAGCTAGGGCTTCACCTTCCACATCTTCAGCAATGATTAAAAGAGGCTTGCCCGCACGAGCCACCTTTTCCAATACACCTACTAATTCTTGGATCGAACCAATTTTTTTATCGACAATCAAAATCAAGCAATTTTCGTACTCGATCGTCATCCGTTCATTGTCAGTAATGAAGTAAGGAGATAGATAACCGCGATCGATCTGCATCCCTTCCACAACTTCCATCTCGGTGGAAAGTGACTTAGATTCTTCGACGGTAATTACACCATCCTTAGTTACCTTAGCCATCGCTTCCGCGATCATGTCACCAACTTCAGTGTCATTACCAGCCGAAACAGTAGCGACCTGAGAAATACCTTGGCCTTCAACCGGCTTAGCTACCCGAGCAATTTCTTCAACGAGCTTAACGACGATTTTGTCCATGCCGCGCTTGATGCCGATTGGGTTAGTCCCAGCCGCCACATTTTTCAGACCTTCGCGAATCATTTCTTGTGCTAAGACAGTAGCAGTAGTTGTACCATCGCCAGCCAAGTCCTTCGTTTTGGAGGCTACTTCTTGAATCAATCGCGCCCCAGTGTTTTCTAAAGGATCACTAAGTTCAATCTCTTTAGCAACGGTATTACCATCGTTGACGATCTGTGGAGCGCCAAATTTCTTCTCTAATAGTACGTTTCTACCCTTTGGCCCCAAGGTGATTTTGACAGCATCTGCTAAGGCATTTACGCCCCGCTCTAGCGAACGACGTGCTTCTTCATCAAAGACTACTATTTTCGACATATGAATTTATTTAATTTAGCTTAGACATTCCATAAAAAATTTAGCACTCTCTGGGCTGGAGTGCTAAAGGGATTTAAAGCATATTTGGTGCGGTTTCCCGAACTAGAGCTGGATACAAGTTCAGAATTCGCGCTAAAAGCTAGTAGCTGCCATCGTCATTAGCTGACTTGGTAGCTAGCAGGTGGTTAGCTTCACTAAGCTGATCAGCGATCGCTTGCCGTAGAGTTAGGCTGACTTCTGGATTAGCCAAAACCTCTTGTGCAAGCTGTCGGTAGACGGCACTTTTCTCAGGGTTCACTCGCTCTAGAAGTTGAAGATTTTCGTAAGCAGTTTGAGGTGAAATATCCATCATAGTTAACTCTCCTAATAAATTTCTACAATAAACTTAGCCGCCGTCCACTATCTAGATTCAATTCGATTTCATAGCTTGGGTCATGACATCGGCTCGATAACTAACTTCAGCGTATTAACAGCTCACCAGCAACCAATATAATATTAGCTCAAGGCAAATCCGTACTGCCCATTAGGTATAAGTCACACTCCCGAGCAGCACCACGACCTTCATTGAAAGCCCAAACTACTAAGCTCTGACCGCGCCGACAGTCTCCAGCTGCAAATACCCCCGAGATGCTAGTAGTATATTTATCATATTCGGCCTTAACATTACTGCGGGCATCACGCTCTACGCCTAAATCATCTAGCAACGGCTGCTCTGGACCAAGGAAGCCCATGGCGAGTAGCACCAATTGGGCCGGTAACACTCGCTCCGTGCCAATAATGTGTTTCAGCACAAATTGACCCTGCTCATTTTTATCCCACTGCACCTGCACGATATGGATGCCAGTAACATGGCCTTGGTCATCGCCTTCAAACTTAGCGGCGGTGGTCAGATAAGCGCGGGGATCGTGCCCAAACTTGGCTGCTGCTTCTTCTTGGCCATAGTCCATTTTGTAGACTTTTGGCCACTCCGGCCAGGGATTGTCTGCTGATCGAGTTAGCGGCGGACTGGGCATGATTTCGAGTTGAGTGACACTCTTGCAGCCATGCCGAATCGAGGTGCCTACACAGTCGGTACCAGTGTCGCCCCCGCCGATAATTACGACATCTTGACCAGCCGCCGAAATGTATTTGCTGTTGGAATTTTTATCCAGAACCGCCTGGGTATTGGCTGTCAAGAAGTCCATCGCAAAGTGAATGCCCTGCAACTCCCGCCCTTCGATCGGCAGATCGCGGGGTTTGGTGGCTCCAGTGCAAAGCACTACTGCATCAAAATCTTTCCGTAAATCAGCAGTAGACAAGTCTTTCCCGACCTCCACATTGCACTGGAACTTCACGCCTTCGGCTTCTAGCAATTGTAAACGGCGCAACACCACCTGTTCTTTTTCTAATTTCATGTTGGGAATGCCGTACATCAGCAATCCACCCGGCCTGTCGGCTCTTTCTAAGACAGTCACCCAGTGACCAGCTTTATTCAGCTGTGCGGCGACACAGAGTCCGGCTGGCCCGGAACCCACTACGGCTACCTTCTTACCGGTGCGCTTAGCTGGCGGTTCCGGCACAATCCAACCTTCCTCCCAGCCTTTATCGACGATCGAGTGTTCAATATTTTTGATCGTGACGGCGGGATTATGAATACTTAAAACGCAGGAACCCTCACAGGGAGCCGGACAAACCCGCCCAGTAAACTCGGGAAAATTGTTGGTTTTGTGCAGCCGATCGAGCGCTTCTCGCCACAGCCCTCGGTATACCAGGTCATTCCACTCTGGAATCAGATTATTAATGGGACAGCCGCTGGCCATGCCGCCAATTAAATTACCGGTATGACAAAAGGGCGTGCCGCAATCCATACAGCGCGCACCCTGGTCGCGTAAATTTTGATCGGGCAGGGCTAGATGGAACTCGTCCCAGTTGTGAATGCGATCGATCGGGGATAGCTCGGAGGATACTTCCCGCTGATATTCGATAAAGCCGGTTGGTTTCCCCATCGTTACGACATACTCCTATGCTGACTTTGATTCATAAAATATCGGCTTTTTTAAAGCATCTGCTATTGTATCGAAAATTACTGGAGCTGGAATAAAAAATTAGCCAGAAAAATTTATTACGTTACAATTCAGCAGTCTCCGACCCAGTTTCTTGGTGAATAATAGAGTTAAGGTCTTTGGGAGAACCTGTAAGAGTAGTGCAAACAATTTCGATCGAAGCAGTGGCCAGCAGTAATAGTGAACTGTATTAACGAGCGGCAGTGGGAAATCAAGAAATCAATGGTTTTTTACTGGTTAGACATTCGTTTTGCTTATAGTTGCTGATCGGTTCTTGACCAGACCTGAAGACCAGCACCAGCAAAACCAATCCCAAAAAGTACTCCAGAAATGGCGAATAATAGACTAAAACCGGGCAAGAAATAGCCGAGAAATCCTGCCACAGTCGAAAGTACCCAAACAATAGACACCCACTGGGGTAATTTACCTGCCAGCCAGGAGCCAACCGCAAACAAGCTTAAACCTACAACAAATATTGATGCTCCGATCGCATACACTTTAATCCCAGCGATTGTCCCAGTTCGAATCACCGCAATACCAATGATCGCCAGCAAGAATCCCCAAAATCCCCACAGCTTAGATTCTTGATGCTGAAAACCATACAAGCCGATCAGACCCAAGATGATCAATATATCGGTCAGGAGGTAAAGAAGTTCGAGCTGAACAACAGGAATAGAGCTAGGTAAAAACGAGTTAATGCCTCGCAGAATTCCCGCCATAATTGCGGCAAGTCCACCCAACCGAATGAGATTTGCGCTCGACATAAAGCGAAGTTCCTTTGCTCGAAGGTGAAAGGATCAGGCATCAAAGCCAACGACGAACCTTTGCCTGGTAAGTGGTGTAATCGGTGCCAAAGAGTCTGAAAAGTACCTTTTCTTCCGGTGCAATCTGGAAGCGTTCGATGTAAAGAAAGAAGGCTAATAGGCCAAACAATGCCCAGGGCGATGACAAAAAAACAGCCCACGCAATCAGAACGGTCAGAACCCCCAAGTACATGGGATTGCGAGTGAATCGGTAAACGCCAGAGCTAACCAAAGAGCTGGCCGATTCTGGCTTCATCGGATTGACAGTTGTTTTTGCTTGGCGGAAAGATGTATTACCGGCGACCATTAAGACAACGCCTACCACCGCGATTGCCATGGCGAGGGGTACTCGATAGGTTGTGGGCACTGTCAGCAATGGGGTGATCAAAGAGATTCCCCACATGGCGATGGCGACTAGAACCGCAATTATGGGCGGTGGAATCTTGAGTTCGAGGGATTGCATAATTACCACCATGAAAGATAACAACAAGATTGATTGAAATCAGTCTGATCATCCCCAAACGAAGCGTTTAGGCCGATAAGTCCAGTCTAAAAAATCCGAGGACGATTGACATTCTTTTCCAACAACTTGTAATAGTCGCCGCTGCAAAAAATAATCGCATAAAATAGTTGTACTCACTAAACCAGCAGCAATGACTTCCACCCAAATCAAAGGAATTAGTCTATCCGAGTTTCTGCAACTACCAGAGACCAAGCCCGCTAGTGAATATATCGATAATCAAATTATTCAGAAACCCATGCCGCAAGGACAACACAGCCTCATTCAGCGAGAGCTGTTGCTGACCATTAGTCCAATTCTGAATAATCAAGGAATTGCCCAAGCCTTTCCAGAACTACGCTGCACTTTTGGCGATCGCTCAGTAGTACCAGATGTGGTAGTTTTCCAAAAAAACAGAATTCCTCGTTTAGCCAACGGCAAAATTGCCAACGCTTTTGAGATCGCCCCGGACTGGACAATTGAAATTCTGTCGCCAGACCAGAGTGCTACCAAAGTTTTGAAGAATATCCGCCATTGTTTAGATCACGGCTCACAAATGGGTTGGTTGATTAACCCCGAAGACGAGTCCGTTTTTATTGGCGAACTCAATAATCAATTCACCATTTTAGATGAGGCTAACAGTCAGTTGCCAATGCCAGGGTTTGCTGCTAGTTTATCTTTGACAGTGGGAGATATTTTTGGTTGGCTGAAGAATTGATGTAGATTATTGGGACTGGCCGGATTGTGACAGTCGATCGAACTACTCACCCACTGCTTATTCTGGTGTTCGATCGACTGACCCTACGGTCTTTGGCTCGTTTCCTGGCACTACAAATATCGCCTTTGCCAATACCCCGTTGCCAATATTCAGTGCCAACGAGCTATGAATAATCGCAAAAATAATAAAAGTCGGCACCGCCAAGAAATGAATAATCCGTAGCGATTGCCAATCCCCAAACCACTCCGTCAGCCAATAGAACTGCGCCGGTTGATACATTGCTAAGCCCGTAGCTATCGATAGCAATAACACCGGAATAATGATCGTATAGGCCAGCCGATGCCAAGCAAACCTCCGTCGCTGCAAGTTTTTACTAGCTTGTAAGGCTTTTAGATCCTGCTTTTGTAGAAAATAATGCCGCCAGCGCTGACTAAACAATACATATAAACCGTAAGCAAGCAGATTCAGGCCAAAGATCCACATCAGGGTAAAGTGCCAGTTGCGCGCCCCCGCTAGCCAGCCCCCTAGTAAAAAAATGCCCGGTAGATGCCAGCCCTCCCGGCCACCGAATACCGGATTAGCATTATAAATTTGTAGCCCACTGCCAATCATGCCCCACAGAGCGATCAAATTAAGCCAATGAAAGATGCGAACAGGTAGGGGTCTAACGATCATGATTTTGTGAGAGTTGGGGTGGAGTCAGCCAGAAATTTAGACATTTTTTGCGAGATACTGGGATTATAAGTCCGCAGATAGTTCCAGTAGTTGCCTAACACATTACGTACATAGCCTTGGGTTTCATCAAAGGGAATTCTTTCGACAAACTCGTCAGGATCGGTAATGCCCAGTTCTGTCACCCATTTGCTGACATTGCCGGGACCAGCATTGTAGCCAGCGACGGCTAAGAGAGAATTATCTTTTTCTTGATCATGAACATGAGCCAAATACCAAGTGCCTAACTGGATGTTATCGGCTGGATTTGTGAGGGAGTAGGTGGATAAGTTGATTTTGGCGGCAGCAAACTGAGCAGTGGGCGGAATCACTTGCATCAGTCCCAAGGCTCCCACACTGGATTGAGTTTCTGGATCAAATTTAGATTCTTGACGGGCAACGCTAATTACTAATAGTGGGTTTATTTTTTGGTGGCTAGCAGCGGCTTGAATATCTTCCAGATAGGCTAAGGGATAGAGTGCCAACCAATGGTTGGGATGTTGGCGGACAATGCGATACTGTTCCTGCTCGGCGGGCAACTCGCGCTTTTCTAGTTGAGAAACCTTGGCTAGGGCTAATTGATAACGCTCTAAGCCCTTGAGGAGCAAGCCTTCGGTGAATTGCTCTGTCACAGAATAATGGCCTTGATCAGGAAACTCATTTTGCCATAAGGTCCAGGCATCGCGATAAGCACCAATTTGGTACAACTCTTTGAGTTCTGCTGAGCCGATCGACAGTGACCGGTTAGCCTGATTTTTTTGGATTGGCGGTGTGAGTGAACGGATCGTGGCAAAATCTCCCACATCCCAACCCAAATATTTAGCGGCTCGCCAACTGTAGTATGACTGGGTATATTTCGAGAGAGTATATGTAAATGCTGTTTTGGCATCTTCCTCCCGGCCTAGCAGCTGTGCCCATTTGCCAATCCAAAAAGAGGCGCGGGCACTGTAGCGGTTGTCGGGAATATTATTGCTGACAACCGATTTGGCAATGCTCCAAGCCTTAGCATAGTTTTTTTGAGCTGCTTGGGCTAAGGCGCGTTCCCAACGGAGACCAGCAGCGGCTTCGGACTTAGGGAACCTCTGGATAATTTCTGCTTCGATCTGTTGGACAGCGGCCTGGTTTTTTTCGAGGAGCAAAGCTTTGCGGGCTAAAGCTGTGGCGGCTAGCGGTGAATCGCTCTGGGGAATCAGTTTGTCTAGGTAAGAAATGGCCTCAGCATGATTGGCCGACAATTCAGCTAATTCCAGCAGGGCTTGATCAGCTTCTGGAGCTTGGCGATGTTTTGCTACCAATTCTTGATAAGCCGTCTTGGCTACTGGTACTTTTTGGATACCCCTAGCAGTTTGACCAAGTAACAGCAAATTTTCAGCAGTTTGAGGTGATCGATTGAGCGCGACGGTGGCTCGTTCGGGCAAGCCATTTTTTAGATAGGTTTCAGCCAGCAATCGCCAGTTATCGGGCTGGAGTTTATTGATGTGTTCGGTGCTCAGCCCATCGGCAATTTCTAATCCTTTACGAGTGCGCGTGCCCCCATTGCGCAAATAGGTCAGCATCAGATCGACATTGCTGGGATGGCGATCGATCATATTTTGAATAATGGTTAGGGAGCGAGGATAGTATGGAAACTTCTGCAGCGCCTGTTCCCAAAACTTCTCATTCTGATAACCTAAGCGTTCCCAGGCTTCTACCACCACTGGCGAATTGCTATGGCTAGCTGCTAATTGAGTCAGATTCTGGTTAACCGCAGCTTTTTTCCCCATTAATTCATAAGCTGCTGCCCGTTTGAATAAAATTTGGGGAGCCAGCAAAGGATATTCTTTTTCCAAATTATTCAGATACTGAAGTGCTTTAGAACCTTGCTCTTGCTGAATTAAATCACTGGCCAGTACATATTTTGCTCGACTAACTTCTAGTAAATTACCTTGTTGGACAATAATATCGCTTAGGCTTTGGGCGCGATCGATCGCCGGGAGAGCCGCGAGTTGCAACACCGGTGAATGCTGTGGATCATACCTTAATCCCAATAGCGCTTTGGTGCGGGGGAATAAGGTGAAAATAGCTGCTCCTAATAATCCCAGCAAAAATAAACGCAAAAAAAAAGGACGTCTTCTGTGCTTTTTCATAGCGTTTTGCATAGTCGATAAAGTTTGAGCAGGTTTCTATTATGATAACGTGGGATGCCGATCGTTCCAATTTTTGGTGCTTGGTTTATCCGGGCGCAGATCAACTGTAATTTAAGTGCTCAGCCATTTTTCAATCATTTGTTGCAACTGCTCAATCTTTACTGGTTTAGAAAGAAAGTCGTTCATTCCTACCGATAAAGCATATTCCATATCCGATTCCATCACGCTGGCGGTCAAGGCAATAATTACGGTTTGCTGACTGTGCGGCGTTGGTAATTGACGGATGGCTTCGGTGGTGGTGTAACCATCCAGAATTGGCATATGGCAATCCATCAAAATTAATTCATAGTATTTATGATTGATCTTGTCTAAAACCTCTTGGCCGTTATTGGCCACATCCACCTGATAACCGAGCTTGGCTAGCTGCCGCAGGGCGACTTTTTGATTGATTTTGTTATCTTCAGCCAGGAGGATATTGATATGAGCCAAATTGTTGTGAGAGCGGAGTGGACCAGAGTCGGGCGGCTCGCACAACTCTTCGCTGTTGTCGATGGGGGTGCTATGGGTTAATTTTTCTTGCAACGAGTTATTGAGCCGCAACGGTTTGATGGGCTTAAACAGATAGCTGACCCGATCGCCTAATTTAGTCTGGGCTGATTCGTATCGATCGAACGTTGTCATCACAATCACCGGAACCTGCCGTTCCAGAATTTTCTCGATCAGTTGATGAGATTCACCTTTTTTCCAATCAATCACTGCAATTTGTGGTAAATAGTTGGCCAAAATATCGAGATCAAAGGAGTTACTAGTAATCGGTACCATCCCCCACTGGATCGTATTTTCAGCTAACGACTGGAGTTGGTGCGGCCAGGTATCTACAATTAAGATTGTTACCTGGTGAAGGATTTGATGTTGAATTTGGGTGGGCATTGATAGCGGCATGAGGGGCACCTTAAACCAAAACGTTGAGCCTTGGTTGACTGTGCTTTCTAGGCCAATTTCACCATGCATTAGCTCGAGTAATTGCTGACAGATGGCTAGACCTAGACCAGTACCTCCATACTTACGAGTGGTAGAGGCATCTGCTTGGGAAAAAGATTGAAAAATCCGTTCCTGATTGGTAGTAGAAATTCCAATGCCGGTATCGGCCACCGAAATTTTGATCTGAGATGGATCATTGACGCTGGATCGGACATCGATTTTGATTCCTCCTTGGTCTGTGAATTTGATCGCATTACCAATCAGATTAATTAGAATTTGATTAAGGCGGGTCGGATCTCCCTTCACCATGAACGGAGTGTTAGGACTGATCCAATAACTTAGATTCAGACCTTTGTGGTGAGCACTATTGGCCAAAATTTCTACCACCTGCTCGATTAAATGGCTAAGGTTGAAGGCGATCGACTCTAGCTGCATCTCACCAGATTCCAGTTTCGAGAAATCCAAAATCTCATTAATGATCTTGAGTAAATGATCAGCACTAACTTGAATAGTCGAAACAAAGTCTTTTTGCTCGTGGTTCAAAGGAGTTTCGAGTAAGAGGTTGGTTAAACCGACGATCGCATTCATCGGAGTGCGAATTTCGTGACTCATATTAGTTAGAAAGGCACTTTTGATATTCGCGGCCGATTCAGCCAGCTGTCTGGCTTTGTTGAGAGCAATATTTTGCTTGGTTAGTTCTCGGCGACGTCTAATTTCTACGTCTAGCATCAGTGACTGTAATCGTTTGCTGGCTGTGATTTCTTCAATTACCAGGAGTACTCCTGATACTACTGTTAAGTCTACAATGTCCTTCCCATCATCAATATCCTGTTGGAGAAACTGCCAGTTGAGTAATGGCTCGACCTTCAATACAAAAAACTGCTCCCCTTGCTGGAACTCGCGCGGAGTAATGTAGTTGCAATTATTAAGGTTGTGGAGATAGGTTTGCCATTCTGTGGCACTCAACCATTTAG
>JAYUSR010000067.1:0-2322 GCA_043755575.1 Synechococcales cyanobacterium
CTAGTGCCAAATCCCTTGCCAGTATTAGCTGCAACTCCATTGAGTCGGCCTGGTTTTAGTCCAGTGACTATTACTTGCCCTTGGGCAGTTCGGTAGGCCGTAATACTCTGGGCATTGGCGGTGCTAACTGTTAACAGGGCGGTGGCGACGATTGCTAGATATCTTTTTTTCATACTGAAATTCTGAAAGAACGCTCTTGACTGTTGATGTCTAGAGCAGTTTTTTAGTTCCTGGAAGTTAAAAGCTTACTTATTATAGGGGGTGATGAGACCTTGTTTAGGCTTGCAACGATCGTGCTCTTTGGTCGGAATGCTGCTGAGGGAAATTACTTGATTATCTACGGTCAGCGATTGAAACGTAGCAGCTTTGCTAATAATAGCTTCACCACAGCCATTAGTTTTGACATTACGGTTGCCCAGCTTGCCTTTTTGGTTTTGATATTTTACTTCAACTTTTTGTTTAGGCTTAAGTTTAGTGACTACCACTTGGCCTTTTTTGGTTTTGTAGGCGATCTGTTCACCAATGCCAATTTGAGCAAAAACCGGAAAGATTTGACCGAGAGTTATCGAACCTACTGCAAGTGCTGCAACGATCGTCAGGGATTTCATGGATTGTGAGGGGAGAGGAGAAACTATTGCAACTCTAGCCCGGATTATAGAGGAGATCGATCGGGTTATAAAACCTTGAGACAATTGTACGAAAGCTCAACGGCCAAACAGCTTAACAAAACATAGCTACATAGTTTGTCCTGGTTCATCAATTAACAGTTTCTTAGATACTAATAGCGATCTTCCCCAAAACTTGTCGTTGTTCTAGGTAGTTAATTGCTTTTGGAACTTCGCTGAGGTTAAATTGCCGATCTATGAAGGGCACAATTTTTCCGGTTTCTAGAAGATCACGCAAAATCATCAGATCCGCTTGATTAGGCTTAGAAGCCAGACATTGTACTTTCCGGCCACTGATTTTGGAAATCCAAGACTCAAATAGCATCACCTGGAAAAATCTGGTAATCGAACCACCGACCAGAATATAGGTGCCGTTGGGCTTCAATATTGGCAGATAGTCAAAAACCGATCGATAGGCCGCTACATCCAAAATCAGATCATATTGCTGCTCATTTTTGGTGATATCAGTTTGATTGTAGTCCATCACATGATCTGTACCAATTGAACTCATCATCTCCAACTTTTTCGTGCTACAAACTGCCGTAACTTCTGCACCCAATACCTTAGCAATCTGCACGGCAAAAGACCCTACTCCACCCGCAGCACCATTGATCAACACCTTTTGCCCTGGCTGGAGCTGTCCATAGTCTCGCAGCGCTTGTAAAGCAGCAAGAGCAGCCGCTGGAACTGTCGCTGCTTGCTCAAACGAAACGTTGCTAGGTTTGTGTACTAACACCGCCTCAGTTGCACAAACATATTCGGCAAAAGCCCCATACCCACAACTAGAAAGATCGCCAAAAACCTCGTCGCCAACCTGAAATTGCGTTACGTCTTTGCCGATCGCTTCCACCCGCCCAGCCACATCCATTCCCAGGGTCTTGATTTTGGGCTTCAGTATTCCTCCAAACATCAGGCGGATTGGGAACGGTGTACCGCGCATGAGATGCCAGTCACCACCATTGACAGATGCGGCTTTAACCTGCAATAGCACACCGTTGTTTGACACTGTAGGCCGATCAACTTCTGCTAGTCTCAGTTGTTCTGTTGAACCGTAATCAGTTTGAACGATCGCTTTCATGTTGCCGCTCCGTTTTAACTTACACTGTAAGTATACCTTACGGCGTAAGTTTGTCAAGATGTAGGTGAAAAATCGCTGCAAGAAAGTTTAGATGGCTACCAAGAGCAACACTGATACAATCCCTTTCACCCCGTTGAGCCGAGAGCTAGTGCTAAGAGCCGCGCTCTGTTTGGCTGATGAGGGTGGTGTTGAATCGCTTTCGATGCGCAAAATTGCCCAAGAGCTTGGTGTGCAAGCGATGTCGCTGTATAACCATATAGAAAATAAGGACGACATCATCAATGGCATTGTTGATATGGTGGTCAGTGAAATTGAGGTGCCTGATCTTGGTGTTGATTGGAAGACGGCGATGCGACGACGATCGATCTCTGCCCACACCGTATTGTTGCGGCATCCCTGGTCAACGATGCCGCTAGTTTCGCGGGTGAATGTGGGCGTGGCGATGTTGCGCTATGTGGATGCGACTTTGGGCTGTCTGCGGGAGGCGGGGTTTTCGTTTCGGATGGCTGATTATGCTTGGAATGCGATCGATAGTCATATTTATGGATTTACGCTTCAGGAGTTAAATTTTCCTTTTGA
>JAYUSR010000068.1:0-22673 GCA_043755575.1 Synechococcales cyanobacterium
GCATCAGCCAAATGATGGCCATGCGCTATGGCTGTGTGCCAATTGTGCGCCGTACTGGTGGCCTAGTCGATACTGTTTTTCACCACGATCCAATTCATAGCAAGGGTACTGGCTACTGCTTCGATCGATACGAGCCGCTAGACTTATATACCTGCATGGTACGGGCTGGCGAAGGTTTCCGCTACCGCGAACAGTGGAAAGCCTTGCAGCAGCGGGGCATGGCCGAAGATTTGAGCTGGGATAAGTCGGCGCTGGAGTACGAAAAGCTCTATGAGTCTATTAAACCCGCTGTTCCAACCATCTAAGCTAGCACCATCTGTCGCTCGAACACTGTCCCAAACACTTCAATGACCTGCTGCTGCACTGTGGCCAGGTCAATATTGGGGACAAATTTTTGGATACTGCCCACCGGTCGATCGACAATGCCACAGGGTACAATTTGCTGAAAACCAGCTAGATCATTACAAACATTGATGGCAAAGCCGTGCATAGTCACCCAGCGACTAACCTTGATGCCGATCGCGGCAATTTTCTGGTCTGCTAGCCATACTCCAGTCAATCCTGGAATTCGCTCGGCTGCCAAACCATACAGCGCTAAAAGTCGAATGACAACTTCTTCTAGCTGCCGCAAATACCAGTGTAGGTCCTGCTGATAGTGACGCAGATTAAGAATTGGGTAGCCGACTAGTTGGCCAGGGCAGTGGTAAGTAACTTCACCACCCCGTTCAATTCGGTGAATTTCGTAGTTATGATGCTCTGGAAATTTGACGAATTCATTGCTAGCAGCCTGACCCAAGGTGTAGACTGGCGGATGTTGTAGCAGCAGCAGTCGATCACACTGCTCAGGAGTCTCAATCAAAGACTTCTGGAGCTGCTTCTGCCAATCCCAAGCCTTTTGATAAGGCACCATCCCTGGCTGATATACAATTATTTCTCTAGTTACAACTGGTGATAAATCCATTAATTTACTGGAGAACAAATTTCTCGATCGCCACCGCCACCCCATCCTCATCCACCGAAGGTGCCACCCAATTAGCATAAGCCTTCACCGGCTCCGGCGCATTCCCCATCGCTACTCCCCAACCAGCATAGGCCAACATTTCCACATCATTATAGTTATCCCCAATCGTCATAATTTGGCTGGCATCGATATTCAGCAATTCTCTGGCCACATAATCGATCGCCGTACTTTTATTAACGGCTGGATTAGTTGTTTCTAGAAAGATTGGCACTGAGGTAGTGACATGCAGCTGCTCTGGTGAATATTTGATTTTTAGATCCTTCAACAATCGATCAATCAAGTCTTCATCTGGATGCATGGCCAAAACTTTAGTGGGCGCAGCAGTCAATGCCTCTCTTAAATCAGTCAGAGCGATTGCTTCTACCCCACTGCGTTCGGTATAACCATCAGTGTCTTCATTAATTCTTTGCACATAGAGTTGATCGTCTACATAAACGTGCAACGATAGGTCAGTGGGCAGATGAGGCTGCTGAAAATAATCAATTAATTCTTTAGCGATCGACTGCTCCAAACGCAGATGTCGATATTTCTTATTGGTCGCCGGATCTTGAATCCAGGCACCTTGATAGGCCATCACTGGCACATCCGCCCCAATTTCGTGATGAAAGCGAGCAGCCGATCGATACATCCGACCAGTCGCCACGCCCACTCGCACACCTTGGGCTTGCGCTGCTTTAATAGCGACTTTCACTGCTGGGGTGACTTGGTTACTCCGGCCAGCGATTGTACCATCGATATCAACAATCACCAGTTTGATCGGAGCAGCGGGTTGAGCAGATGCTGTCATATGTACAGAGAAACTAATGATGCTTCATTAGGCTAACGCAAGATGTCGATCGATACTAGTCCCAGCTGTCTCTAATAATATTCAAACAGGTATTCACCGTTATTTAGTAGCTATCGCTTGCTCATAAACCTGCACAGTTTGAGCAGCAATATTTGACCAATTCAAGTCTTTTTGACAGCGCTCTAGCGCTGCTGCCCGCATTTTTTCTTGTAATTGAGTATCACTTAATAAACGGATAATCGCATCAGCTAAAGCTTGGACATCGCCAGCGGGGACTAATAATCCATCCTCCCCAGACTTGACCAATTCTCCCAAACCGCCGATATCAGAAGCCACCACTGGCACCCCCATCCCATAGGATAGATTGGCCACCCCACTCTGAGATGCTTCAATATAGGGCAAAATAGAAAGGGCACTGCGCTGAAAAAGCCCAGCTACTTGTTCGAGAGGAATAAAATCGTTGATGATTTCCAGGTGCTGCTGATCACAACCATTAGACAGATATTGCTGAAGGCTTTCGCCTTTACCAGCAATAATTAACTTAACTTGCGGGATTTTAGCCGCAATTAAGGGCATCGCTTCTAACAAATAGTTCAAACCCTTGTATGGCCAAATTCTGCCAAAAAACAACAGTGTATAAGGCTCTCGTTCTAAAGTTTTCCCCGCTGTGCGCCTTTGAAATAAACTACCAAGTTCACCGTGAGCTAGGATATTAACCTGTTTTACTGGCACCCGAAAATCTTGAACCAGTGCTTCTTTGAGTGCTTCGGCATGAACAATTAATTGTTGCGATCGATAGAAAGCAATTCGCCGCGTGTATTCTGCTCCCAATCGGATATCTCGATCGCCAGGATGTTTATATACATCATGAACAGTGGTTACTAATGGCGGCATTTTATTCAGAAACAATGTTAAGTCATACCAAAAATCGTTGGTTTCCTGCACATGTAAAACATCGGGTTGCAGATCTTTAATAATCCGCATCATCTTCTTCATGGCCAACAGATTTCGGGGATCGCGTATTCTGGGTTTGGCAAAATTAATCACCCGAATACTGGGATCTAAGTAATCACGGCAAACGGCAGTAATTTTTTCTGGTTGAATGAGGGTTAAGTCCACATATTGAGCAAGACCATTTGCTAGTTCAATTGTGTAATCTTCAAAACAAAAATGGAGTAGAGCAACTTTCAATTTCATACTTAATTTTAAGACCAGCTAGCGAGGGTATCCATAAAATATATTGGTCAGTTATAAAAGCCTCTCTGAACATAATTAACTCACCCTCTATTACCCAGCTTTTGCCATACATATTTAAGTCCGCCAAATTCACGAACAGCTAATGAAACAGCTATCAGAGTATAAGCCACGATAGACAAAATCATAATATACAAAAAGTCAATATTAGCTTCTTTCAATAGCAGCAGTATGATTAACATCAAACTACTAATAAATAATGGCAGATTGATAACTTTCCATAAACGGATCGAGAACAAATATTTTCGCATCGCATAAACAAGAATAGTAAAAGAAGATAGAGACATTACTAATGATGTAAGCGCTGCGCCCATTAAATTATAACTAGGAATCAGAAATATACTAGATACTCCGCCCAGAGTAGTAGCGATAGATACTTCCATTAAAGTGAATTTTTCTAAGCCATTTGCTATCAATACATAGCTAAACACAGAAGAAAATATACCGGGAATCAGCATAAAAGCAAATATCTTTAGTATGTTATTTGCCTGAAGAAAATTTGGATCGTTATAGACAAAAGTTAAGATCTCATTACTAAAAACGATAACTCCCACAAAGAAAGGTAATCCCATACATAGTAGTAATTTAATTGTAGTCTCGGCCTCCTGACGTTGCTGTTCTTTTCCAAACTGAATTGCTTTTGACATTCTGGGAAATGCTGCCAAAGTCAAGCTCTTAGCGATCAAACCAAATGGTTGCATGAGCTGGCCAACGGCACCATAAAGACCGAGTAAAAACTCACTGCCTAACAACGATAAAGATAGAACATCTATTTTAGAAGCAACGATGCCCATACCCTCAATCGCAAATAAAGTCCTAGCTGATAGCAACATAGACCATATGAAATCCTGATTAATTTGCCATTTTGGCCTAACTTTATTGACCAGCAATAACCATTGAATAATAAATATTATCAATTCCGAAATTACCAATATACCAGCAACATATTCAATACCAAAATGTTGAGCCATTGCCCAAATCATTACCGATACACGCATAATGTAGACTGGGGCTGTCGAAATGGCAATTAGATGCATTTCTTCTTGAGCCTGAAGAATCGACTCCGTAATATTAGAAAGCGAAAATGGAATAATTGATAGTCCCAAGACATAGCAAAGAAATGATGTTTTATCACTATATGGCAGTAAATAAATTACCAACACCATACTGGCATAGCCAATAATACTAAGAAAAAACTGTAGTAAAGTACCGCTAACTAAATATGCTGCGGTTTTCTCTGGCTGGAGAGCCACTTCTCGGGTGAACAGCGTTTTTAAGCCTTGAGAACAAATGTTAACAAAAATATAGTAGTAACTAAGCGCCAATAAGTATTGTCCTAATGCTTCAGCTCCCAAAGTACGAGCGATAGATGCAGTAAGAACAAAACTCGTACCGCCCTGTACTAGCTTGTTCACTAGCATGGATACAGAATTACTTACTAACTGACGTTTCTGGGACATGAATTCAAAGCCTAGTTAATACGGTTGAAGTTATTTGAATACTTACTTGAAAATTTGATGTTGTAAGTATTACTAATAAAATTTACAACTCTAGGGAGTAGCAATGTGTTAATGAGCATTTAGGTCATCGAATTTATTTAAATTTCTCGGAGCTTTATATCCACATAATTGCATGAAAAAGAAAATCAAAAATCGCGGGTTATGCTTAAAATAACGCTTCCATAGACGTTTTGGCTCCATGACCAATCTAAAAAGCCATTCTAAGCTAGTTTTTTGCATCCACAGGGGAGCCTGCTTAACCCGTCCAGAATGAAAATCAAAAGCCGCTCCTACCCCCAGCATGACTGCTGAAATTTTCCCTTGATGTTCGGCGATCCAAATCTCTTGTCGAGGACAACCAATACCCACAAATAAAATTTGTGCTTCCGACTCAACTATTGTGTTTGTATAGTCGGTATCTTCCTCCATTGTTAATGAACGAAATGGTGGCGATATTTGACAAACAATATTAATACTGGGAAATCGTTTTTGTAAAAAATTAGTGAAAGCTACCAAGCTATCGGGAGTACCACCATAGAGTGCAATCTTAATACCAACTTCTGCGGCAGCTTGGCAAACATCTAAAGTTAGTGTGGGCCCATAAACTCTGGAGGCTTTTTTACTACCAAGAGCCTGTAAAGCCCATACTAAGGGCATCCCATCTGGGGTTACTAAATCGGCATTACTAACTACCTGGGCAAACTTTGGGTCATCATAGGTTTCCATGGTCATATGCACATTAGCAGCAAAAACACTTTTACTTTCATGCTGTTGTGCCCAAGCTATAATTTTTTGGGTAGCACCTACATAGCTAGTAATATCCACGCGCATCCCAACTATTTGATGATGTTCTAGAACAGATATTTCCTCAGCTTCTACTTTTTTTGAATTCATTTGATTGGATTTGTAGTTGAGTGATAATTACTTTGTGCCCAAAGCGATTATATTTTATTAGGCTGGATGATTTCGGTATAGATACTAACTAAAGAATTCATATAATTTTTAATGTCTAGAGATTCAACACTCCGACGGCCAGCTGTTCCTAACGATATTCTTAAATCTTCATCTTTAATAAGATCCTGTATCGCCTGAATCAACTGATTTTTATTACCTGGCTCGACCAGCAAACCATTTTGCCTGTGAGTAATAACTTCAGGAATACCACCAACTGGTGTAACAATAACAGGTAAACCCCAGGCCATCGATTCCAGCATCGACATGGGTAAACCTTCGTTATATGAAGGCAAGATAAAAGCATCGGCTCCAGCTAGCAATTCGTCGCGCTGCTCAGAACTTATCCAAGAAAGAATCGTGATTTTATCTTGGATTTTTAGGTCAGCAATCAGCCGATTAGCTGTTTCTAAATCACCATTACCAGCTAATATCAATTCAGCATTTTCTCTGGCTGATATGGGCAGTTCGGCAAAGGCTTTAATTAGTTCAAAGGAACCCTTTTCTTGCTTTGGAAAAGATACCACCGATTTAGCTAAATCTAATGCACCACCACGACTACCAATTCGGCCTAAGAACACAAATCTTAAGTGTTTTTTGCCTCGTCGATCAGGAATGGTAGGCGGCATTGCTACTGGATTATACAAAACGGTGATTTGAGTTTCATCCAGACAAAATGTCTTAGAGTAGTAGTCTTGCCAGCTCTTAGATAAAGCGATAAATTTAGTACATCTGCGGAATAGGCTAACCAATAGTTTTTGCATCCAATGAGGAAGTCCAGCATGAAATTCTTCGTATGTTGCACCATGAGAATGTACAACGATACGCTGACGAAAAATTAAGCTGATTAATAGCAAGATTGATTTTCTTAAAGTGCTACCTCTTTCTGCAAAATGAATATGTATTATGTCTACTTTTTTAGTCAGCATTGCCCAAAGCAAGCTTTGAACTGCTTTGATAAAAACAACTATATTATGGGTAGCTGAGCCTTGATCAAAAGTTGCAACATGATGAACTTGTAGTTCTGGTGGAGTATTGTTGATAATAAGCTTTTCAACAGATGTCATGCCACCCTTAACATTCAAACTTGCACCTAGCATTAATACTCGGATGTTTGGTTTGTGATTATCGACAGCTATCTGCATACATTTTAAATCGATAGATTGGTGTTGATCGTTGAAATTACTACGGTAGTATCTTTAGTCTACAGTCGCAAAAGTAGATTAGACACATTACGAAATACTACTTTATTATTCCTGGATTTATGGCCATGTTAATTACGTCTGAATGTTTGATCGGATGTTTATTTCCCTCACCATCTTAGGTATCAATGATTGCCATCGAACTAAGTCATTTACAACATGCAATCTAGCATACCCAAATTGTAATGTAATGATATGACAGTAAACCACACAACGGGTTCAATGTGACTTTATGCTTAATTTTCCGTCCGAAAAATTACGGCAATGAGTCTTAGAATCAGAAATAATCGATGCTGACTAATAGTCAGCAAGATGTCGCAGCCGTTGGATTAGCAGCTCGAATTGGTATTGGTCGATAGGGAAAGTTTGCTTTACCCGCAGCAGTCTCTTAATCTAGTGATCCAGATCACTAACTACATGCGATCGAGCACCTCAATTCCCAACAAATTCAATCCGAGCTGAAGAGTCCGCGCCGTTAAGTCGCACAACACTAATCTGGAGACGCGCACTTCGTCCTCGGCTTGCAAGACCGAGCATTTATCGTAGAACTGATTGTACTTTTGGCTCAATTCAAATAAATACTGACATAAGCGGCTGGGAAATAAATCTTGTTCTACTTCGAGTAGCACCGTGCTCAATTGCAACAAATGCTTGGCTAAGGTTTTTTCCTGAGCTTCAGTGAGCACAACAGTTGGGGTGCCTAGTTGTGCCCAATCAATTTCGCCCTTACGGCCAATACTTCTGACTCGGGCATAGACGTAGAGCATGTAAGGGGCAGTATTTCCTTGCAAAGCTAGCATTTTGTCAAAGCTGAAAATATAGTTACTCAGCCGATTTTGGCTAAGGTCAGCATACTTGACAGCACTTAATCCTATAACTTGGGCGGAATGCTCTATATAGTCAGTAGTCTCGGTACGCTCATCCTTGGTCAACCGTTCTTGCAAGTCGCGGCGTGACCTGCCTACCGCCTCATCTAGCAACTCCTTTAATTTAATATTTTCCCCAGACCGGGTTTTCAGCCGTTTACCATCTTCTCCTTGTACTAAGCCAAAGGGAGCATGAATAATATCTACATTGTCATGAATCCAACCAGCGGTGCGGGCTACCTGGAAAAACTGGCCAAAGTGATTGGCTTGGCCACTATCCGTAAAATAGATAATCCGATCGACCTCATCCACCCGCAACCGATACCGGATCGCGGCTAGATCTGTAGTGGCATAGTTGTAGCCCCCATCGGACTTTTGGACAATTAACGGCAGCGGCTCCCCTTCTCGATTGGTGAATCCGGCGGTGAAAACACATTTGGCACCCTCGCTCACTTCCACTAGCCCCAACTGCTCTAATTCAGTGATTGTCTCCGCCAAAAAAGGATTATAGAAAGACTCGCCCCGTTCGGTGAGTTGCACATTTAACCGGTCATAAATTACTTGAAACTCCCGGCGAGACTGATTACACAATAATTCCCAAGCTTTCTTAGTGGATTCATCACCGGCCTGGAGTTGGACAACCGCTTGCCGCGCTGCTGCTTGAAATTCTGGATTTTCATCGAAACGTTGTTTGGCCTGCTTATAAAAAGTTACTAAATCGCCAATATCTAGTGCATCAGCGGTTTCTAAGGCACTAGGATAGACCTCTTGTAAATAACAGATCAACATCCCGAATTGGGTACCCCAGTCACCGACATGGTTGAGACGCAGTACTTCATGACCGCGAAATTCCAAAATCCGGGCAATACAGTCGCCAATAATGGTCGATCGCAAGTGGCCAACATGCATTTCCTTGGCAATATTCGGGCTAGAAAAATCTACGACTATTTTTTGAGGTGGGCTGGCTACCGGCACACCAAGGCGGGGATCGGCGTGCAGCTGTTGAATTTGCTCTGCTAAATATTTAGAAGTGAGCTGAAAGTTAATAAAACCAGGCCCAGCAATGCTCGGAATTTCACAAATGGCCGACACATCCAATCGATCGACAATCGCCTGGGCAATAACACGGGGAGACTTACCTAATTGTTTCGCTAAACCCATCGCCACATTGGCTTGGTAGTCTCCAAACTGGGGATTGCTCGCAGGCACTAACAGCGGGTCGGTAGTCGCATATTCTTCACCCCAAGCACTAGCTAGAGCAATACTGAGCTGGGTTTTTAAATACGGAATGGCATTCATAATATTTTTTTGGTCTATGTTAAAGCTGCCTTTTGATCTCGCTGGCGCTGACTTGCTCGATCTATTGTAACCGAGCAATACCAATACAACTAGCTCTAGCACGCCGTGACTTTAGTATTATTTCCCACTCAGTGTTTAGGCTCTAGTATTTTCTGGGTAAGTTAAGAGGAGAGGCTATCTCATGAACTTAAGTTGTCTCCGGCTAGGAAAAACGACTTGGTCTTGCCAGTCCAGATCGTTCATCAGAGTAATAACAGCTAACTGATACACCGCTTGTGAATTTTCCAGGTATGCGCAAATAAGCTTATGTTAAATCGTTTAAAAGATCTAATTCCCAGAAGTAGTCAAGGCGTGGCTATTGAACTAGGGCCGGAAAGGATCAATGTAGTGCAACTTAAAAAACAGGGTGCTGAAGTCAAACTGATGAACCTATGTTCGGCGGAAGTACCAGCAGGAGTCTTTGAAGAAGGAAGAATTGTTAACCAGTCGGAGCTAGCTGATTTAATCTCTGCCACGTTAGCAGATCATAAAATCAAGGCCAAACATGTTTGTACGGCTGTGCCCATGCGAGAAGCCGTTACCAGGCTAATCCCAATGCCAGTGGAGCTAAGCGACATGGAGCTACACGACATGATCTTGAATCATGAAGCAGCTTTGTATTTGCCCTACCCTCGGGAAGAAGTAGATATTGATTATCAAAAACTAGAAATCATCACTGATGAAGATGGTTTAGAAAAGATGCAGGTAATGCTGGCGGCCACGCGGCGGGAAGTTACCGATAGCTATATTGAAACTTTTAGATTGGCCGGATTGGGAGTCAAGGTTCTAGAGATTAATAGCTTTTCGCTACTACGGACGATTAAGGAACAGCTGCGGCAATTTGGGCCTCAAGAAGCAGTGGTGCTAATCGATATTGAGTTTGATAGTACCGAAATTGCCATCGTCGTTAATGGAGTGCCGCACTTTAACCGGACAGTATCGATCGGCACTCAACAATTGCAAGAAGCGCTGGGTAGTGGTATGAACATGCCTACCGAACGCAGCTCTGATATTTTACAAAATCTCACCATTCCCGATATCCCAGTCAGTAGCATCGGCACGATGACGATGAGTGAACAAACAATCAGTCCGGGTATTCAAGCCTTAATGAGAGTAATGGCTGACTTGGCCGACGAAATTCGGCGATCGATCGATTTCTATATGAACCACAGTAGCCATTTGCAAATTGAACAACTACTCCTCGCTGGTCCGGGCGGTGGCCTAGGTCAACTAGATCTATTCTTCACCCAAAGATTAGGCATTCCCACTACTCAAATTGATCCGATCTCTTCCTTGGGAATTGACACCAACTTCGATATTCCACTGATGCAAAGACCGGGTTTAGGCATCATTTTGGGCTTAGGTATGCGGGAGGCGCAGTAAATATGTATAACATTGACATTAATTTTCTCAAGGATCGACCAGAGTACCAAGGTAATGTAGCTAAATCTGATAGTACTGGCTTCACACGCAATAACCCGGTCAGCTATTCCAAAACCCCGATGTATATTGGATTGGGAATTGGACTAGCTGCTATCGTCGCCACTGCTGGTGGTTGGCTAGTGATCGATCAGCAGGCCAAGACCTTACAAGCCAAGCAGGCTGAACTCGATCAACAACTCGGCAAGCTCAAAACCCAAGAAACCGAATTGGCTGGTCTCACTGGTCAAACTAGCCGCATTGAGGGCGAATCTAAAGCTTTAGCCGGAGTATTCAACTCAGTACGTCCGTGGTCAGCAATTCTGCAAGATTTTCGAGAAAGCATTCCCCAGGGTGTCCAAATCCAGACGATCGGACAAATTGCTCCGGCTGCCCCAGCTACGACTCCCGCTAAAGGCGCAGCCCCAGCACCCAAAGATGGCAGCGTTTTGGCTAAAGCTGCTGCTCCCCCCCCAGATCCTGGCGCAAGTCCTGGTGCTACCCCCAGTCCAGCGGCGATCACTCCGGCAGCTACAACCGTGGCTACCACCAGCGGTATCTTAGATGCGCCAATTACTAAAATCAAAGTCACTGGCATGGCTCAGTCTTTCAACGATGTCAATAACTTTATGTTGACTTTGAAGAAATCGGCTTTTTTCAATCCTAACGACATTCAACTAGTTACGGCCAACCTTGTTCAGGAGGGTGCTAACACTACTGGTACTGGTGCCGGGACTACCATTATTCCAATTAAAGCCGTCAAGTACGAAATCCAAACATCGCTTAAACAAGTGCCAGCACCAGAACTACTGCGGGAATTGGAACAAAAAGGCGCGATCGGACTGGTGACGAGGCTCAAAAGTTTACAGCAACAGCAGGTGATTAAGCCATGACGTACAGCGAAGATTTAATGACCAGTTCTCAACTAGATAATTCTACTTATCTAGATCAGGCACCAACTTATCCTTCGATCTTTGGGATTGATTTGTCGCCGATGTTGATTGGTGGGGTGTTAGCAGTCATCGGTTTTGCTGGAGCTGGCTACTTTGGTTTCACAAGTTTAATGCCCCAGCAACAGGCTAATCAGGAATTACAAACCAAGCTTAGTGGTTTGCAACAGCAAATTCAAGAACGCCAAGATAATGCCAAAAAAATTGCGGAAGCTAAAGTTCAATTAGAGAAGGCTAAAGTTCAACAACAGGCGGTATTAGCATTATTTGCAAATGATCAAAAACTAGATACTTTGTTGTTGGATCTAAACAAACTCATTAATACTAGACAGGGTGAACTCCAAAGATTTATTCCTGATGCGGCCTCTACCGGCGTAATTGCGGATAGTTCTTTAGGCTCGGCCTTGAATGGTAAGTTGCGCCGCAAATCTACCGATATTGAGGTGGATGGTAGCTTTGACCAGATGCAATCTATTCTACGCACAGTAGAAAGACTAGATCAATTACTAATTGTGAAAGATTTTCAAGCGGATTTGATCCCAGCTACTACGAATAACTTAGGTGGTGGTGGTGTAATATCATCGACTCCCAAAATCAAGACTAAGTTCAAACTACAGGCAGTAATTCCTCTCTCTGCGGAGGAAGCAGCAGCAGCAGCGGCTCCACCGCCTGTCGCCGCTAAATAATTTAGCTAAAGCCTTCATCTTTGCCCTCAATTAAAACTAAACCTCTGTTTTAGGAATTCGATCGTGAGAAAACTATCCAAAAGATTCACCCAGATTGTATTAGGCGGTGTTGCGACTGTCGCTGTTGCCCAGCCATCGATCGCTCAACAAAAACCATTAGTACCCAATCCTAGCGTCACTATTACTGATAATGCTGGTAATGTGCCAGTAGGTACAACTTTACCAGCGATTACCACTAGAACTCGGGCAGTTGCTCCGCCGGTTGGTGATATTAGTGTTTCTAGTTTAGATGCGACCTCGCCAGATATTAAGCTGGATTCTAAGGCACGAGTGTCGATCGTACTCAAGGAAGCGCCGGTACGGGAAGTGCTAGAAATGCTGTCGCGCAATGCTGGCTTGAACTTGGCTTATGCTGGCGGTACAGATGCCAGCGGTAAAAAGATCGCTGAACCCACTATCTCGCTGAACCTGAAGAATGAGCCAGTGGAGAATGCTTTTAACTATGTGTTGCAAATTAGTGGTTATGAAGCAAATCGGGTAGGCAATACGGTTTTTGTTGGTTCTAAGTTGCCGGATTCGATTCGGGGTACGGTGGTGCGTACTTTGCGGATGAATCAGGTGAGCGCGGAAGCGGCATCCGCCTTTTTGACTACGCAAGGTGCTGAGACTCAAATTGCTCGGGATAAGGTACAGATTCAAAGTTTTGGGGAAGGTGCGGCGGCGCGGACTGTCGAAACTAGAACGCCGGAAATTCTTAATTTGAAAGCCAGTGAGGGTAGTTCTCCTTTGTTACTGAAGGGCGTGTCTATTAGTTCTGATTCTCGCCTGAACTCTATTACCTTAGTTGGTTCTCTGCGGAAAGTTGAATTAGCTACTGCGATGCTCACTCGCTTGGATGCTCGCCGTCGTCAGGTAGCGCTTAATGTCAAAATCATCGATGTTAACCTAAACAATTCTGATGAATTGAGGAACAGCTTGTCTTTTGGTACGGGCAACGGTTTATTAGCCGTAGACGGCGGAGCTGCAGTTTTTAATTATGGCGGGAGCAATCCACTGGGTGTAACTAATGCTCTTAACCCAACTATCAAAAGTAACGGTGGTGACATTACTACAAATCCAGCTACTACTACCACCACGGTTTCTACAGATCCTTCTATTAGAACTGTTACAACTACTATTCCTGGAGTTACGATTCCTAGCAAGTTTTTATCAACACTACAAGCACAGATTATATCTGGCAATGGTAAAATCCTGACTGATCCAACAATGGTCGTTCAAGAAGGTCAATCTTCTAAAATTAGACTGACCCAGGAAGTGTTTGGTGGTTTTGAATCAGTTTCATCTTCTAGTAGTGCCGGTTCAAATTCAAACTCGACTTCTAGCCGAAAACCAATTATTAGAGAGGCTGGTCTAATTTTAGATGTTGGAGTGAGTCGTATCGATGATAATGGGTTTATATCAGTAGCTGTATCGCCAACAGTATCAGCTCTTAGTGGTTCAGTTTCAACTCTTGATGGTAACATTGCTCTTCTACAGGGACGAACTCTCAACTCTGGTGAAATCCGTTTGCGTGATGGCCAAACTTTAATCCTGTCTGGAATTATTCAAGACTCCGATCGAACTACAGTCAGCAAAGTACCAATTTTAGGAGACATCCCCATCCTCGGTGCATTATTCCGCAGCACCTCCAAAGCCAACTCCCGCCAAGAAGTAATCGTCCTACTCACCCCTCACATCCTAAACGATGGCACCAACCAAGTCAACTACACTCCTGGCAATGACGCTCGTCAAATGATGCAACGTCCGTAGTCACTACTTAAATCAGGCATAATCTACCTCACGCATCAAGTTGAGGCTCCACAGAATCGTTGTTCGCAACGGTTCTGTTTTTTATCAAAATACAACTACGATTCCGAATTAAGCACTATTCCCTTATATATTCTTTCTATTGGACAACTGAAATTAATACTCTTCAGCTCTACCAAATCTCCAGGAGCATAAGAAATAAACTCCCAACGGCCACCTTCATCTCGTCGATACAAATCCAAGCAAATCTTTTTAGTGCTAACCAAGACATATTCTTGCAAATCAGGAGACCTACGATACAAGCTAAATTTATCACCCCGATCGTAAGCCTCGGTACTGGGAGAAAGCACCTCAATAATTAGGCAAGGATAGCTAATAAACTTACTGGCAGATCGATCGCGCTCATCACAAGTAACACTAATATCAGGATAAAAAAAGGAATTGGATGCAGCTATTTGAACCTTGGCATCACTAGTAAATAATCGGCAGTTACCATCCTCCAAATGATTACCAAGTGCACGCATGAATTGTGCCGCAATCTCACTGTGGGTTAAGGTTCCACCGGTCATGGCATAAATTTCACCATCAGCATACTCGTGACGAAATTCTTGTTGTTCCTCCCAATCCAAATATTCAGCGGGGGTAAACTGCGAAAAATGTTCTGGTAAGGCAATCATTCAGATAAAACCTATTTAGAAATAGCATAGAGCAATTATACTACTTTCTTATTTCTCCGCAAACTGCTGCAAAATCATAGGCTAATAATGATATCCTAAAGTAAGGAATTCTTACTTCCTGTATTTTGATGTGAGTTGAGAAAATTGTCATGTTAGCCAAGTTAACTGCTAAAAACCAACTGACCTTGCCTAAGAGCATTACCAGATCGATCGGAGATACTGAGTATTTTGAGGTGAAAGTAGAGAATGGGCAAATTATTTTAACCCCAGTGAAAATTCAGCGAGCTGACGCGGTGCGGTCTAAGTTGGCAGCTTTAGACTTGAGCGAACAGGACATCACAGATGCAGTAGATTGGGCACGTCAGCCATGACTGAGACTGGTACTGAAAAATCACAGGTGGTGATTGATACTAATTTGGTACTGTCAGCGTTGATTTTTGGGGGCAAGACAGCTAACTTGCGATCGGCATGGCAACAAGAATTGTTGATACCATTGGCAACTAAAGCAACTGTTACAGAGTTAATTCGGGTGCTAGCTTATCCCAAGTTCAAGCTCACCAAAAATGAACAAGAAGATTTGTTGTCAGATTATTTACCATTTTGTGACCCGGTAGTGATGTCAGATTTATGGCCGGTAATTCCAGCCTGTCGTGATTCTTTTGATGAACCTTTTTTGGCTTTAGCGTTGGTAGGTCGGGCAGATTATCTAGTGACGGGTGATCAAGATTTATTATGTCTGGCCGATAGTTTTTCTTGTCCGATCGTCACTATCGAGCAGCTTTTTTCACAACTCTAAATCTACGACTGAGCATCATCAACATTGCAAGTTTGATTTTATCAGCCCGCAAACTGCTGCAAAATTACCGATTTCTGGATAAATTTACGACCAGCCAGCCGCCGCGCCACTCGATCTGGAATACCATAACCACCTTCAATATGAGCCTCACCAGCAATCGCAATGATTTGATCGATCGGATGCTGCTGATAAAACTCCGCGATACTAGCAGCCATCGTCTCGTCCCAAACCAGCTGGGTTTCATAAAACCTTTCCCAGCCTTTGCTGTTAGCCACAGCTTGGTGCTGATGCTGATTGAAAGATTCCTGAATTAGCTGTCGATAAGCCACATTAGATTTATCAATATCTTTAAGCGGCGGAATATAGCGAAAGTCCTCAGGTGTGAGGCTGACTAAACCTTTCCTAGCTACTTTGCGCGTGATTTCAGTAGGAGCATTCAGAGCAATCACTGGTAATTGATGTTCTTTGGCAAAACGCAACAGCGGTGCATAGTTCTCCCACGGAAAACCCCAGCGCTGTTGATATTCAGTTTGGGTGAGCAGTTCAGCTTCACTAATTTGGCCAGCTAGATACTTATCGATCGATCCCTGATATGGTTTTTGGAACATCTCCAAACCAATCGCCAAGCGCGGATTTTTTTGATAAAGATATTTAATAATAGCTAGCTGGTCTTGGTGATCCTGCGATCGATCGTGAACTTCCCCCAAATAAACAATGTTAGCTGGCAGCAATCCTTGCAAAATCTGCTGCTGACGAGGAGTGAAGCTCTGAGCTTGGGCACCTAGACAGAGCAAAGTGATGATTAATCCCAATCCCACGGCGGCCAAATTTCGTAAATTCATCTTTGTCTTAAACTAATATTCGGCTAGCATAACTCACAGAGTCTAACAAAAATTCAGAATTAGTATGTCCGAAATTTCTAATACAAATGCGATCGGTCAACCTTGGTTTGAACACCCCTTTACCGTATTTCCCTATCACACCGACTACGCGGGGATTGTCTGGCACGGCACCTACCTCACTTGGTTAGAAGAAGCCCGGGTGGAATGCTTGCATTCGATCGGAGTTGCTTTTGCCGACTTTGTATCGATCGGCTGCGATATGCCAGTCGTTGAAATGTCGCTGCGCTATCACCAATCTTTGCGCTTGGGAGACAAGGCTTTGGTCAGAACTCAGATGAGCTTACAGGGGGTTCGAATCAAGTGGGAAAACAAAATTCAATCCCCCGATCTGCAAATTACCTATGTGACGGCAGCGGTCACACTGGTGCCGATTGATCGCCAAACCAGCAAGGTAATGCGGCGCTTGCCACCGATCGTGGCCGAGGCGTTGAGTAAAATACTAGGCTAGTTCACCCGGTTTAATTACCACTTGTCGGCTTTTGCCGCGCCGTTCGATCGTTAGGTTTAGACGTTGGCTAACATGACTGCTTTCCACCATGTTTTGCAGGTCTTCGGCGCTGCTCACTGGATTACCATCCACATCTAAGATCACATCACCACGCCGCATTCCAGCTTTAGCCGCCGCCGTATTGGGCAAAACCCGCACCACCAAAACGCCGTTCACTTCTGGTACCCGGAAAGCCGCATTCGGATCGCTGTTGTTTTCGGCGGCCAACTGGGGGGTGACGGTGGCCATTTGAATGCCGAGGTAAGGATGCGAAACCTTTTCGCCCTTGGCCAGCTGCACTGAAATTGTCTTTGCTTTGTTGATTGGAATAGCGAAACCAATCCCGGTGGCATCAGCTCGGATAGCAGTATTGATGCCAATTACTTCGCCTTGGCCATTCAGCAAGGGGCCACCGGAGTTGCCCGGATTAATGGCCGCGTCGGTTTGAATAAAATCTAAGCGTTTGTCACTCATGCCGATCGCATTGCTCGATCGCTTCAGGGTACTCACAATTCCTAGTGTAACAGTATTGTCTAGCCCCAATGGATTGCCCACTGCAATCGCCCAGTCACCTACTTGGACAACATCAGAGTTGCCCAGGGCGACTACTGGCAAGTTTTTAGCGCCAGAAATTTTGACTACGGCTAAATCTGTGACCGGATCAACACCTTGTACTTGACCATCAAAACTACGACCATCTTTGAGCGTGACCGTCACTCGATCGGCCTCATTCACTACATGGGCATTGGTTAACAGCACCCCACTAGCATCAATAATAAAACCAGATCCCTGACCGCGCATTTTTTGTTGTTGGGGCTGCGGCATCCCGAACATAAACTCTTCTAGTAACGGGTCTAGTTCGCGGGTGACGGTCTTTTCGGTATCGATGCGAACTACCGCCGAGCCGATCCGGTTGACAGCTTTACTCACAAAACTACTGCCATCATTACTGGCTACTGTAGCAACCGTGGCTACTGGTAATTCGGCCTGAGCCGCCGGTATCCACCAAGTCCAAAAGGTAAAAAGAATTACGGCGAGCAAACTACTGAGCTTAGATATATTCATAGGTGGGTGAGCATTCAGCTGATCTATGCTGGAGATCGATTCGGACATCTTATAGATTATTTATAGCGGAATTAACCGCTGCACGGCTACGGGTAATCCTTACCCAGTTCTTTTCTCCAAATATTGCCCAATCATCTGCTGCTCACCGGCTCTGGAGATGATCGTTTGGCGGGTGCGATATTGATCACCAATTAGTTTAACCTCTTCCTCAAATACCGATTTTTGGTACTCGGTGCGTAAACATAGCGTGGCTGGGTTAGGTAAATAGTAGATAGCAGTAACTGGTTTACTGGTGGCAAAACCTCGATCGCGATACAAAATATTACCTTGAGCGCCAAAAATTGTCTGGCCAACTGAACCTTGCTTACTAGTGATGGTATATTCGCTATCCCAAGTTACAAAGGCACCGCAGCATAAGCTGTGGAGATCTTCTAAATGATGCAGTTGCGCCAGTTCGATTAGTTCAGAGCAACCAGCCGCGAGAAAGCTAATGCTTAAATTGCTGACAACTTCCTGGGTTTCGCCAGCGGGCAAAGTGTAATAGCGGCGCTCTGATCGCCATTGACCAGCAGAAGCCTGAAAAAACATGCTGATTTCTTTTTCCGCCAGAGCGTAGTTGATAAGCTGAGTATTCATCAAGTCTTGTTTCCCCATTAATTCTCAGATTTTTCACAGGCCGTCGCTAACTGTGAATACTTGTAATATTACTTAATATAACGAAAAATATCTTCATCAGAAAGGTTAGGCTAGGAACAAAACAAAACTTCATCGGTCATCACAACTGAACATACCCACAAATTACAATTCAGAATTGATGCTTATGACTCGTAAGAAACTTCACGGCACCCTTGTATCGACTATTGCTCTCGTCTTAGCTGCTGGTAGCCTATTTTCTGGTGTTAATGCTGCTCCTGACAACAAACAATCCGACACGATGACAAAGCCGGATGCGACAGTTACGCCAGATACCATGAAGACGCCGGATGCGATGACGAAGCCAGCGGATGCCATGAAGAAGCCCGCAGATGCCATGAAGAAGACGGTAACTCCGGCTCCTAAAAAAGGCACTACTATTGTTGGTCTAGTAACCAATAGCACCAAGAATTTCAAAACTTTGAATGCGGCTGTAAAAGCATCCGGACTAGCTGCCACCTTATCTGGTGCTGGTCCATTCACTTTATTTGCACCTAATGATGCTGCTTTTGATAAATTGCCCAAAGGCACTTTGAAAAAACTGCTGAAGCCTGAGAACAAAGCGGCTTTGCAACAAGTATTAAAAAATCATGTATTGTCTGGAACGGTCTTGTCCAGCGATATCAAGGCTGGTAACGTTACGACCTTAGCTGGTGGTGAAGTTGCTGTTAAAGTAAAAGGCAGAAAAGTGACAGTTGGTAAAGCTACTGTTTTGAGAGCTGATGTCCAAGCTACCAACGGCGTAGTCCACATCATTGATACTGTGTTGGTACCGACTGATTTGAAACTGAAATAGAAAGTTAAAAAACGCTTTAATTATCCCAAACAAAAACCCCGGCAACTGCCGGGGTTTTGTTTGATGGTTATGTTTAGTAGTAACCGTTGTTGTATCGATCGCCACCTTCGTTAAAAGTATCGTCAGTGGAAGTGATCGTAAAATTATCTAGATTTTTTTCCAAGTTGGCTTTTTGGTTGGCACTAAGATCAGGAATGCTAAGAACGTCATCTACCGACTTGTACGGAGCACCATCTACAATCTTGCGGGCGAGGGTAGGGTATAAACCAGGATACTTGCGGAAAGCGCGGACATTGGTGTTGTTTAAATCAATTTTTTTACCAAAGTCAGTTCCCAATTTGCTGTCTGCACTGTTGCTGCCATTCATTGGTGCCGCTGCTTCATCTGCCCAACTAGGTGCTGTAAAACCAAAGAAGCAGGCCATACATAGACAGAATGTAATGGCAATTCGCAGTAACTGTTTCATTATATTTTCTCCAAACAATAGCTTTATTTTATATCGGAGCCAAGAGATCTGGCCTGCTCCATTCTATATCAACATCATTTCCACGAAACCTTGGGTAGGATCTGATTTCGATCGACTCGCTGTTGGTACTTGATGGCAAAATTCAACAGCGAGTCCAGTAAAGAATCGGAAAGAAGGTGAGGCTGCAAGCCGAGTTCTAGCAAGTTGGTGTTTTTGGCGTTGAAGTAATGTTCTTCTTTTTCAATACGCGGGTTATCGATGTGTTGAATTTCCACTTCCAAACCCAAGGTCATGCTGGCTTGCTTCACCTTCAGCGCCAGGTCTTCTACGCTGAACTGCTCGGTGAACTGATTAAATACGCGGAATTCGCCCCGTTCTGCGGGATTAGCGATCGCTAGTTCTAAACAACGCACCGTATCGCGAATATCTAAAAATGCTCGGGTTTGGCTCCCCTTGCCATAGACAGTCAACGGATGGCCAATGGCGGCTTGGACGCAAAAACGATTTAAGGCTGTCCCATAAACCCCATCGTAATCAAGGCGATTGATCAGCAACTCATCCATTGCTGTTTCATCGGTTAATACACCGTATACAACTCCTTGGTTTAGGTCGGTGGCCCGGATGCCCCACACTTTACAGGCAAAGTGAATATTGTGGCTATCATGCACCTTACTCAGATGGTAGAAGGAACCAGGTTGCTTGGGATAGGGGAGAGTGTCCTTGCGTCCATTGTGTTCGATTGTAATGTAGCCTTCTTCGATATCAATATTGGGGGTGCCGTATTCACCCATTGTTCCCAGTTTAACCAAATGGCAGTCTGGTAAAAAGTCATGGATGGCATAGAGCAAATTGAGGGTGCCGACCACATTGTTGGTTTGAGTGAGCACGGCATGTTCTCGATCGATCATCGAAAAAGGTGCCGAGCGCTGTTCCCCAAAATGGGCAATGGATTCGGGCTGAAACTTTTGCAGAGCCTTGCTCAGGAAGTTGTAGTTGGTAATATCTCCTACAAACAGTTCGATCGATTTACCCGTTAGTTCTTGCCAGCGTTGGATACGTTGTTGAATCGAGACAATCGGAGTCAAGGTCGAGATACCCAGTTCGGCGTCCCAGTGCCTCCGCACCAGACTATCCAAAATCCCGACTTCGTAGCCCAGGTTGGATAAATGCAAAGCTGTTGCCCATCCGCAATAACCATCGCCGCCGATAACTAAGACTTTCATAAATTATCTTTACTGTTGCTGGAGTTGCTATCAAATATTGTCATCCTGAACACACCGATTGTGCAAGAATCGACACCAATTTAGCAGGTTTCGGGCGTTTTGGGTAAGTTGGGCACTTCATCAGCAAAACTAGCCACCCGCACGAACTCAAAAGGCCCGGCCACGGAACCCCATACTTGGGCATCGGTAACGGGGTCACAACCTCGATCGGCACTGATGAATTTGTCGGCATCAATTGCAAAAGTGCTGGCTAGGTAAGTATCTTGACCTTTGCGATTTACGATACAAGCCTTGCCAGGTTGGACGTATCCACTAAAGCTATGACCTGTCCATTCCGCCAGATGGCTGCATCCGGCCAGTTTGGTTAGTCGATCGACTGTCAATAGTGCTAGCTTTTCAGGCTGGCGGGAACCACCATAGAACTCGGCCTCCTCGCTGACCAGATAGTTCTCGATTTCGATATGGCCATCTACAACCACCAATTTCAGCACCCGCAGTCGGTAGGGTTCATTCAGCATATAGTCGTAAGCTTGCTCTAAGAATAAACTCACGCCATCCAGCAATTGCCAGGGTAAAGGGCGCATTCCCACCCGAATATGGGCGAAAAATGGCGGATTCTCAAAAGCCTGCTCTTGGTTACTAAAATCTGCCGCCATCCAACGCGCTAGCTTGATAATATCGGTTGCTTCAGCCATAGTCCTAGAGTTAAGAAAATTATTTCACATAGTGTCAGTCTATGACCTTTCCTGTCGCCAACCAGCATAATTGTGCTTCAATGATAATTCTTGGGTAAATTGGGAGCAGATATCACCATAATTTAGCCACAGATTTCAACGTATCTCAACATAATTATTGCAAGCCATAGCCGCGCGATGAGTTTTACAACACAGCCCCGCTCAGATCTAAAAAAAGTTATTAGTCAAGACTGGCCAGGGCTGATCGCGGCCTATCGAGAGTATCTGCCAGTGACCGATAGTACTCCGATCGTCACTTTGCATGAGGGCAATACACCCCTGATTCCAGTCCCGACTATTAGCGCAGCGATCGGACGCGGCGTGCAGGTACTGATCAAGTACGACGGCTTAAATCCGACGGGTAGCTTCAAAGATCGGGGCATGACCATGGCTGTAACCAAGGCTAAAGAAGCTGGCGCTACCGCCGTGATCTGCGCCAGCACTGGGAATACTTCCGCCGCTGCCGCCGCCTACGCTATCCGGGCTGGCTTAAAACCTTTTGTTTTAATTCCTGATGGCTACGTGGCTTTAGGTAAACTAGCCCAGGCTTTGCTTTATGGGGCAGAGGTTCTGGCCATTAAAGGTAACTTTGATGATGCTTTAGAAATTGTGCGGGAAATGGCTGAGAATTATCCAGTTACACTGGTGAATTCCGTCAATCCCTACCGCTTAGAAGGTCAAAAAACCGCTGCCTTTGAATTGGTAGATGCCTTAGGTGATGCCCCTGATTGGCTCTGTATCCCAGTGGGCAACGGTGGTAATATTACGGCTTACTGGATGGGCTTTTGTCAGTTTCACCAAGAAGGCCGCTGCCAAAAACTGCCCCGAATGATGGGATTTCAAGCAGCTGGCTCCGCACCGCTGGTTGATGGGGCGCCGATTAAAAACCCGGAAACCTTAGCCACAGCCATTCGGATTGGAAATCCGGCCAACTGGCAAAAAGCGATCGATGTCAAAGAAGCTAGCCAGGGTAAATTCAACGCCGTTACTGACGACGAAATTCTGAATGCTTATCGGTGGTTAGCTGGGCGAGAAGGAATTTTCTGCGAACCCGC
>JAYUSR010000069.1:0-22609 GCA_043755575.1 Synechococcales cyanobacterium
ACTGGATGCAACCAGCCCCACGGGTCGCCGATGAGATAGTCGAGAAAAGCAGCCAAAAGTAACGTGATTGATGAAGTTTTCCACCAGTCAATAGTGAATTGCATTATTATTGTCATTGGGACTACACAAAGGTTTCAATGAGCAATCACCTCAAAGAACTCACCAAATCTCAGCTCAAGCAATATATCTCTGAGCACCGCAAGGAAGACGAGCTGTTCAGCCAAGCTTTGAACGAGCTAATGAGCCGTGATCTCAGCCCAATTATTTATCCCGCCAATTTATCTACATCAGAAATAGAACGAATTTTCAGCGAGAAATTTCGCCAGTCCCAACAAAAAGATTCTTAATCACCTTAACAACTATGCAGTTCATTAGACAAAATGTTTTTCCAGCCATCATTCTGTTGGTTTTTCTGTTCGCCCTAGTCGCCGTTAGCTCGCGGATCTTCTTGCCCGCAGACATGTCCATGCCCGCGCCGATGTAAGCCAAAGATTCTAGACAATGGTGCCAGTGGTAGGCGAACTAGGGCTAGCGATCGATCTAACTGGAATCCGTCCCGCCAAATAAGCTAACCTTCCCGCCTCAGTAGCTAAAGCCATTGCTCTAGCCATCGCTGGGGCATCTTGAGCTTGGGCGATGGCGGTGTTAATCAAAACCGCATCGGCTCCCATTTCCATCGCCTGTGCCGCCTCGCTGGGCGTACCAATCCCGGCATCCACCACCACCGGCACCCCAGCATTTTCGATAATAATTTGAATATTGGCGGTATTTTGAATACCCTGACCGGAGCCGATCGGCGAACCTAAAGGCATCACGGTGGCACAACCTACTTCTTCTAAGCGCTTGGCTAGCAACGGATCAGCATTAATATAGGGCAAAACCGCAAAGCCTTCTTTCACTAACTGGGTGGCCGCTTCCAAGGTGCCGATCGGATCGGGCAGCAGATACTTACCTTCAGGAATGACTTCTAGTTTGACAAAGTTATTATCTTCTTGGCCGAGCAACTTGGCCATCTCTCTTCCCAGCCGCGCCACTCGCACCGCATCCTCAGCAGTTTGACAACCAGCCGTATTCGGTAGCATCCAGATTCTTTGCCAGTCGATCGCTTCTACTAAACTTTCATGGCCGGGCGCTTTGGTCTGCACCCGCCGCACGGCCACTGTCACCATGTCGCAATTGCTAGCAATAATGCTGGCCTGCAAGTCGGCAATACTCCGATATTTACCCGTGCCAGTTAGCAGTCGGGAGTTGAAGCTTCTACCCGCAATCATTAGCGGTTGGTCGGCGGATTTGGACACTGGAGACTCAGTAGTTTGCATTGAGATATCAAAAATCTATATAAAAACAAAAAATTAAAAACTTCCAACCACTGGGGTCTTCGGTTTTTAATTTTCTGTTTTGGGAAGAATTAGGCTTGACGTGAGTAGTACTCAACAATTAGCAATTCATTGACTTGGAGGGCAATCCATTCCCGCTCAATCACACCATTTACTTTGCCAGTCAGAGTCTTTTTATCAAACTCTAAATGGTTAGGTAAATTGGCCAGACCAGGGTATTGCAGATTGGCTTCGACCAATTGCTTGGAAGCAGCACGATCGCGAACTGTAATTACCTCGCCGGGACGGCACTGGTAACTAGCAATGTCTACGACTTTGCCATTGATTGTAATGTGACCGTGATTCACAAGCTGACGAGCAGCCGGAATGGTGGGAGCCATTCCCATCCGAAATACGGTGTTATCCAACCGCATTTCCAAAATCTGCAACATTACCAATCCAGTAGAACCGGATGCGCGTCTAGCCTTGCGGACATAACGCAGCATTTGCTTTTCGGTAACGCCATAGTTGAGACGCAGTTTCTGCTTCTCTTCCAACCGGATGGCGTATTCGGATGGCTTTTTGCGATTTTGCCCATGTTGCCCAGGGGGGTAGGCACGGCGGGGACTTTTCCTTGTTAACCCAGGCAAGTCTCCTAACCGCCGTACAATCCTGAGTCTGGGTCCTCTATATCGGGACATAATATTTCCTTAAAACTGTTTCTTGACCAAACTCCCTATTATAGCCGGACTAGCGACCAAAGTCTATGGCTATGCATTGTTGAAATATTGAAAATTCAGGAAAGTTAGTAAAGTTGTTAGACTGCACCGCTCAGAGTTGGTTGGTTATCGCTTTCACCAGCCAGGTTGCCTGCTGGCAATGGATTCGCCATTGTGCGATTCGTGACCATTAGCAGTTTTGGGTCTGGTTTGTATTCAGGCACCAGTATTTGCAGTTGTTGAATGAGACCAGGTGTATCATGGCATTTGGCCAACTCAAATAGCTCTTTCAACATTGGCTTGAGCTGTTCCCAAGTGAACTTGTGCTCAAAAGCAGAAAAAATCTTGGGGTGTTTAGTCGGTCGAATATTGTCCCCATTGATGAGCAGCTCTTCAAAAAGTTTTTCGCCTGGTCGTAAGCCGGTGATATTGATTTCAATGTCTTTACCGGGAGTTAGTCCACTTAGCCTAATCATTTGTTCAGCTAAGTCAAAAATTCGGACTGGTTCACCCATTTCCAGAACAAATACATCTCCACCGGTGGCCATGGCTCCGGCCTGCATCACCAGCCGGACAGCTTCAGGAATAGACATGAAGTAGCGGGTTACTTCTGGATGGGTAACGGTGATGGGTTTACCCTCGGCTATTTGTTTGCGGAAATGCGGCACAACCGAACCACTGCTATCGAGGACATTACCAAACCGAACAATGCCAAAACAGGTAGGGCAGTTAGGTCGATCGGCAAGAGCTTGAATCACCAATTCCGCTATTCGCTTGCTCGCACCCATTACATTTGTCGGACGAACGGCCTTATCGGTAGATATTAATACAAAATTTTTAACTTGAGCCGCCATGGCTGACTTGGCCGAAATCATCGTCCCTTGGACATTGTTAAAAATCCCTTGAGAGGGGTTGGCCTCTACCAGTGGGACATGCTTGTAAGCAGCTGCATGATAGACGGTTTGCACTTGGTGGGAGCGCAGCACCTGAGTCAAGTGTTGGGCGTCATTAACATTGCCCAGATAAGCATGGCGAGTGACCTGTGGATAGGTCTTGCTAAGTTCCATGTCGATCGAATACAACGCAAACTCATTCAACTCATAGAGAATTAAGCAAGCTGGTTCCAGATTGGCAATTTGGCGGCATAATTCAGATCCGATCGAACCACCAGCTCCAGTTACTAAAACCGATTTGTCAATAACGTTGCGACTCAGCAGGGCTGGTTCTGGCAGTACTTCTTCCCGACCGAGCAAGTCAGCTACATCCACCCGCCGAATTTCGTTAATGGATACTTTATTGGTAAGAATCTCGTTATAGGAAGGAACTGTTTTAATAGCGATCGGCATCTTTTCTAGTTGCTCAATAATTTCACGCCGTCGCGACTTGCTAATCGACGGCATGGCCAAAATCATTGTGTCGATTTTTTCTTTACTAATTATTTTAGATATTTGTGCAGAGGGATGAATCCGGTAATTCCTGATTGTGCGGTTTTTTAATACTTCACTGTCATCAATAAAAGCGACAATCTGATAACCTGGCTCTTGCTTCAGAGCATCTACCAGTTGACTACCCGAAATACCAGCACCATAAATTAGCAGCCGTTCGCGGGGACGACCAGGGTTCGGATTGCGCCCAGCCAAATTACCAGTAGCTAAAAAAGAGCTAATCGCCAGCCGAACAGCGATCGCCAAAAAGAGAGTTGACAGAATATCAATAATCAGGACACTTTTGGGTAGCGGCCAATAATTGAGACTGAAAGAAATGACAACCTGAATAATGCAAGCGTAGATAGTAACCCGACTGATGTTGCTGACAAACTCGATACCAGTGAAGCGCAAAATGGGACGATAGATGCCCAGAAAGTGAAATAGACTAATCTTCAAACAGATAAAAAAGAAGATATATGGCCAGTAAACACCGGTAAACTTATCTAAACCTAATTGAAAATAGCGGTAGCCCAAGCAAAGAGCAATAACGATCGATAGGTGCAAGAGCAAGATATCAATGACAACTAGCAGCCAGCGCTTTTGGAGACTAGAGATAGACTCATTGCTTTTATATAAGTCAGTAGCTAAATTTTTCATGCAAAAGCTGGAGTTTATATATAAATTAATTCGTTTAATTTATTTCGATTCGATAAAAGTTAATCATATAATACTTGCGTATTAGATTAATAATAATTGCATATTAACTTAATCATCATGCAAAATCTCTACTGTAGATTATTTTGACTCTATAAAGATGATTTTGATATCCGCCAAATGTACTTAGTGAATGGCTTATCAAACCTAATCGTCACATAGCATTTCGATGTCGCAAATTGCACAATGGACTCAATGATAATAATTTTAGTTTACGGTCTATCTTAGCTATTCCATTTTAAACACTGACATCCGCTTATTTTCAGGAACTGGATCACTTCTTATCACAAAAATGCAGAAACTAAGCCAATGTGGACAGAGCACCAAAGGTTGGAACTCGGAATAAGCCCTAAAATCTTCTCACCTCATGGCTCCTGCAAAAAATAATATCTCTGTGGAGTTAACCGATATCCAAACTCAGATAGGATAACAGATGATGACATATCTCGATTAGAATCTAAAATTCTTATGGCTACTCTAGAACTCAGTAACAAAAAAATCTTAGTCACTGGTGGTGCGGGTTTCCTTGGTCAACAAGTAGTCACCCAATTGATTGAGGCCGGTGCTAGCCCCGATCGAATCACCATTCCTCGCTCTAAAGACTATGATTTGTGCGTGATGGCTAACTGCCAGGAAGTAGTCAAGAACCAAGATATCATCATTCACCTGGCCGCCCATGTGGGTGGTATTGGATTGAATCAGCAAAAGCCCGCTGAATTGTTCTACGACAACTTGATGATGGGTACCCAGCTGATTCATGCGGCTTATCAAGCCCAAATCGAAAAATTCGTTTGCGTGGGAACCATTTGTGCCTATCCCAAGTTTACGCCGGTACCCTTTAAAGAAGAAGATCTTTGGAATGGTTATCCGGAAGAAACTAACGCCCCCTATGGTATTGCCAAAAAAGCTTTGTTGGTACAACTGCAAGCTTATCGCCAGCAATATGGATTCAACGGCATTTATGTTTTACCTGTTAATCTCTACGGACCGGCTGATAACTTCGATACCAGTAGCTCCCATGTGATTCCGGCGCTGATTCGGAAAGTTCATGAAGCCCAGCAACGTAACGATAAAACCCTGCCGGTGTGGGGCGATGGTAGCCCTAGTCGAGAATTTATCTACGCGGCTGATGCGGCACAGGGGATCGTGTTGGCGACAACCAAGTTCGACTCTCCAGATCCCGTGAATTTAGGCACCAATTTTGAAATTACTATTAAAGATTTAATTGAATTAATCTGTGAGTTGATGGAATTTAAGGGCGAAATTGTCTGGGAAACTGATAAACCTAATGGCCAGCCTCGGCGGTGCTTGGATACTCAAAAGGCTAAAGAATATTTTGGTTTTCAGGCTACTACTACTCTGCGGGCAGGTTTAAAACAGACGATCGAATGGTATCGATCGAAGGAGCGTGGATTTAATAACATCCAAAATTAATATTTTGTAAAGACAAGGCAAATGCCTCAAGTTGTTGATATGAAAAGCTGCTTAAATAGTGTTTATTGCACTATCTAGATTTCAGGATTGAGAATAGAACACATGCTCTAATGCCTACAGTCAAGGGATGCGAGGGAACTATACTTCCTCATGAATATCATGTAGCATAATTATGGTAACTAGCCCAAAACACCATTGGCTAAACCTGTGCGCATACGTCGTAACTTGTTAAAGATGGAAGTTGCTTTGTGGTTATTTGCTCGGGAAGAAGGTGTAGAACCGATTAATAGAATTATTCATATTAAGGAGGTGTGCCTAATTAGACTTAAGATGATTTTAGGCTGGGTAAGGTTTACAGATTATTCTATTTTATATTTAATTAGTCTTGGCTACTTACTGCGATTTGGTGGCGCACCAGTTTTAGCTCAGATTCTGTGGACTTTGTAGCTCATCGTGAGACTTGTTTTTGGTCGTACTCAGACCTTCTTACGAGTCTTCGTCTGCAACTTTAATTCACGCAGCAGTAACCTTTGCAGATGTTTAGATAGAAAAACATTCACCACTTAATTATGAATTTTAAAATCCATGGTCATGCTTGCCTAGAAGTTCTCACTACCGACAAATCACTGATCTGTGATCCTTGGTTAGTTGGCAGTGCCTATTGGCGTTCTTGGTGGAATTATCCTCCGTTAAAGCCTGGTGTAGTTAATCAAATCAATCCCGATTATATATACATAACTCATCTTCACTGGGATCATTTTCACGGACCTACATTGAGAAAGATTGGAACAGATAAAACTGTTATTATCCCGAAGACTCCTGAGTTAAGACTCTTAAATGATATCAAGAAGATTGGATTTAAAAATGTCATCGAAGTCGAACATGGTCAAAAAATCAAGCTAGGTGACAATTTTTATCTTACCTGTTATCAATTTGGACCAATCATTGCTGATTCTGTAGTTATTATTGAAGCAGATAATACTGTATTTTTCAACAGCAATGATGCCAAAATTATGGGCTGGCCATTGAAGCAAATATTGCAACGCCATCCTAGGATTGATTTTTTACTAAGAAGTCATAGTTCTGCGAATGATCGAGCATGTTATGAAATTGTTGACGAGGAAGGCAGCCAAATTGATGACATCAATAAATATAGCCCAGAATTTGCTACTTTTGCTAAAGCAGTAAATGCCAAATACGCTATTCCTTTTGCCAGTAATCAATGTTGTTTACATCCAGAAACTATAAAATTCAACATATATAATAATTATGCCCACAAAGTGCATGAGTATTTTCTTCTCAATAAAATAGAACATCCTAAATGTGTTGTGATGGCTCCTGGGGATTGGTGGGACTCAGAAACGAGTTTCCATCTTGACGATCATGGTGAATGGTACAATAACGATTTGGAAAAAATTAAGCAGTATCAATTGGAGAAAAGTAAAACTTTAGATGAAACAATTGCTAAAGAATCGAAGTCTAAATTAAACATTAATCTAGCTCAGCAATATGCAGAGTGGATAATCAAAGAAACCCCTTGGTTTATCAGGCTCTTTTTTAAAGATCACCCGATTACTATTATTGGCGAGAGTGAAACTGAAATATTAGGCTTGCATTTAGATATTTACCAAAATGATTTCAGCATAATAAAAGAATGGGATGATGACAACAATCCCATTCAAATTTATGTCAATAATTCTGTTCTTAATGACATATGGGCTAAGAGGCATTGGAATAGTTTGGGAGTCAGTAAAAGATTGAGAATTAGAGTAAAGCGCAAAAACATAAAATTTTACGTTGTATTTAACTCTTTGAACAATGGACTTGAAGTTGGCTCTCTTCAGGCTAGATATATTTTCACAAGAAGGTATCTTGCTACTTGGCTAAAAAGATGGCGTGAAATAGCTTTGTACGTTAATGTTATTGGATCAAAATTGGTCGGAAGAAACTTTAAATATGAAGACTATCTTCCCTCCACGGAAAACGCATCTAAACTGAGGTGAACGAAAACCAAATCAACGATCGAACTGTTAAAATTAGCCCAAAAATCAACAAAACTACTAACCCTGCTGAAGTTTCTCAGTAAAATAGAGATTCAGTGTTTTGTGGCGCAGACTTAGAGGTAATTCGGCAAATGGTACAAGCCCCACCCAAAATTTTGACATTGGCAGAGTTTTTGCAATTGGCAGAAACCAAGCCTGCTGGTGAGTACATTGATGGCCAAATCATCCAAAAACCAATGCCCAAAGGAAAGCACAGCGCAATTCAAGGAGAATTCGTCCCAATAATTAATGCTGTCGTTAAGTCTCAGCAAATTGCCCGGGCATTTCCAGAGTTGCGTTGTACTTTTGGCGATCGATCTACCGTACCGGATATTGCCGTATTGGAGTGGAGTCGGATTCCGCGTGATGCTAATGGGGAAGTTGCTAATGTATTTGCTGTTGCTCCCGACTGGACGATTGAAATTTTGTCGCCAGAGCAGAGCCAGACTAAAGTAACCAAAAATATCCTGCATTGCCTAAAGCATGGCACCCAAATGGGTTGGTTGATTGACCCCGATGAGAAAACCGTATTTGTGTATAGACCCAAACAAGAAACTGAGGTGTTTGATGACCCAAATACTTTCTTGCTAGTGCCATACTTTGCTAGTCAGCTACAGCTGACCGTCAAAGATTTATTCGATTGGTTGCTATGATCAGCTCAAGTACTTCACCACGGCCTGAGCGATCGTCTCTGTGCCATCTGCGCGGAAAGCTTGTCTGGTGCGTGGCGGGAGGAGTGGCTGATTCAAAAATTCCCAGCTGCCAGTAAAGAAATCTTGATCAGTAATTAGTTGATGAGGACTATGGTCCTGTAAACCCTGAAGAATCACAGCTGACTCGGCAAAACCTTGGCGATCGATCGTTGCTACTGGAATATTGGCCATCATGGCCTCGGCATAGGTGGTGTAGCCCGGCTTGGAAACGACTAGGCCACAGAGCGGAAATAAATCCACTGGTCGATAATGTTGCCCTAGATCAGTCCCCGATGGATCCGGAATTTGGTGCAGATTGGGTAGAGAGGGCGCAGTTTTGTCAAAAGTCAGAAACTGCCAGTCGGGAAAATGACTGAGATTATGGTAAGGGATAGCTTGCAGTCCTAAGCCCCCAAATACTAATAGGGCTGTTGTGTCCTGGGGATGAGTAAAGCCCAGTCTTGCTTGTAACTCGGCAGCATCGTACCGGGGTTTGCCACCAGTTAAACCCACATCTTCCATCACGGTGAACCGATTAAGAGATTCGTGCATAGGCAACCGAAACAATCGATCGCACTGTTGATAGCAACTGCTAATCCAGTCGGTAATATCGGCAAAGTCCTCTCCCCAATCGTGATAGATAAAATCCCAGCCAAAATTAGTCGCCGCCCAGCAGGGCACATTAGCGCGGTGAGCAATTAGGGGCGCGAGCGGCGGAATATCGGCTAATACCAAACTAACTTGTTGCTCGCGTAAAAAGCTGGCCTCGCTGCGGACAATTTCTTCCTGTCGATCGATAATATCTTGCCATTTCGCAATCGTGGCCGGTAGATCCATATTTAGGCTATCCGCCTGAACTACGCCCACATCATAGCCATAAGGACGATAGACAAAATCGCCAGGAATATAGCTGGCAATTAACCAACGGGGCGCTGTGGTGGTAATAATTAATTTTATTTCGGGATTCAGTTGTTGAATCATTCCGGCTACTGCGGCTGTCCGGGCAGCATGGCCAAAGCCATGATTGGTGATGGTGACATAGACAGTAGGCTGGGTCATGCAAATAAAAAGGATGAAGAGCGGGAACGTTGGTCAGAAATTAACTATCAACTAACCTAATATAATCTCTGGAATCAATCTACCACCACAAATATGCTGCCAATCTTCTTACTTGCCCAAACATTGCCTGCGCCACTTACTCCCAAACCCCCAGAAGTCAAGCCGCAAGAGATTGTGGAAGTGCAAGAAGTTCGTCCGTTACCTGGCAAGTTAGATAATGTACCGGTCTTTAATAGCAATAGTCCGGAGTTAGTCTTACAAGAAGGCATTTTGCTGTCTACTTTTTCGGGTACGGGCAAAGCGCATCCGGCGGCTCATTTAAATTATCCGCTGACTGGTTACTTTGACGTTTTTGCCCACCATGTTGCTAAAGCTCAACCCGCCGATAATTTGCGGACTCTGTATCTAGGTGTACTGGTCAAAAATCCGGGCAAGCGACCCATCACCATCAAAGTTTTGCAAGGCGCTAGTTATCTCAGTCAGCCAGATGCGCCGTTTATCGAACTAGCCACTCAGTTGGATAACGTAGCCGGTAATATCTACGCGGGGCCAGGTAGTCGCGTGATGGGCGAGGTAGTGCGGGGCAGACGACAAAGCATCTTTCCCGCCCAGATTACCATTCCAGCCGGGGGCAGTAAGTTATTGATGAATCTACCTATTCCGGTAGCTAGTCTAACGCCGCCGATTAATGGTCGATCGAGCTATTTGCGATTGTTTAGCTCTGGACAGGTGCAGATGGCTAGTATGGCTTTGTTTGCCCCCCAAGATGCTGCTGGTCAAGAGCGGGCACCGAATATGACAGAGTGGCAGCAGATCCTAGATCAAGGAAATCTTTCCACCCCCCGCGATCGCACCCCGACTCCACCAGATAGTGACAAGGCACGAATTTATGGCCGGGTGGCTGGGGTATCGATCGGCTCCCGCTGGCCAGCAAAATTGGTAGACAAGGGCAGTAAGTTTTTGCAAGTGCCGCCTAAAGGTAAAGCAATTTCTTGGGGGCTGGCGACTTTGCCCGGTGGGACTTTTGGCACTAATCAGATACAAAGTGCGCCGATGGCTGTTCGCTATCCAGATACGGCCTATCAAGCCCACGGCAATTATGGGGTGCAGTACAGCCTCAAGTTACCGCTATCCAATCCGACCAAGCAACCTAAAACCGTCACCTTGGCCATCCAAACACCGCTGAAACAAGATCAATTGGATGGGGGGGGCTTGCGGTTTCTGCAACCTCTGCCCAAGCCCGTTTTCTTTCGAGGGACAGTGCGGGTGAAATATCAAAATGCCCAAGGTATCGCCCAGACTAAGTTCTATCACTTGGTGCAAAAACGCGGTCAGCAGGGCAGTCCGCTCACGACTTTAACCTTGCCACCGTTAGGGAAAAATATGGTGCAAGTAGACTTGCTATATCCGCCAGATGCTACGCCCCCCCAAGTGCTTACGCTGCGGGGCATTTGATTAAATCTCATCAGATCTAACCAAATTCAACCAGGCAATACCTTGGCAATGAGGCTGTGAACTGACTGGCGAATTTTGCGATTGCTGTGCCATTTTTGCAGCTGTCGATCGTAATCTTCGCCCGTTAAGTAGTATAGGTTTTAACCTTTGAGGGCGATGAATATGCCCCAAAAGCCCAAAACCCAAAATGACCAGAGGAAACTTAAACCACCCAGAGCCAACACATTGATGCCTACCAAAAAAAAGTTAACGATCGCATACTTACCTAGGCTTTTTTGGAATTTTTGCTGGCGATGTTGATCGAACTCGGTACGCTGCTGGCTACTGCTTTGATTAATCAGCCAGTCTTGCTTGGCTGATTGCAGAGTATCTAGACCAATATTCATCTCTTCGGCAATTTCGACTAATTGCTGATGGGAAAACTCTAAATCACCATTACTACTCTGTTTGGTCAGGGCTAGGTGCAGAATTTGCTGAATATCGTCTTGGGTATAGGTGGAAATGGCGGTGACATCAGAGGCTTTCATGATCGTAAGTAGTCACAGACGGCTTTTTTATTATGCCGAATTGCTGTTCGATCGACCACCAAGCAGGAATAGGGATTCCCGATACGGAAGTAAGACTCCGCATCTGCTAGCTCAACATTTATTTACCTTGAAGAGCATCCTAAATATTTGGTAGCCTGATCATCGCGACAAAGGTAGTGGAATAGCCACTTTTTAGCAAATCAACTTCAGATAATAAACCTAGCTATCAGCGTTAGGACTCACGGAATAGACACATTCTGGCATTTGTGTTCGTCTCTCAAGAAACAAATTCATCAAAAATTCATCTTTTTAATTAAGACCAAGTTAAGAAGACCGAAGTCTACTTATTCTTGATTGTTTCAATTTATCTGGATTGATTTTCCAGTTACCACACATAATATGGGTCACAGAAATGATGTTAACAATTTCGTTACTGGCGCAAAAGGTCGCTGAAACTCTAGAATCACTTTTAGGGTTTAAAATCACTCAACGCCAATCTCTCGCTCACAATTTGGCAGCTGACGAGCAATATTCGATCCCTCCCTATGATGATCCTCTCTACTAACCAGCAGTGCTGGGATGGTATCTAGTTTTACCTCTACCACCCAGCACTGGTTTCTTCAGTTTGCGGCAGAAGCTAACGCTCCAAAAAAATACCTAAGCCGTTATGAACCCTAGCCGCAGTAGCGGGCGACCTATTCACTAACTGCCCGCCCACCACCATACTGGTTGAACTGCCACCGTCTAGATTTAGAGCATCTACTGCGCCCATTTGTTTGAGGAGTTGGGCGAGTTCGGCCAAGGTTGGACCTTTGCCCCCCGCTCGATCATGTACGGCCACAATCAAGATTTTTCCCTGAGCATTAAAGGCGATCGCACTGCGTGCCGCCGACTGGGTACCAAACGAGCCACTAAATTTCTCGGCTTGGGCATCTAAGACCACCTGACTATTTTGGATCAACCAAGGCCCCGCCCCCAAAATGTGAGCATATCGATCGAATGTTACTGGCTTGCTCACACTAGCGATCGATACGTTACTATCTACCGACCAGTCTTCCAAAGTGCCGATCCCCCGGCCTACCAGCAAGTAACCATTAGCCGGGATTGGAACAGTAACGCTTTTAGCTTCTCCGCGCGGCGTGATTTGGGTAATTTTTTCATTCTGCACCGTCAGCACTAGTTCATTATTTGTAATTGGCTGATAAGCCTTGCCCCAAGCCGCAGTATATCTAGCCACTCCATTTTGGGCATAGCCACTATTCAAAAAGGTATTACTCACCTTTTTTCCTTGGTCATTACTAATAGTTTCGGCATAGCTGAGGCGAGCAATTTCCCAACCATCTTTTTTTTGCCAACCCAAAGCACTTCTGCCCAAAATTGGGCTGGAAAACAGCTTACCATTGACTTTGATCGCTCCCAGAGGTTGACGAGTATTGCGATTGAAATAACCCCCATTAATGGCAGCAGCGGCCTGCTGATTAGCTGCAATCAGGCCGATCGGCTGACTCCCAATTACCGTATCTGACTGCGGCAGAATAGGCCGCAGCTGCACTTGCTTTGGATCTAGTTCTAATAGAGAAACCGGAAAACGATCTTTGCCTACCGGCTGCCATTTTTGCTGCCAACTCAATCCCGGTGCCCAGGCAATTTTTCTTTCGGTCATGGCGGTGGGTGTGATCTCGATCGCAATCTGCCGACCAGCGATGTTTTTGGCTCTCGCTCTGGTTCCGAGCTTAATTGGAAACTGAATTATGGTTTTTTGGCCAGTACTAGTTACTTGAAAGTTGGTATTAGTAATTTTTTGGTCATCGCCCGGTTCATTGGTTCTCGGAATTGGGGTAGAACTAGTTGAAGTCACCAGTTGCGGCTTAGCCGCAGTATAAATAGTCAAAAATCCCTCAGTGGCATCCTGGCTTAAGCGCCAAGGCACCGTGCCATCGAGCTTGATCGTAATTTGGCCTCGATCGCTCCCCAAATTATTAGCTTGCACATCCGCTACCGTCAGTTTGGGTGTATTAATTTGCAGTTGCTTACCCGTTGTTTTCCAGTTCCATTTATTGGCCGTCGCCAGTTTCGTGATATCTAAGTAGCGATATTGCTTGTTCAAACTAGCAGACAGACTCATTTTGGCGTTGGCATAACCGTCAACCGGCTGCTGGCGATAATTGCTAGTATTTAGTAATTCCAAACCAAACTGATACAGCAATCCGGTATCACTTAGTTCCAGTTTTTGGCCATGCGCGCGCCAGGGCAGGGCAACTTTGTTGCCATTAATTACAACTTCTACCCCTTGATGGACAGCGACCCCCTGCTGAGCTTGGACTGTCTGTGGATGAACAGCTAATATACACAGTTCCATTGCTCCTAGCAGAATCAGACCTATGGATACTAAAAACTTTGATTTCATATTTTTAAAGAAAAACGATTTGGACATTCGCAATCTGGGTGTGGCACCAGAGCACTGATCGCTGCGGTAATCCTAGCATCAAGGTTGCTATCTACTTCCGCAGTGGTGAGGAACTTAACTAGAACTGACGCGACCTAAACGCTAGAAGATTCCGACCAGACCCAATTTTTCCGCTAGACTCTAGAATGACGTTATTTTGTTGTGCAAGTATTGGTTGGCCTACTGGTTCCTTTGCTGCTATTGACTGCTTGGACAGTAAGCCTGGTGGAGGCTTGTTGGCTGGATGTTGCTCACTGTCCGCTGATGATGATCCTGGCAATGATTGCGCTGCGGACTTTTTTCCATACCGGACTGTTTGTGACGGCTCATGATGCGATGCACGGCACGGTCTCGATCGATCATCTCCGCCTAAATCATCTAATTGGCAGTCTTTGCACTACTCTCTACGCTTTTTTGTCCTATTCTGCCCTGCAAGCTAAACACCAACTCCATCATCAGCATCCCGCCACTGAGCTAGATCCAGACTTTTGTGAGCAGGGGATTGGGCAATGGTATCTCCAATTTATGCGCGGCTATTTAGTCGGCGTGCCGCGTCGGCAGATTTGGACATTACTGATCGGAATGGCAGCTATTTTTATTGGTTTGCACTGGTGGGGGCAAGTATCGATCGCTAACCTGCTTTTGTTCTGGGTGCTGCCGATCTTGCTCAGCTCGCTTCAGCTCTTCTATTTTGGTACTTTCTTGCCCCACCACTCCCCAGCCAACCTGGGGGAACATCGATCGCGCAGCAGCAACTTTTCAACCCTGTGGTCTTTGCTGACCTGTTACCACTTTGGCTATCACTGGGAGCATCATGAATATCCCCAGCTGCCCTGGTATAAATTGCCATCTGTCAAATAATTGTAAAGATATATTTACTTTTGTTAACAAAATGTAATAAAGTATGTAACTGGGTCATAAGTTTTCGCCATCTTGCGACCCGACAGCACATAAAATAAAGCTATAAAGATTTGGAGCAATGCTTATATGTCATTTACTATTGATTCCGCACGCGGTATTTTTCCCGGCACTCTGACTGCTGATGCCGTTCCCGCAACGATCGCTCGCTTCAACCAGCTCAGTGCTGAAGATCAGTTAGCCCTGATTTGGTTTGCCTACGAAGAAATGGGTACTACTATCACAGTTGCCGCTCCTGGCGCTGCCAGTATGATTTTGGCACAGGGCTTGCTGAACAAAATCAAAGCGATGTCTTTTGCCGAACAGTCCCAAGCGATGTGCGACTTGGCCAACCGTGCTGATAACGAAGTCTGTCGTGCCTATGGTGTTTTTACTCCCAACATCAAGTTAGGTTTTTGGTATCAATTAGGGGAGTGGATGGCCGAAGGTCTAGTCGCCCCCATCCCAGAAGGCTATAAGCTATCCGCCAACGCATCCGCCATTCTCCAAGCCATTCGGGATCTAGAACAGGGTCAGCAGATTACGGTATTAAGGAATACCGTAGTAGACATGGGTTATGTGGGTGAAGGAGCGGCAAAAGTATCCGAACCGATGGTCTTGCCTCAAGAAATAGCACTGCGGAAAGCCGTCTCGATCGAAGGCGTAGATAATGCCACCGTCTTAAGCTACATCAACAACATGAATGCTAATGACTTCGATGCAGTCATTGCCCTTTTTGATAACGATGGTGCTCTACAACCGCCTTTCCAAAGACCGATTGTTGGTAAAGATGCTGTTTTCAATTATTTGAAAGAAGAATGCCAAAATCTGAAGCTGATTCCGGAGCGGGGCACCGTTGAGCCAGCAGAAGGTAGCTACAATCAGATTAAAGTAACTGGCAAAGTGCAAACTCCTTGGTTTGGTGCCAATGTTGGTATGAATATGGCTTGGCGCTTTTTGCTCGATCCTGAAGGTAAAATCTTCTTCGTAGCGATCGATCTATTAGCTTCACCGAAAGAACTATTAAACTATATTCGTTAGTTCTAATTAGGATAAATTAAGCTGTAAACGCTCCCTTACTTAGATCGGAGCGTTTTTTTTGAGGCTGGAAATAAATTGTCTCAACAATCCTTAATATAAATGTTAGTAAAGCTTCTGAAGCGTGAAGATGCACTTAACATTTATACATCATGCTCTCATATTGTCTTAATGTGATAGACAGCTTTTGAAAATTTTAAGGATAAGTACCATGTCTCTTTGGATAAATAATTCCGATCAAATAGAATTACGCTCTAATGCTACTGAAGATGATCTGCAAGGCGTGATCCGCGCCGCCTATCGTCAAGTTTTGGGTAATGCCCATGTGATGGAAAGTCAGCGTTTAGATAGTGCTGAATCCTTACTGCGGAACGGGAATATTACCGTTAGAGAATTTGTCAGAGCAGTGGCTAATTCTGATCTATATAAATCACTATTTTTTGAAAGTTCTTCGGCGTATCGTTTTATTGAATTAAACTTCAAGCACTTGCTCGGTCGGGCACCGCAAGATCAAGCTGAAATTGCTGAACATGTTCAAATCTACAACAATCATGGCTATGAAGCTGAAATCAATTCTTATATTGATAGTAATGAGTATGTAGACAATTTTGGGGATGCGATCGTACCTTCAGTACGCGGCAACCAAACCCAAGCTGGTATTAAAAACGTCGGCTTCAATCGCACTTTTGCGATCAATCGGGGTTTTGCCGCTAATGATATTGGCAAATCAGCCAAACTCATCAGTGATATTGGTGGTAACTTAGCAACCAAAATCAGTGCTCCTCGCAATGGTTCTGGTGGTTATAGCAATACTAGCAAGCGTTTTCGGATTGCTACTAGCAGTGTTAAATATGCCTCCCGTACTGCCCGCAGCAGTGTATCCTTCGATATTAGCTATACCCAGCTCTCGAATAAAATCCAGAGCATTCAAAAGGCTGGCGGCAAAATTTTAAGTATTACAGAAATCGCTTAGTCCGAGGCTAAGAATTTCTCTGTCCACCTCTTGCCAGTGGCAAGAGGTGTTGACGTTTTAAATTTAAAAATACCTTTCATAAATTAGGAGCTATTGCAATGGTTAGCAGTTTTGCCAAGAGTTCTGCGTGGCTGTCATCGGATGATGGCAGTACCGCTGTTGAAACCTTAATTAATGCCGTTTATCGTCAAGTGTTAGGCAATGCCTACGTGATGGAAAGTGAGCGGCTCGTCGTTCCAGAGTCTCAGTTAAAGGCCAGAGAAATTAGCGTGCGCGAGTTTGTGCGCCAGGTTGCCAAGTCCGAGCTGTATCGATCGAGATTTTTTGATAATTGCTACCGCTATCGATCGATCGAACTGAACTTTAAACATCTGTTAGGGCGAGCACCCGATGATTTTGAAGAAATGCGCGCCCACAGCAACATCCTTGATCAGGGTGGTCATGAAGCTGAAGTTGATAGTTATTTAGATAGTGATGAATATCAAAACTTCTATGGTGAAAACGTCGTGCCATTTGCACGGGGTTTTTCTACCCAAAATGGACTGTCAATGCAGGCTGTAACTAATATGCGTTCTTTGATGCGTGGGGCAGCTAGTAGTGATAAAGATCTAACTACCGGCAATTTACCAAAGCTACAAAAAGTATTGATCTACAATGCCGTAGGACCCACCCAGTTCACAGATGTTAGTCAAATGTTGGCCAATCTGTTTCAGCACAGTACGATCGTTTCGACACCTGTTTATATGCCACCAGCCGTTCAGCCAGTAAGCACCATCAGTAATCAAAGTGCCACGCTGCAACAACAAATTGATGAATTGCGGTCTTTGGCTAACGTGGGAGCTGCTGTGGTATTTAAAGGTACCTCACCAACCACCGACCATGATGATTTGACTGCCCAATTATCAGAAGCGCGAGCCTTAGCTAGTATTGCTGAGTATCGTTTAAATAAGTGGCGTAGCCGCACATTCTAATAAATTTATAATGAATTTAACAAATAGATTGAGAATAATGTATCAAATCTTACAATGTTGTCTTTAATACATTTAATGCACATTTAATCTATTGCTTTCAAGCTCTCCTTCTTTAGTCTAGGAGAGCTTTATAATGATCTCAATCTGATCATAGTGACTTAAAAATAAATGCTTAAAATGTATAAAATAATATAAACTTTATAAAATATTTATAATAAGATGACTAGTAACCACTGAGCTTCTAATTCCTCACAATTTAGTAGCTAAGGTAGTTAAACCTCTTGCATAAGAAAATGAGGAAATAATGACATCTACTATTAACTCGGCGATGACTCTACTGGAGCCAAAGGCGATCGAGAGCATTACCAATTCCACCGTGTTGGAATATTTGAGTAGTATGAACGCTAATGATTTTGAGGCCGTGGTCGATCTGTTTGTGACTGGTGGTGCTTTGCAACCACCCTTTCAGCAGCCCATCGTGGGCAAAGAGCAGATTCTGAGCTATCTTGAAACGGAATGTCAGAATATTAAGATATTGCCAGACCAAGGTTTAGTTTCATATCAAGATGACGAACTGACTAGGATGCGAGTAACTGGGAGGATGCAAACTACTTGGTCTGGCGATAGTCCCGGTCTCAACATGGCTTGGCGGTTTTCTTTAGATGCCAACAACAAAATCTCGTTGGTAGCAATCGATTTAATGTCTTCTCCTCAAATCGGCTAACGTTCATTGCCTGTAATTTCTCCATAACCTTAAGTACTCGGCTACGGTAAGTAGTCGGGTACTTGATTTGACACGTTTATTCATATCCCATATTTAATTCCTGTGCGACCAATTCATTCAAAGTCTCGTTTCTAGCTCGATCGATATTCTCTTTATATTTCATCACATCTTGAAGCAACACCCGCCGATGTTTACCAACCATTCGATGCGCTAGTTCTCCTGATTCTAGTAGTTTTACTAAAAAAGGGCGTGAAACGTTCAGTAAATCTGCTGCTTGTTGAGTTGTAAGCTCTGCATGGTATGGCATGAGAGTAACAGCAAAATAATCGAAATATCTTTACAGTCTGACTACTGACCCTCATTTCCCTTCATTCATAGGGTAGAAAGCTCATACGGTTGAGTCATATCGATACCGATCGATTAACCCAGCTTTTCTAGAGCAGCCTTTATGTCAGCCTTTGGGTGACCTCGTTTAGTGTCCAGCCCATGTTTTTGAGTAAATGAGTTAGTGGATAATTTATTAAAATTAAGTGAGAGCGATCGAACTATTTGGTAGGAAGTCAACTAGAACTAGTCAGATAGGTATGCTTCTAACTCGTCTAACTGTCTTTGCTTAAACTGGCCTTGTCTATATGCCATTAACTAAGCAGAATAAACGTCATCTTGAACATGAGAGCTTACACAAGTCATATCCAGCCCACGCCCGATCATTTTTAAATGTGATTCTTGCAATTCACAAATTGCAATCTTTCGTTGTGAAGAACTAACCGGCTTAATTGATCGAGTATTGTACAGCTCAATATCGGATGAGCTAGCCTTCAGTGTTAATGATCGCCCTGAAGCTCCTCTAACCTTCAGGTATGCACCATTTTCAGTGATGCCTACTAGCTCCATGCACTCACCAGCTTTTAATTGCTTACCGATCGGCTGGCCACCACTATCTCTGATAACCCAAGAATTTAGAGGCGCAGATGTATCGCTCACCCTCATCCCCATATTTAATACTAGAAGCGTTGGCTGGACTAGAGATGCTTGTAACTGAAGCGATCAGAGCAATTGACAGGATTAGTCTTTTTAGCATTTGACTTAATTCTTTGGGACTGGTTGGCTGGCTGGCTTTGCGGCTCTCTATGTAATCAATATGCCCTGATCGCTAGTCGGTATTTCGATGGTTAGGGAATCGCCATTGATCGCTAAACGTGTGAACAAAACGACCGAATATTAGACTGTATTTATCTGAGATAGTAATTCCCAGATATTAACAAATAGTTGACTTCCCACTTTTCAGTCAAGGTTAAGCCATTAGATTAGCTTGAATCAGAGTGTTTCCTGCTGACTACAAAACTTATCGTAAGCATGGTTGATTTCTTGCATGGCAACAGCGTAGGCATTGTGCTTATTTTGAGCCATATTCTGATCTGGATGATTTTTTTTAGCCAGGGAATAGTAAGCAGCTTTCACTGTTTTTTGATCGGCATCAGATGAAACTCCTAACACTTTCCACCATTCGAGTAATAAATCAAACCCAAAATCGTCAAACTGATCTGCATTAGATTGGTCTGTCTGTAAATCCCAAACCTTTAAACCCTGCCTGGGCAAAGGATTACAAGTCACTAATAACTGACCATTAGGGCTAAATTGGATCGGAAAACAACCGTCTAAAGTCTGCAAGCACTGTTGTGTTTTCCAGTCCCATAGTTTGACTTCGGTCGTACTAGCTGTTGCAATAATTTTTGTGATTGGGTTGACGGAAATATCTAAGAGTCTTTTGTGATTAGTCTGAAAAGATTTCAGACATAATTTTCGATCAAGATCCCAGATTTTGACGGTACCATCAAAGCTTGCACTGATCAATAATTGATCGTCTTTAAGTAAATCTAACCCTATAACCATTGTTTGATGTTCACCTAAGATACTTGAATTTCCCCAACTATTTACTTGCCATAGCCGAATAGTTTTATCTTCACTTGCACTAATGAGACTTTGACTGTTGGCACTAAAAATAATGGCTCGGACACAGGCTGTATGTCCAATTAAGTTCCGATTCCAGTGTCCAGTTATGCCATTCCAGATTTTAATTATTGCATCAGAACCGCTACTAGCAATTATTTTTCCATCAGGGCTACACGATAAACTGTAAATCACTCCATCATGGCTGTAAGAAGAAGGTAAATCATGAAAACCTATAAATATTCCTTTTGACTGAATATTCCATTCACTAATACGACGATCGAATCCAGCAGCTAACAACCTCTTTTGATCTGGACTAACCTCTGTTGCCATTATTTCAGATCGTCCGCTAGTAAAAGTAAACAAATGCTGACAAGTAGTTAAATCCCACTGAAAAATCGTTCCGTTAACATTGCCTGTAAATAAATATTGACTATCAGGAGTAATGGTCAAAGAAGAAAAATCGTTATTTTCAATGGTTTTCAATATTTTTGACCGCCAAACAGACCTTGGAAGATTTATAGTTATTATCTGATTGTTATTTTCTGATATAGGTGGGTAGCTATAAAAAGAATTTTCTTGAAATTGATTATTCCTGAACAATTCTTCCAACTGTTCTTTAAGCTGATTTAGTTTCTCTTGGCTTTCTAGTGTTTCCCAATCATACTTTCCAGGAGATTCTGTTATATGATTTATTCCCAGAGTTTGCTTCAATTGCCTAAGCTCTTCATCTATTTTCAAGTCAGAAAAACTTTTATGCCATTTCAAGTTTCGTGATAAAGAATCTAACTCTAACTCTAGCAATGCTTCTATATAGAATTCTCGATCAGAAATTTTATCCTGCATCCGGGAAAATATCTCTTCATATGATTCAGCTTGACTGTCTTTTCCAAATATTTGAATTAACTGATAGACTCCCAAGGCAAAAACACCTCCTGCTACAGCCATAGTTCCTACCCCTATTCCAAAAGCAGTTCCTGCCACCCCAACACCTACGTTACCAATAGCAGCAGCGCAACCAGCTCCCAATACAGATCCAACTGTTGTCACCCCTAGAACAGCAACATCACCATTTTCAATCCCCTCGATAATTCCTTGGATCGCTGCCCCAGCTAATATTCCACTGACAACAATCACTGGTGTTCCTAATGCAATCCCTCCAAAACTGCCAACTAATCCAATGCTACCCACTTGGCTAGCAAAAATTTGACCTGAAGCCGCTCCAACAACGACAAAACCTGATTGTTTTGGGATACTTACCATAACATTTATCTATTAGTTGCTATATTAGTTTAGTAATTTTATGGCATAGGTCAACTATTTAGAGCCAGAAATTATTTAACACCAGTTCTGGTTAACAATACTCCGGACATATTTCGATCAAATCTTAAGCCTCAAACCCTTATCCAGTCGTAATCAAGATATTTAATTCAATGTCAAGGATAGAGCTAACCTTGAAAAAATAGCCTAATCATTGAAAGAAAACCCTGAAAACCTTATGGAATAATTGAAAAAAGTGTCTGGAGTATTGGTTAAGAAATAGCTGTTCCACAGCCATAATATTAGTGGGCTTGGCTCCCAATTTTTGCGGCTTGTATGTACTTCAGTAGCGTGTGGTCAAAATAACCAGCACCAATATCGGTTTTTATCCGAGAGATCGTTTTCTCGGTGATCGATCGCGATCAAATCACAGGAGACTTGGAAGCCACTCAAGACAGTGATACCCACGTTAGCATTATGCCAACAGCGAACTAATTGAAGATCTGACAGTAACTAATCTATCTGGAATTGTGGTTTCGCAGGATATTTGGCAGCTGATAGGTTCACTATCAACACTCCGCAATTTTGCCCTGAATTATTTGTGGAAACCCTACGAAGGCGAGGTCTACAAGCCTCTAGCAACATCATCTGATCTGAAAACTAAAATGTCAGAACTGCTGCTGGCAGCTTGATTTTTTGTTTATTCTCAGAAATATTCAGCATGTCTTGTCTCATTCTTGTAATACCGAATATTTGAATCTTTCTCGGCAATGAACTCTGATTTGATCCTAGGTTCGATCGACATCCTCCATAGTTACGACGACATTTCCCTTCTTACGCCCAGTATCAACATAACGATGAGCCTCAACCATCCGTTCCAACGGATAACGCCGATCAATGACTGGTTTGAATTCTCCCGCCGCCGCCAGCCCCGCCAGAAAACGTAAATCTGCCGCACCAGTAGC
>JAYUSR010000070.1:0-6673 GCA_043755575.1 Synechococcales cyanobacterium
CATGACCGGCTCCTACTTTCGCGGCGATGCCGAGGCCGTCTTGCACCCCGAAGACGAATCCAAATTTGACACCATTACCTACACCTACTACGAACAGCTTAACGGCTACCAGCACCTCAAACAACTCGACATCGGCTATTACTTCTATGCGGGCAGCTACACTGACGAAATTATGCAGGTGCTGAATCCCAACGAAAAAACTATTCTGCACATTCCCAACGTCAACTCCCGCGAAAGCACCAAAGACAAAATTCGTGAAGTCGAACACATCATTGAGGAGCTAGGCGAATGGCAGGGCACCGACCCTCAGACCGGATTTCAACTGGTCAAAACCGCTGGCAAAATTCTGAAGATTGCTGACCTAGTAGACGATGACTCCAGCAAGCGAGATAAAGTCTCCACGGCCCTCAAAGACCCCACCCACAAAAACAACCGCGATCACATCGATATCATCATCGCTCTCGGCATGGCCAAAGAAGGCTTCGACTGGATTTGGTGCGAACATGCTCTCACGATCGGCTACCGCTCTAGCCTCACCGAAATCATCCAGATCATCGGTCGTGCCACCCGCGACGCACCGGACAAAACCCGCGCCCGCTTCACCAACCTAATTGCCGAACCCGATGCTAGTGAAGCCGCCGTTACCGAAGCCGTAAATGATACGCTCAAAGCGATCGCTGCCAGCCTGCTGATGGAACAAGTCCTGGCTCCGCGCTTCGAGTTCAAACCCAAACGCCCCGATAATGAGCCGACACCGGGCTTTGACTACGGCGCAAGCGGCTACGATCCCAGCAAGTGCAACGTGAGTGTTAACCCCGAAACCGGTCAAATTCAGCTAGAAATTAAGGGGCTGTCTACCCCCAAAAGCCCAGAAGCTGAGCGAATCTGTCGTGAAGACTTGACCGAATTAGTGACCGCCTTTGTCCAAGACAAACCGACGATCGAGCGCGGGCTATTTGACGAAGAGCTAGTACCCGAAGAACTTACTCAAGTGCGGATGGGCAAAATCGTCAAAGAAAAATTTCCCAACTTAGACGAAGAAGACCGGGAAGCAGTGCGCCAACACGCGATCGCCGCCCTCAACCTCGTCCAACAGGCCAAGCAAACGGTAAACGAAGTAGGTGGAGCCTACACAGCCGACCCAAATAATAGCGATGCCCCCAAAAATACCGCCCTCATCGACGGAGTGCGACAGTTTGCCCTATCTGTCACTGAGTTGGATATGGATTTGATCGATCAAATTAATCCCTTTGGCGAAGCCTACGCCATCCTAGCCAAATCCATGAGCGAAGAGCGACTGCGGCAAGTGGCTGAAGTCATTACCGCCAAGCGCATCACTCTAAGCCTAGAAGACGCGCGAGAGCTAGCTAAACGGGCAAGTCGCTTCAAGCAAGAAAAAGGCCGACTGCCTTCCCTCACGGCTATGGATCCTTGGGAAAAACGCATGGCCGAAGGAGTGGCTTTTCTGACGCGCAAAGTGAAAGAGGAAAAAGATGTCTAAGTCCCAGCCCCTCTCCCAAACTTGGGAGAGGGGAGCCAGAGCCGGAGGCGAGGGCGGGGTGAGGGCTGCCTGGGTTTCCGATTGCAACAAAAGTCTTTGTAAACAGAGAAAAAGATGTCCAAATACACCACCGATGAAGATTTAGATTTACTCGCCGAATTGGGCGTAGACATTGCCCCCGAACCATCCGGTCAGCGTTCAGCCCAGGAAGAGAGAATTATCGCCGGATTCGAGGAAATCGAACGGTTCGTAGCCGAACAGGGCAGACTGCCCCAGCATGGCGAAGAACATGATATTTTTGAACGACTGTACGCCGTGCGGCTCGATCGACTGCGAGAATCAGCAGAATGCCGTGCTGTTCTAGAACCATTAGATTCTCGCGGACTGTTAGATGTTAATACCAGCCTCACCCCAGAAGTAGACCTTGATGACAAAACACTGCTAGCAGCCCTCGGCATCGATCCAGCCGCAGATCGCGATGTGACTCAGCTTACCCATGTGCGATCGCGCCAGGAAATTAAAGCCGCCGAAGAAATCGCCCAGCGCACTCCCTGTCCAGACTTCGACAGATTTAAACCGATCTTCGACCAAGTACAGAGCGATCTAAAAACAGGGGCACGGCAAACCCTAAAATATCAAGACAATGGGGCGGTTAACCAGGGTGATCTATTTATCGTTGATGGGCAAAAAGTGATAGTGGTCGATCTGGGTGAGCCATTTATGAGCGACTATGGGCGGCAAGATCGGCGGCTGCGGGTGGTTTATGACAACACCACCGAGAGCGACCTGCTACTGCGATCACTCCAACGTGCCCTAAACCGAGACAAAGCTAGCCGCCGCATCACTAGTCCTGATTTTGGCTCACTCCCACTGTTTTCCCAAGTTGCCGCAGCTGATGACCTAGCAACTGGTTACATCTATGTGCTCAAGAGCCAATCAGATCATCCCTTTATCGTCGAGAATCGCTCTGTCATTCACAAAATCGGTGTCACCAGCGGCGACGTGAAAAGCCGGATTGCCAACGCCAAAAAAGATCCCACCTATTTACTCGCAGATGTGGAAATCGTTGTCACCTTCAAACTGGCAAATATCAACAGCAAGGGACTTGAGGCACTCCTGCATAAGTTTTTCAGCAGTGCTCGGCTAGATGTAGAGCTAAAGGATCGCTTTGACATAGCCGTGAAACCGAGAGAGTGGTTCTTTGTGCCACTAAATATAATTGAAGAGGTAATTGAAAAAATTCAGGCAGGGACTATCGATCGATTCCAATATGACCCGAACACAGCTAGCCTAATTAAGTTAAATTTCATTGATAAATCTTTGCCAGCCATAGCGCAAAAACACCATGCCTGAAGGCCCAGAAATTAAATTAGCCGCCGATAAGATCGCCAAAGATATTGTTGATCGCCCGCTGGCCGAAGTCACCTTTGCCTTCGACCAGCTCAAACCCTTTGAAGCCAAACTTACCGCTGCCCGCATTGTCTCCGTCACCCCCAAGGGCAAAGCCCTGCTAACCCGCTTCAGCAATCAGCTCACCATTTATAGTCACAATCAGCTCTACGGGGTTTGGTACAGTCGGCGCGCCTATGATTACCCAGACACCAATCGACAGCTGCGGTTAGCCATTCATACCGAAAAGCGATCGGCACTCCTCTACAGCGCCTCCGATATTGACGTATTAGACGACGACCAGATCGCCGCCCATCCATTCCTGCAAAAACTCGGCCCCGATGTCTTAGAAGTGACCACAACAGTTGAAATGGTGCTCGATCGGCTCCAAAGCAAAACCTTTCATCGCAAGGGATTCCCCGCACTGCTGCTAAATCAGCATTTCTTGGGTGGCTTGGGTAACTATTTACGCAGCGAAGTTTTATTTGTAGCTGGAATTCATCCCACCTTAAGGCCAGTGGATTGTTCGATCGACAGGCTTCAGAAACTAGCCGCCGCCCTGCTCGAACTGCCGCGCCAATCCTACGCCACCAAGGGGATCACAAATAGTTTGGCGATCGTCCAACAGCTCAAACAAAGCAGTCAAACCCGCCGTCAATACCGCCACTGGGTCTTCGGTCGCCAAGATTGCCTCTGTCACCTCTGCCACACCGAAATCCTTAAAGATACCCTCGGCGGGCGACGGGTTTATTTTTGCCCAAGCTGTCAAGCTAAATAACTAAGTAAACTTAGAATATTAGTCTGGCTAAGTTAGCTTATGACCATTACGATAGACCAACCAATATAGTAGAAGCCCCTGAGTTTTGATGAGTTTCTCGATCGTTATGGTGGCGATAATCGTTATGAGTTAATCGATGGAGAGGTATTTGACTTGGAACCAACAGGCTCACATGAAGAGGTTGCTGCTCTAATCACCACCAAGATTTGCGTCCAGATCGATGCAGCAAGCTTACCTTAGTTTGTCCTCAGCGGGGAATAATACGCCTAAATGATATCGGAATGACAGCATTTAGACCAGATGTGGTGGTGATCGACCGAAATTAGCTCACGAAGGAAATGTACTAGTCTGAACGGTCGATTTTGACTTTAGGTAGTTCGATTAAATTTGTAGCCGAAGTCGATAGCGGCGATATTGCCATCGATCGATCTTTGCCAGCCATAGCGTCAGAACATCATGTCTGAAGGCTCAAAAATTAAATTAGCTGCCGCTCAAGGGGTGACAACAAGCCCCAAAGTCAGTCCTGGAAAGAAAGTGAGCAATGGGTGGCAAATAATAATAAGGTTGCTGTGACGCAACCAAAAACAAAAATTGTTCCCAACATTCTACCAGACTTGTATACGAGCTAATCTAACAGAGACTCAGTATTTGACATTGCAACTACTAGTTTTACTTTTGCGAACCCACCGAAAAGTGTGCTTATCAAGTTTAGCAACTTTGTTTCCACAGCCAATTTTATATGAAAGTAGATTACGAAATCTGCAAAGGTTTTTATACTTACCACGCTTAAGCGTAAAACTGATATGGTTTCCGATTATTAAACACTTGGTCAAGAACCAGTTTCGACCAGGTATAACTAACCAGGCACAAAAGCGAAATCAAAGTAAAAAGAAGCTTACACATCATGACTACTTATTATTAGCGATTGACCGAACGAAATGGCGAGAACGAAATTTATTTGTCTTAAGTCTGGTGTGGGGAAATCATGCCTTGCCGATATATTGGAGGTGTTTAGATAAGAAAGGTAATAGTCATTTGAAGAAACAAAAATTATTATTAGTGCCAGTATTGAAATTATTGAAGCCTTATCCCGTAGTAGTACTTGGAGACCGAGAGTTTCATAGTATTAAGCTGGGAGAGTGTCTCAACGAGAGAGGTGTGAAGTTCGCACTGCGTCAGAAGAAAAGTACTTTTATCCAAGAGGGAGGTCAAGATTATGGAGCACTTAAAGACTTAGAAATAAAGCCTGGGATGACTCGCTTTATCCACGATATTCATTGCACTAAAAAATAAAAAATAGGCCAGTTTAACTTAGAAGCGACCTGGAAAAGAAAACATCGAGGTAAACAAGCAAAAGAGCTGCGGTACATTTTAACCAATCTTGATAACTTAAAAATCACTCTCTCGTTTTACAAGGCTAAATGGGGAATTGAGTCTATGTTCAAAGACTGTAAGACAGGTGGCTATAAATTAGAACAAACCTGGGTAAATTAAACTCGCTTTTTAGCCTTTGTTCTACTCGTTGCAATTGCCTATAGTTTAGCTACTTTTCATGGAGAATCTATTCCAAGAAAAGATGTAAGAAGTTATGTTTGTCGGAAGCTATAATCACATCGTTCGGTAGAAAAACATAGCCATTTTTGGATTGGATTATATGGTCAGTTATGGGCGAATGCTATGAATGATTGGCCAGACCTGGTAATCCTGCTTACTAGTCTAAAACTTAATAAGCAGCGAAATTATCAGCGAGGGTGAAAGGCTCTATTTATTATCCAGTCTGTTTTGTAGCCTTGTTGTCACCCCCTAAGGGCTTGGTTAATAGCGGCGCATCCGTCAGCCACACGATCGATTGAGTTCTCACTCCTTGATTGGCACTGAGCCGACATTGATTCAATTGAGCTAAATTCTTGTAAATGCTGCCTTCAGCTTGCTGAATATCAGCGTTTTGTTGGCCAGTGTTAGAAGTCAGCGGCAGTGTTTGCAGAATTCGATCGACATCCTCTGGCTTGCCATGAAAACGAATACCAGTAGCAAAGGGATCTACCTGCGGTTGCAGTGGATTGACTTGAGAAGCAAAGGGCACCACATAAACAGAATCACCTTTTTGCAAACTGTCTTGAACGATTTGTTTCAGACGCAACCGCCCTTCATCATTCAAACCAACACTTTCTGTTAGATCGATCGCCAGCACCACATCACGACCTTGACTTACGGTGGTGAGCTGAAGACCAGTCTTTTGTAGGTCAGAGAGCTTTTGCTGGCTGGGGCAACTTTTTGGCAACTTACTTGCACAAGAGAAACGCTCACGAGGAGAGAACAATTCTAGAGTGCCCATAATTTAGGTGATCACCATCACACTATCTGCAAATATTTCATTAGACCTCCTGCGAAAGTATTATGGGATCGTCTTTTCTAAGGATAAAAGAAGTTCATAATTGTAAATTCCAGCAATTAAATTCAACCTTAATTCAAATCTCCTTCTTCTGTTTTGATACCTGGAGGAGAGTATTCTGAATATTTTCAGTTTCTGGTGAACATGTTCGACAATAATTCTTTCTTTTGCTAGCTGCTGATTAAATATCTTCTGCTCCTGGCTTAAAGACTTTCCCTTCGATTTTTTAATTCGAGTTCGGCTGTTATCATGAATCTTTTCAACTCCCTGATATTCCTTGTCTGCTAATAATTCTGCCTTTTCCCCTATGCCTATTTGACTTTCTTTTCAGATTCTAAAATCGTGTAATTTTTCTTCTCTGAGTGCAACACAAATAATTTCTTGCGTTTTTTGATTTACCAATACTTATGACTTTACCGTATGGCATTTTTGCTTACCACTGTAATGTCTTTTCTGTTTTTTTGGTCTTTCTACTTCGTGCTCTGTTACATCTACTACTAGTATTTCTATACCTGAATCTAGTTCTTTTGCTTTTTTCTTCCCTTCCACATTAAACAATCCTGACTTAATTAATATATTTTCAACTTTTCTGATATTTCTCAACACATTTGCG
>JAYUSR010000071.1:0-2280 GCA_043755575.1 Synechococcales cyanobacterium
GGAGGTGATTAAGTTGAGGTTGAAGGCGATTGATGGGGAGTTGTTGGGGTTGGATGAGGAGTGAATGGTTTGGGGCTGGGTGGATATGGCCCCCTAAATCCCCCTTTCTTGTAGCTTGCTTCCCGTAGGGTATGCCCCTTCGGGCTATATTCTGGGGGACTTTGAACTGGGTAAGGCCAACCCGCATAACAACTCCGGTCCCCCCAGGATTGGTGGCTAGGGGGCCTCTAGACAGGTTTTTTGTTTTCTTGGTAGATGTGCCAGATGGAAGGCAGAAGCGAAATGACAATGATTGCGAGTACGATTGGTAGCAAGTATTTATCGACATCGGGAATAATGCTGCCGAGGAAGTAGCCTAAATAGGTCAATCCCACGGCCCAAAAGAAGCCGCCGACCACGTTGTAGGTGAGGAAATAGCGATAGTTCATGTCGGCCATACCAGCAACGATCGGCGCGAAGGTCCGGACAATGGGGATGAACCGGGCGAGTACTATTGTCTTTTTGCCGTTCTTGTCGTAGAACTTCTGGGCGGCAGCTAAGTGCTTGCGCTTGAACCACCAGCTATCTTTCTGGTTCAATAGCTTCTGCCCAAACCACTTGCCACTGAAGTAGCCGACGGTGTCGCCGAGGACGGCACAGATGAAGCAGCCAGCGGCGAGGATGCCGATGTCGAGCAAGGCAACTTTGGGGGAGGCCAGGAAGCCAGCGGTAAAGAGGAGACTGTCTCCGGGTAGGAAGAAGCCGAAAAACAGGCCCGATTCGGCAAAGACGATCGACCAGATGGCGAGATGCCCGCCCCAGAAGCCTAGGGATTGAACTAATGTCTTGGCATCAAAATGCATAGTGGTTTGCGTGGATTGGAGAGTAAGTATGACTTATTTTATACTGGATGTGGCGATCGCTGCCTCTCTCCTGGGGAAGATTGTTTGACTCTGCCTAGGGATAGGTGATATTTTGCCGGGAGATGACTCAGGGGCTCATCCTTTGAAGGGGAGACCGGGTCCGCCCCCATCGGCGGCACCCCTAAGTCGCGAGAACGGCAATCTAAAGATCTGGAGTATCCTCGGCTCTATCTAATCATCTCTAATTTATCCCATTAACGCTACTGGATATTGCATACTGACACTAGAGGTATTCGCGAAGCTATGGACCCCATGAAAAGACATCATCTCTCAAGTCGCTCTTTGACGGAATTAATAGTCAATTCTGTCTTGTTTTTGGGTTCAATAATTATTTACACTTCAAGTGTAAGATTTCGAAGTGTCGGCGATACGATACCGGCATCAATTTGGCTATTTAACTTCCTAGAGAGTCACTCTCTGACCTTTAATAATCTGCCAGAAGATCTTCTCCTAAAGGGGGTTGGCCACTACTTTTCAAAACATTCTAGTGGTGACTGGATTACTATTTACCCAATTACGACGGCTATCGTTACCGCACCTATATATTTCCTGCTGTATATATATACTAAGATATTGAATCATGGAGCCCCTATCGATCTACTCACGCCAGCCCTTGAATCGCAACGTCTAATTTTTGAGAAAATCGCAGCATCTACCTTGGCATCAGGTAGTACTGTTCTACTGTTCTCAACTTTAAAGATGCGATTTAGATCTTCGATCGCACTCATCACTGCAATTATATTTGGCTTTGCCACGACAACATGGTCTATTAGTTCTCAGTCTCTCTGGCAGCATGGAATTGTTAATTTCACATTTTTAGGTAGTTTATTCTCAATTCTAAAAGCACAGGCCTGCGGTGATGAATCTTCTTCTGATCAAGTTAAACAATTTTTTCGGAGAAGTTCTTGGTTCTTGCTTTTAGCAGGCATTTCCTGTGGTCTTCTTATCGGGGCGCGTCCTACTGCCAGTTTATATCTGTTGCCCCTATTAGGATATGTACTGATCACTCAATTTCGGAATATAGGTTTCTTCATCCTCGGTCTACTATCATTTATTCCGATTTTATGGTGGAACTTCCATTATTTTGGGTCTTGGATAGGTGGATATACTACGTTGCCGGGGTTCAATCGATTAGACAATTTTTGGACTGCTTTCCCAGGGATTTTGCTGAGTCCTAGTCGAGGTGTTTTAGTCTATTCACCAATTCTTATATTTGCTCTGCCTGGATGTCTCCTCCTTATTAGAGGCTTGAAGCGATCTCGGCAAATCTCAGTTGACAGATTATTTCTGGGGCTATTTGCTGTTGCTGTATGTATTTTTTCAAGTTATTTTTCGGTTGGAATTTGGTGGGCTGGTTGGAGCTATGGGCCAAGATTTT
>JAYUSR010000072.1:0-2280 GCA_043755575.1 Synechococcales cyanobacterium
TAGATGGGTAATCCGAGATTCGAACTCGGAACCAATTGATTAAGAGTCAACCAAGTAGTTAGCTCACAGCAAAGACTTCAGCCTTCATATTTCAACCGAACTCACTTTTCACCCATTCCTCGCTTTTGATCGCAGCCAGCGGCGGTGATCTGATAGCTGATTTGATGCCCAGTGAACAGTGGCTTCCTTGTTCCATTTAATAGTCCGAACTCCCTGTCTTAGCCAGTGAACGCCCTCTATCAGCCCCTTATCTTTAAACTTTTTACTGGTGCGGTAATTGTTTAAAGTCCCGATCGAGAGCTTGCAGATTTCCGCAGCTTCTTTGTTAGACAAAAGCACCAATTCTCCTAGCCATTTCTTGCTAGATAATTGAGATGACTCCTCTGGTGATTGTATGTTTAAAAACAGTAACACAGCGGCTTCTACCATTTTTCCTATTGTCTGACCTTCATTTTTAGCTCTAATTTTTAACTGCTCAGCTACTGTTGGTGGAACCCTTGCTGAAACCACTTGCTTCCAGCTCTGTTGCGTATTTTTGGCCACTTTACTCACCATTCAACTTTGCGTATACACTAAATAATAATATATTTTTGCAAAGTTAACCCTGCAAATGCGCAAAGGCTAGGATATACGTACTCTTGACGCTAACAAAGCCGAGTGTAAACATTATGTGTATATTGATGTGGATCACAGGCACATGGAACCAACGCTTGACGAAAAGTTTAAATTGATAGGGCAACTCCTTCGCCATCGTCGCAAAACATTGGGACTTGATCAACATGCAACCAGTAAAAGATTTGGAGTGAGTCAAGCGGCCTACAGCGCATGGGAAAATGCCCGTTCTCATGCTGATAGTGACAATCTTCACCGCATAGCCATATTTCTGGGATACAGCAGGCTTTCTGAGCTGTGGGCAGCTTTAGAGGCCAGTATTGATGGTGAGCAGTATCAGGTTGCACAGATGGCTCAGGCACAGCGCATCATTGATAATCTGCCGATCGAAGACCTCGCCAACATCGGAGTAGAAATCAGCCGCAAGATTGCGGCCTATGCCAATCAGTGCAAATAAGAGATTGACTCGATCACTTTTTGGGCGACGATCGGAATAACTCCATTCCCCACCAGTCTTGCTACTTCGCGGATATCTTCGCCTAAATCCCAACCGTCAGGATAGCCCTGTAGTCTTTGTAGTGCTCGCCCATTGATGGTTCGGCACCACTTGGGCACATGGTCGTTATCTTCGGCTAAAACCACGTCCAGAAACTTAGCCCGCTTATTTCCTTTGCCATCAGTGCCCGCACTAGCTAACAGGGTTCCGCATGGTTGACTACCGACCCAGATGGTTGGCTTAGTTCGATACCCAGTTCGCTGAACTAATAAATCTTGCCAACCTTCATGAATGGCTTTAACCTGCACAGCATTAAGCCGATCAGGTCTTAGCTCGGGCAAAATATCGGAGATCGCCTCTCGCCACCCTTGCCATTTAGTCAGGCTATCAGCGCCCGATCTACTGTGTGTTGGCACAATCGGATCAATTTTGGCCTTAGCTGGATTGACGGCCAAAATTATAAGCCGCCGCCTAGACTGAGCTGCTCCAAAATCAGCCGCATTTAGCACCTGACACTGCACCACATAGCCCAGTGAAACCAAGTTTACAATTAAAAATTTGCAGCTTTTTGATTGTTCGTAAGGCGGCACATTTTCGACAAAAACAGCCGCAGGTTTAAGCACCGCAGCAAATTCGGCCACCTTTGCCGAAAGCCATTGGTCTCTAAACGTTTCTTTTCCGCCTGTTCTGGCGATCGAGAAACTTGGACATGGAGGCGAGGCCATTAGCAAGTCGGGCTTATCAAAAGTTTTTGGATCACAGTGCAGTAAATTCCGGCACCAAGCATCACCACTCACATTCCTTCGGTACGCATTGATCGCAGGCATCCAATTATCGATCGCCCCGATCGGCTCATAGCCAGCATCGATCGCCCCCTGTGTTTTGCCACCGGCACCGCAGAACAGCGACAGCACGGTTCTCTTCTTAGCCATTCTTCGATTGCTCTTTCTCTCTCGGCTCCACGGGGCTTCTTGCCGCCGCAGATTGAATGTTTGCTATTACCCGTCGAGCTATCTCCCCAATCGGTTCGTAGGTTGCTGGTTTGTGTGTGTGTTGGTGGTGTGAGGGCGTGTGTAAAGGCACCAACACAGGGGCTAGCCCTTGCCTATCATCGGTTTCAGCCGATTTGTGTTGATGTGTTGATTTTTTTAGCATACTTTTTTTTAATTTTA
>JAYUSR010000073.1:0-22163 GCA_043755575.1 Synechococcales cyanobacterium
ATAAAATATTCAGTGGCACCAGAACTCAACATTATGCAAGAAACATTTTCCCATTCTCAAACCTGGTCAGAAGTTGTCCGCAGCTACTATCAACTAACCAAGCCGCGCATTATTCCACTATTGCTGATCACTACTTCGGCTTCGATGTGGTTAGCCTCAGATGGTCGGATCGATCCATTTTTGCTATTGGTGACTAACTTGGGCGGGACATTAGCTGCGGCGGCGGCTCAGACTTTGAACTGTGTTTACGATGGAGACATTGACTATGCGATGGAGCGGACTCGCCACCGACCGATTCCCTCTGAGCGCGTGCAGCCTGGTCATGCCCTGGTTTTTGCTTTTGTCTTGGCCGCTATGTCTTTCATGCTGCTTGTTACCTATGCAACACTGGCTGCTGCCTTGTGGACAATAGCCGGGATCGGCTTCTATGTGGTGGTTTATACGCATTTTCTGAAGCGCCACACTAGTCAAAACATTGTAATTGGCGGTGCCGCTGGTGCAATCCCTGCTTTAGTAGGCTGGGCCGCAGTGACTGGGGAAGTGAGCCTAACCGCTTGGCTGATATTTGCGATCGTTTTTATCTGGACTCCGCCTCATTTTTGGTCTTTGGCACTGATGCTAAAGGATGATTATGCCAAAGTGGGGGTGCCGATGCTACCCGTAATTGTGGGTGAAGCCAAGACCGCTGAACAAATTTGGTGGTATACGCTTTTGCTAGTACCAACCACTGGCTTATTGGTTTATCCCTTGGGAGCTTCGGGGGCAATCTATGGGATCACGGCGCTAGGCTTAGGAATAGCGTTGATTCAGAAAGTGCGCGATCTAATAGCCAATCCGATCGACAAGGGTGTGGCCAAATCTTTGTTTAAGTTTTCGATCCTCTATATGATGCTGCTGTGCAGTGCGATTGTCGTTGATAGTCTACCGGTGGTGCATCATTTAGATGTCCAGATTGCTAATCGGCTCTTGACCGAGGCGCAGTCGCTGCTTGGCTTCCTGCCATAGAACTTCTAGTTCAGCTAGGGAGTATTCTGATAATGGTCGGCTGGTCACTGTTTCCATTTGCTGTAAACGTTGCCTAAATCTATCGATCGTTCCATGCAGTCCGCGACCGGGATCTAGTTTATACCAACGAGCCAGATTTACTATGGTGAACAGTAAATCTCCTAACTCCGCTTCTTGATGTTCTCGATCATCGGTATCGATCGCTTCCCGCAGTTCTCCAAGTTCTTCTTCAAACTTTGCCCAAACATCCTCAATATTTTCCCACTCAAAGCCAAATTTGCTGGCAGCTTGAGATACCTTCATGGCAGCCACCAACGGCGGTAAGGTTTCAGCATATTTTCGAATCTTGAAACTAGGCAGTTGTCGATCTACAGGCTTTTCGGCGGCTTTGATTTCGTCCCAATTACTTTTCACTTCTTCGATACTAGTAGCTGTCACCTCACCAAAAACATGGGGATGACGATGCACTAGTTTTTGGCTGATCCCAGCGGCAACTTCAGCCAAACTAAAGTGACCAGCTTCACTGGCGATCTGTGATTGCAACACTACTTGCAGTAATAAGTCACCCAGTTCTTCGACAATTAATTCCGGCTGACCAGTCCTAATAGCATAGACTGTTTCGTAGGCTTCTTCCACAATATAAGGGGTTAGGCTTTCGGGCGTTTGAGCTAAGTCCCAGGGACACCCCCCGTCTGGTGATCGCAATTTAGCAACGATATCGACTAGTTCTTGAATAGCCGTAGTCAGTTGGTCGGGTGCATTCATAATTCAGCCTTTACTATTTTCAGCAGCTCTTGCATCAGCTTATCTTGCTCTTGTTGAATCTGGCGTAGTTGGCTTACTAAGAAACTAATCTTTCGATCTTGTGCTGATAATGAAGCTAGAGGCTTTTGGTTAGTACCTTTTTGCCAAAGCCAAATACTCATTGGTTGCATAATTCGCAAAGGTGTTCGCAACAGCCAAACCCAAAATTGTTCAATGCCTCGTCCGATCGCCCCCAAGAGGCCAACAAATAAGGCGATCAACAGCAACAAGATGACTAAGCCCCACACCGGGTTATTGATGAGCCACCACATCAACTGATGCTCTTGGAACCAGCTGTTAAAGTAAGAGCCAATAGCATCTTCGATCGATTGGGATATATCCATAGTTATTCCCGAGCAGTGAATTTAATTTTCAAGCCATCATGAGGATGCAGTGTTGGAATCGCATTCATCGCCAAACTCTGTCCCGGCAGTAGCTCCCAAGAGTAGTGTCGCAAAAGTTTGCTAGCAATAATTTTCATCTCCATTTGAGCAAAGGCCAAGCCAATGCAAACTCTGGAACCACCGCCGTAAGTGACCAGGCTAAAATCTGGAGCACGTTCGTGATGTCGATCGATATCAAACTCGGTGGGATTAGGAAAGATTTCTTTGTCTAAGTGAGCTTCGGGAATTCGATATAATACTTGCCAACCAGCAGGCACCCGGCAGCCGTTGAATTCAAATTCTTCCACTACGCCCCGGAAACCACCACCGATTGGTGGATATAGTCTTTCTACTTCTTTAATCGTGCGATCAAGAACCGTCATTTGTTTAAGTAATCCCAAGTTCAAGGGTAGATCTAGACCAATAGATGCTTGTTCGGCTCTGAGCTGAGCGAGGATATTGGGACGCTGGGCTACCACCATACAAAATGAGGTGAGCAGAGATGTGGTGGTTTCGTGGCCAGCGAATAATAATAAAATAGCCTGGACTTTGAGTTCCTCGGTCGATAGGCGACTACCATCTTCATCGACACTCTGCATCAATAATCCCAAGACATCTTCACCGGGATTGTTTTGTTTAGACTGGATCACGGTTTCGACATGAGCTAACAGGCGATCGCGAGCTTGCAGGGCTTTACTGTAGGTACTGCCAGGGATTTTGAAGGGGAGCGTAAAGAAGCCGTTAGTCAATTCGGTAAACCACTGACTCAGTTGTGGGATGGAATTATCTTGGGGAGTCGCACCAATTAGCAGGGTACTAGCGATCGCAAAGGTAAGTTGTTTGAATTCGTTGAACCAGGTGAGATTACCCTGTTGGAGCCATTGCTGGCAATAGCGATCAGTAATTTCGGCCATCACATCAACATAGTTACCCAGAGCTTTGCCGTGGAAGGCGGGCATCATTAAGCGGCGATTGCGTTGATGTTCGGTACCTTCTTGCAGAAATAGGGATGCACCCAGTAGCTCTTTAAAAGATTTAGGCCAACCATCTTGCCAAGAGAATTTGTGAAAGTGGGTGGCAAGAATAAATTTATTGGCTTCGATACCGCTCATGACCACGGTAGGACGGTTCAGAATGTTGGTTTTAAAGATGGCTCCATGTTGCTGACGGCGCTTGCTCACAAAATCTGGATCGGATAAAAATTTAGGAGTTTCGCCGACGAAAGGTAAGCCAAAGCTACCGGGGGGAAGTGGCAGGGTCGATGTTGAGGACATGGTGAAAGTAAGGAGAGGAAATTTACTGGGGATAAAACTATTATCGATCTTACCTAGTCCATCCATTTTTGGGGACGAATATCTTATCTAATTTGCCATCTAAGGAAAAGAAAACAATACACTTAATGTTAAAGCTCTCGAGCTAGAGCGTGCCCATTAGAACCCAAGTAACTACAGAACTTGATCGCAGCTTATGCATCCTCAACGTATTCCACCACAAACCGGTCAAGAATCAGTCTGGGACTATCCACGCCCTCCTCATCTAGAGCCAGTTAACAAGAAAATTCAAATTATTTTTAATGACCAAATTATTGTCAGTACCGCTCGCGCTTATCGCGTTCTAGAAACTAGTCATCCGCCCGTTTACTATCTGCCCCCAGCTGACATTCAAATGCAGTATTTGCACATTACCGAGCGTAGCTCTTTCTGTGAGTGGAAAGGAAATGCCCTCTACCATCGCATCGTCGTAGGAGATCGACGAATCGAAAACGCCGCATGGGCTTATCCTACACCGACTAAAAATTTTCAGCCGATCGCAAATTACTTAGCTTTTTACGCTCAGCCCATGGATGCCTGCTATGTAGACGATGAACTGGTGCAGCCACAGCCCGGCGAATTTTACGGTGGATGGATCACTCAAAATATCGTTGGACCATTTAAGGGTAGCCCTGGTAGTTGGGGTTGGTAGAAAGCTACTAGAAATGAGTAATGCGTTACAGAAAATTAAGAGATATGTTGTTTAATTAATTCTATGAAGTGGCAATCTTTAAGTTTATTGACCATTCCTCATAAAGTGTTAACCTGTAGTTAAGTTCTCATCGAAGTTGTAGGTCCAGACTATAATTTCATCCTCAAGTTAGGAGATTCGGATATGAAGTTAGTCCTCCAAGGTAAAAATATCGAGCTTACTGATGCAATCCGCGAATATGTGCAGCAGAAAATCGAAAAGGCGGTGAGTCATTTTGAAAATTTAACCACTGAGATCGACGTTAATTTATCAATAAATCATAACCCGCGGGCAGCCGATCGACAGGTGGCAGAAGTGACCGTTTACGCTAATGGTACTGTGATTCGGGCGCAAGAATCTGCTGAGAAAATATATGCAAGTATTGATTTAGTAGCTGATAAAATCACTCGGAAACTGCGTAAATACAAGGAAAAGAATTTCATTGCTAAAAAGACTCAAACGTCTCTCAAAGATCAAAGCCTGGAGAACGAATTGATGGAGTCTGTGGACTATGATTTAGTGGGTGATCGAGAGCCAGCATTACCGACAGAAGTAGTCCGTGTAAAATATTTTGCTATGCCCCCAATGACCATGGACGAAGCCCAAGAACATTTGCAAATGGTAGATCATGATTTCTATATGTTTTGCAACTCCGAAACCAATGAAATTAATGTGATTTATCAACGCAATCATGGTGGCTATGGCGTAATTCAACCCCAGTCTTTAAAAAGCTCTAGCAGTGGTGTCGACAATAAGGACAAGTCTAAACAACCCCATCTAAAAGCTAAAGTTTAGGTAAGGGTATTACTAAAGCAAGTGTCTTCAGATTACTCAATCTGGACAGGATAGCCAGATTGAGTAATAACTTGGGCGAGCGCCTCTCTGGACTTGGCACTATTGATCGATACCTGCTTGCTGCCTAAATCAGCAGACAGAGTTGCTTGAGCATCCAGTGATTGGACAGCCTTAGTAATATTGGTAACGCAAGCACTACAGGCCATATTCGGAATAGTTAATTTCCAAGTCATTGCCGTTATCACCATTAAGAAATTGTGGGACTATTGAGATATTAGCAACGTACTACCTCAGCTGATCGATCCCAGAGGTGGGATTGATCGATATCTTGATCAAATGCCTAAAGCTGTCTTGATATTGGTCAGAGCCGCTGCTTCTTGGTCGCTAATTTTTTGGGCACCAGAGCCAAATAAACCACTACCCGCAGCCTTAGCTACCGCTTCGGCACAAGCATAGATAAATGTTTTGTACTCTTGAATTTCAGCCGGGGTGGCTTTGCCCTCTAAGACCGCAACTGCGTTATTTACCGACCCGATCGCTTTATCCACAAATACACCAGATTTAATATCTTCGGATTTAATATCGGGCTTATTCATTTTCACGGTACCGCCCCTAATAGCGGCTTCCGAGAAAGCTGCTTGAATAATGGTGTTGTTCGGATATTTACCGGCAGCGCCAACGATTTCTTTAGACATGGCAGCTGCTTCGATCGCACTAGAAATTATTCCCATATCCACCATGGCAACAGCCATGCCAGTCATCATGGCTGCATTAGCAATAGTGGATAGTTCTGGGTCAGTATAAGTTGCCATAATTGTATTACTCTCAAATTGGTAGAATTTGTTACTATAATAGTCTTAGAATAAAATCAGCAATATTAGTTGCAATAAAAATTGCTGATTGTAGAATCTTCACAGTGCCTAATTAAAATACGCTTTAGAATACGATCTAATTTTTCCCAGTATAACATTCAGTTAATTTGAGACCGAGATTTAGCAATGATCAAAATCATGCAGTGGCGAGGGAATTGTTATATTTATTAATAGCCGTTTAATCTCAAAATCTTTATGCATCTCCCATCTGTAGAAACGCCTAGTGCAATTCAGTTATGGCAGTGGATTACCAACCCAGTCAAGTATTTGCACAATTGCGATCGACAGTATGGTGACATTTTTACGATTCATATGTCCAAGATGTTTAAAGATATTGTTTTCATCAGTCATCCTGCTGCTATTCAACAGCTATTGACCAGTGATACTAAGCAGTTTGCGGCTCCAGGAGCAGTGAATCAGATTCTGAAGCCCTTCCTAGGCGATCGCGGGGTTATTTTTTTAGATGGTCAAGAACACCGCCAGCGCCGCCAGCTGGTGATGCCCGCTTTTCACGGTGAAAAAATTCGGATTACTCTATCAAGAAATTGCCGATCGCCGTCGAGATTACCAACCGGGGCGCACTGATATTTTGAATTTATTAATTGGGGCGCAAGATGCTGATGGTCAGGGGATGAACGATCAAGAACTGCGCGACGAGCTAATGACTTTGCTATTTGCCGGACATGAAACTACGGCTACAGCTTTATCCTGGGGAATTTACTGGGCTACCTACTTACCAGAAGTCCGCGCCAAGTTGTTGGCTGAAATAGCTACTTTGGGTGCCGATCGAGATGGGATGGCGATTAGTAAACTGCCCTATCTAGGGGCATTTTGTGCGGAAGTACTGCGCATTCATCCGGTAGCAATGTTGACATTTGCCCGCATCGCTCAAGAACCAGTCTCACTGCAAGGACATGATTTAGCAGTAGGTACGGTCGTAATGGGTTGTATATATTTAACCCATCATCGCCCCGACCTTTACCCGGAACCAGATTTATTTAAACCGGAGAGGTTTTTAGAGCGCCAATTTTCACCTTACGAATATTTTCCTTTTGGTGGTGGTGCAAGGCGCTGTATCGGTTTGGCTTTGGCACAGCTGGAGCTAAAACTGGCCTTGGTCGAAGTGCTAACTAGCTGTGAATTACAACTCACCGATCAGTTGCCGATCGCTCCAGCTCGCCGGGGAGTAACATTGGCACCAAAAACTGGAGTTAATATCAAAGTAATCAAGAAACTTTAATATTAAGGGATATGCAAGAGTATCTAAAGTCTAGTGAAATGATTGACTGGCAGCACCCGGCTGTTATGACACTGGCTCAAAAACTGGTATTAGAACAGCAAATATCTCAAACATTGTCGCAGCCTCTTTGCAACCTAACAAGAATCGCCAAAACTTGCTTCGAGTGGGTGCGTGATGAAATCTATCATAGTTATGATTATCAAATGAATCCATTAACTTGTCGCGCTTCCGATGTTTTGCAGTACAAAACAGGATATTGCTATGCCAAAAGTCATTTGTTAGCCGCCTTACTAAGAGCCAATGGCATCCCAGCTGGATTTTGCTATCAACGACTGAGTCTTAATAATAATGGTGCGCCCTACTCTTTGCATGGTTTAAATGCGGTTTATTTGCCAGAAGTTGGCTGGTATCGTATTGATGCCAGAGGCAATCGAGCCGGTGTTGATGCCCAGTTCACTCCACCGCAAGAAAAATTGGCTTTCACTATCCAATCTCCAGAAGAGACCGATTGCCAAACTGTATTCTCAGAGCCGTTACCAGCTGTGATAGAAGCATTACAATCTCACAATACCTGGGATCAGATGCTGCTAAATCTGCCAGATATTCTCTGGAGTCGGCAAAAATTTCTGGATGAGCCTCACTAAAAATCATGAGAAAAGTTTTGATATTGATCAGCGGATCGACATTATTTCTGTTGCAAACATCTCTAGCAATGGTCATGCCTTTATCCCCAGAAAAAGCCAAAAGCTTTACGCAATGGTGCCAGCAGAAAAATGCGGTATCAGTGGCTACCAGAAAAACGATCGATCTACTCTTGCAAAAAGCCGGGACTAAAAATTGCCTAGAGGCTGATTCTAAACTGAGGAGTCTGACTAAACTCGATCTGTATCGTAATAAAATCGTTGACATCCAGCCCTTGGCCGCTTTAAGTAATCTAACCAACCTCGAACTCGGAGACAATCAAATTAAAGATTTAAAACCATTAGCCAGCTTGAGTAAATTGTCTTTTCTGGGACTGGGTAGTAATAAAATCAGCGATGTGAAACCACTGGCTAGCTTGAATACTTTGACTGGCCTGTATCTTGGTGATAACCAAATAAAAAATGTCAAACCGTTGGCTCAGCTGACCAGGTTAACTGAACTTAATCTCGATCGTAATCAGATTCGTGATATCAAGCCCTTGGCAAGTTTGAGGAAGCTGACTAGTCTCCGGCTGTATAGTAACCAAATTGGTGAAAAAATTTGTTCAGTCCAGCCAAACTCAATTTGTAAGCTTTAAGATCGATTCCAGCTATTCCTCAGCTAAATAAAATGATATCGGCCACAACCTCCCTCGTCTCCGCAGCCTACCTCCATATCCCTTTTTGTCGGCGACGCTGCTACTACTGCGACTTTCCAGTATATGTAGTAGGCGATAAACGTAGTGGTGAAAATTCCCAAATGGTGCAAACCTATGTCGAAGTGATCTGCCAAGAAATCATCACTAGTCTCAACTACGGCCAGCCCTTAGATACCATATTTTTCGGTGGCGGCACGCCCTCTCTGCTCACCCCGACCCAGCTAGCTCAAATTCTCCAGACATTAGATCAGTCGATCGGCATCTCCTCCCAGGCCGAAATATCGATGGAAATTGACCCGGGCACCTTCACTCTCGCCCAGCTACAAGCCTACCTAGCCGCTGGTGTAAACCGGATTAGCATGGGTGTTCAGGCTTGGCAAGATCCCTTGCTGCAAGTCTGCGGCCGGTCTCATCACTTGGCTGATATTGAAAGATCGATAGGTCTCATCCATCAATCTGCCATTCAAAACTGGAGCCTAGACTTAATATCTGGCTTGCCCGACCAAACTATGGAGATGTGGCTGGAGTCATTGGAGAGATCGATCGACTCCCAACCTACGCACATTTCTGTTTATGACCTAATCGTTGAAGCCCAGACCCCTTTTGCCAAACAATATCAGCCCAGCGAGTATCCCCTCCCCAGCGACACCATTACTGCTGATATGTATCGGGCTGCTCAGCGGATTTTAACGACAGCGGGCTATGAGCATTACGAAATTTCTAACTATGCTCAACCAGGCTTAGCCTGTCGCCACAACCAGGTCTATTGGAAAAACCAGCCTTACTATGCTTTTGGAATGGGTGCAGCTAGCTATCTGGACGGTACTCGCTTCACCCGCCCCCGCTACACCCAAGATTATTTTCAATGGGTAGCTGCTGGCTGTCGTTATGAACCCGAATTATTAGACCAGACTGAGCGTTTTCTGGATACCCTGATGCTTGGTTTACGATTAGCTAGTGGTTTGAAAATCCAGCCCTTAATTACCGAATTTGGACTAGAGTTATGGCAAGCGGCTTGGTCGAAAATTCAACGTTATTCCCCAGATTGGATCATTTTTGATCGCCCAACAGCCGGTATACCAGTACAGGGGAGCCTGCGCCTTAGCGACCCCGATGGTTTTCTGTACTCTAATGTTGTACTCTCAGCATTATTTGAAATATCCAGCTGACATAACGGATAGGCTTTAACTATGCGAATCTTCAAAAAGACCGATCGCACTCTCACCCTTTGGCAAAATAATTGGCCTTCTTTATTAATACCCCTAGGAGCGTTGCTCACAGGCTTAGCCGTGATTAATATCTTTGGGCAAGAAACCAGACTTTCTTGCTATCGATCGACACCATTAACTGGCCAGTGTCAGCTCGATAATAATGGTTTTTTTACCCACCAGAGTCGATCAATTCCCTTCAATACCATCCAAAAAGTTGACCTAGAAGCCAACAACAGTGATGAAGAAAATCCTTGGACGAGAGTTCTGCTCATTGGTAAAGATGGTAAAACAGTGCCGGTGACTTTATCTGGCGATGCCGCCGACAGAGACCAAATCGCTAGCCAACTAGCCGCATTTTTGGAATCACCCACAGCTAGCGCGTTTAAAGTTGCTGATGGTGGTTTGAACTTGGCATATTTCGTGTCCGGTGCTGCTGGATTAACTTGTTTAGTTTTCCTGTTCTCCGGCGGATTGACCATCGTCAAATTTAATAAAGACCAAAATGAGTGTCAGGTGCATAACTGGAGCTGGAAAGGTCGGCAGATCGATCGATGGGCTATCAGTCACATCAATGAAGTCGAATTAGCAGATAAAAAACAAGTGTATGTAGCTGGATCGTCAGAAAACATGCCCCATCGCTTGGTGTTGAAGACTAATGATGGGCGCACCCAGCCGCTCAGTGAAAAATATTTATCATTTTCCCGGCGACATCAAGACCAGCAGATTGTTGAGCAAATTAAAGGATTTTTGGGTTTGGAGGTGCACACCGCAGATCAAGATATTTAATCAGCTTTTGCGATCGGTCACTCGCCAACTGAGTTTGAGATTAATCCAAAAATTCCAGAGCGTGACGCAGACAATCGCTAGGAAATTGCTGATGTACTGGTTATGGAATACAAAATTGAACAGCAAGTTCAAAATCAGCGCTTTCAGCACCAAACCCATCAGACACACCAAATTAAATTTCAGAAAGCGTTGCAGCATCTGTCGCTGGCCGGTTTGTTGACTGGCCAGATCGTGAAAAGTCCAACGATCATTCCAGAAAAAATTGTTGATAATGGCAATCTCCCCGGCCACTATCGCACTGCGAGTCAAGGGTAAATGCAGAGTACTGGCATCGGTCAAAAGATAGAGAATTAGCATATCGATCGCTAACCCACTTAAGCCCACCGCAATAAACCGCAAAAATCGACTGCTGCGCGCTATTCGTAACCGAATCAGGTGCTGAATATATTCCACATATTGTCTAGCACTAACCTTACTCTCACCGCTCTGGCGCTCCTGAAACTCATAGCCCACCTCGGCGATTTTACTCACCTGCCCCCGCCCCACAGCTTCGATCAAAATCTTGTAGCCTAACGGACTAAGAGTACGACCAGCAATCGCCGCCCGCCGTAGTAAAAAGTAACCACTCATCGGGTCACTAATCCGACCAATCACCTCCGGCAACACCACCAACCCCAATACTTGTGCCCCCCGTGATAGACAGCGCCGCAACAAACTCCATTCACTTACGCCACCGCCCTCCACATTGCGACTAGCCACCGCCAGGTCGGCATTTTGATCGTGCAGCGCCTGCCACAGCTGCCCCAATACTTCTGGCGGATGTTGCAGATCAGCATCAATGACCCCCAATACCCGTCCCTGAGAAGCTTGCCAGCCTCGTACCACCGCTGTTGCTAACCCCCGTTCGGTGGTGCGCCGGATGACATGCAGTTGGGGATACTGCGGAGTCAAAGCAGCGGCGATCTCCCAGGTGCGATCGGGGCTGTCATCATCTACCACAATTAGTTCGTAAGCGCCGGGCAAAATACCATCTAATTTGCTGGTTAATAGCTCGATAATTTGGGTAATATTTTGCCCTTCCTGATAAGTGGGCAAAATCAGCGATAACTGGACTTCGCTATTGGTCGCAGGGGGAATGTGCAGAGCGCCCTGCGGATGAGGCAGCAAGTGAGCAGAAATAGACATAGGCAACAGCACCAAGCTGGACAGTTCCTTCGACCGCAATTATACGTTGTCATGTTCCGGCTAATTCCTGAGGCAAGAGTTAACAATGGCCAAGAATGTTAGATTGGGGGCAGTATCTCACCCCTTAATTTTGCATGTGGCGATCGATCAACGCCAATAAATTATTAGTGTGGCTGCTGCTCAGTGCTGCTGCCGCCATTAATATTTGGTTGTTTTCTCAAGTCTTTCGGTATTTTGAGCACCTCATCACGATCTTAGTAGTTTCGGCGATCGTGGCTTTTTTACTCAATTACCCAGTGCGGTTTCTCGATCGAGCCGGAATTAGTCGATCGCAAGCGGTGTTCGTTGTCTTAATCATCTCCTTAATACTAGTCGTAGTCCTAGCTGTCACCGTCGTGCCCAGCGTGATCGAACAAGTCGCTGGACTCTCCGAGCAAGTACCCAAATGGATTCAGGGCAGTAACCAAAACATCAATGATCTAGAGCAACTAGCCCAAAAACGCGGGCTGCGTCTGGACTTTAATGTATTACGCACCCAAATCAACTCCAATCTGCAACGGCAAATCGAAGGATTTGCCAGTCAGGTCGTCACTCTCGCCGTCGGTACCGCCTCCGGCTTACTCGATTTCTTTTTAATCATCGTTTTAAGCGTTTACATGCTGATCGATGGTGACAAAATGTGGAATGGAATTATCAAAATGTTGCCCCCGCCCTGGGGATATTCTTTTGGTGAATCGCTGCGGATGAATTTCCAGCGCTTTTTTATCAGTCAATTTTTGCTCGGGGGCTTCATGGCTCTAGCTTTGACTATTATTTTCTTTTTCTTAAATGTGCCTTTTGGCCTGTCTTTTGCCATTTTTATTGGGCTGTCCCAATTAATTCCCTTTGTGGGAGCCACCTTAGGGATTGGCATTGTTACTTTGCTCGTTCTGCTAAAAAGCTTGCCCTTAGCCTTATGGGTGGGTGGCGTGTCTTTTGTCTTGCAACAGATTAAAGATAATTTTTTAGCTCCTAAACTGATGGGCGACTTCATTGGTCTCAATCCAGTAATGATCCTGCTGGCTGTACTAGTTGGGCTACAAATCGCGGGCTTCTTGGGAGTGTTGGTGGGAGTGCCGATCGCTGGTACGATCAAAAGTACTATTGATATGATTCGCCAGTCTCAGAAAGTAGAGAAACTCGCTACTGAATCTGGTGGGGATCATTAAGTAAAATGTTTGCTACATTTTCCCCATTTTTCACTTGAATTTTATTTCCACGTATTTAGCTGAGTGTTATTGCTCATTAGTTAATTAAATGGTGCTACTACCAGAACGAGAACAAGTCCGGTCGCCAGAGATTGACCCCCATGCCTTGACCCAGTTGGGAATCGACCTTTTAATTGATCTGGCACAACGGGGAGAAATCAACCCTTGGGATGTCCAGGTGATTGATGTAATTGATAATCATCTCAGCAGAATTCCGCAACAAATTGCGGCGATGGCTGGCGATAAACAAGCCAATTTATCTCTTTCTGGTCAAGCCTTTTTGTGGGCAGCCATGCTGGTACTGCTCAAAGCCAATAGCCTCGAAGAGCAGCAGTTTCCCGAAATTGAAGAAGATTTTCTGGCCGACGATCCAGATCATTTAGCACTGCTAGAGCTGCGGGCACTGCCGCCCAATTTGGAACAACGTATCCGCCGTCGCCTTACCTCTAGCCCTATGCAGCGGCGGCCAGTGACCCTCCAAGATTTAATTCAGCAGCTGCGATCGATCGCCGCCAAAATGAGTGATCAGCCACTCCGGCCACGCAAAGCCAGAATAGTCAATCTCTCCGCCACCAAAGCCGCCCAAGCGATCGCCGACCTAGCCCACAGCGAAAACCTTACCGAAACAGCGGCTCAACTGGCCGAATTCTTGCAAGCCACCGAACTAGACTGGATTGATTTAGAAGACTTACTGCGCCTGTGGGTCAAAGCGATGGAAAATGATCGGGGTGAAATTACTACTCACGATCGAGTCGGGGTATTCTGGGCACTACTGTTGCTCTCGTCCCAATCCAAGGTAGAACTCAGCCAAGAAGAGTTTTATCAAGAAATCAAGGTACGCAAGATTTTTGGTGAAGACCTGCCAGTAATAGCTCTCAATGCTACCGTTGGCTTTTTATCCACCTCGGCTTTCCATAATAATTAGCGTAAATGTAAACATAGGAGTCACCAGATGTTAGTCATTGGACTGATGAGCGGTACGTCCGTCGATGGCATTGATGCTGCTTTGGTAGAGATTCAGGGCACCACTACCGATCTACAAGTGCAACTGATTGCTGGTGATACCTATCCCTATCCCCCTGCTCTGCGCCAGCAAATTTTAGATGTCTGCGCTGGAGCCAAACTGAGCATGGCCGAATTAGCTGAGTTAGATGATGCGATCGCTCATTGTTTTGCCACAGCAGTCCAAAATATTCAAGCAGCACAGGCCGCGAAACTAATTGGTTCCCACGGCCAAACGGTTTTCCATCGCCCCGCTATCCCCCAGCAATTAGGCTACAGCCACCAGATAGGACGGGGTGCTGTAATCGCCAGACAAACCAGGCTGACGGTCATCGATAATTTTCGGGCTGCCGATATTGCGGTGGGTGGCCAAGGGGCACCGCTAGTCCCTAAAGTCGATGCTTACTTGTTAAGCGATCGAGATGCCCATCTCTGCATTCAAAATATTGGGGGTATTGGGAACTTCACCTACTTACCGCCCCGCTCCCAAGCCGACTGGGAATCCCAAGTCACTGGCTGGGACACAGGACCAGGCAACAGCCTGATTGACCTAGCAGTGAGCGAACTGAGCAATGGCCAAAAAACCTACGATCAAGATGGTTCCTGGGCCGCACAAGGTCAGGTCTGTCAAGCTTTAGTAGATCAGTGGCTCCAGCAGGACTATTTCCAGATGGAACCTCCCAAATCTACTGGCCGAGAGCTGTTTGGCCGCGAATATCTCCAGGCTTGTCGCCAAGATGCCAGTCAGCTCAGTGTTCCCGACTTTTTGGCTACCATTACGGCTCTCACTGCCGCCAGCATTGCTGATAGCTACCGCCGCTTGCCCCACTTACCTGACAAAGTATTACTCTGTGGCGGCGGAGCACACAATCTTTTCTTAAGGAAATGTTTACAAGAACGCTTACCCACCACCCAAGTGACTACCACCATTGCCGCTGGCTTAGATAGTGATTTTAAAGAGGCGATCGCCTTCGCTGTTTTAGCCTATTGGCGCTGGCACCAGATCCCAGGCAATTTACCGCTAGTCACCGGGGCTAGTTCAGCTGTACTGCTAGGAGATATTCATGAATTCACATGATAGTAACTGTGAACGCCACTCACCAGCTGGGTATATTAATCTGGTATCTTTTGATCCATTGATCCATCTCTCACTAATGCAATTGACCAGTGACACATACTTTTTTACTTCAGCCCGGTCGTTGGAAATCCTCCGGGATCTGGCAAGAAGATAACAAGCCACCTCTAACTGTAACTGGTAAGACAGTTGTAGCTTGGAGCATGGACAATTGGTTTACGATGATTACTAAGTTAAGTATTCAAGATCAGTCCCATCCAGACATTACTTGGCAGTATCGTGGTTACTTGGAACCTGGTGCCCAGCAATACACATTTATTTTGACTCATAGTCAAATGGGGAAGATTGAAGGAGAAGGTTGGATCGGTTCAGACTCAGTGATACAACGTTACTGGGTTTTAGATGATCAGCACAAGCGGACTGGCTTTGAGGCTTTTCATCAAATCGATCATAATAATTATCGCCTAGCACACAGTTCTATTTGTATGAATCGCCTTGCTAGTTTGATGGAATTGCAGTTTAGTCGCCAGTTTTAGGCAACCTGCCAGGAAGTTTTCGCTTGTATATTGTAAAAAGAGTTGACCACAGTCATGGTTCTCCCCGCTCCGGCGATCGCCAATTGTTACCCTGCACCGCAACCACCTTTGTGGAGGCAGCTTGGTGATGAGTAATAAAGATGAGAATTATGGTCGGCTGATCATGCAGCGCTATCAGCTGCTAGAAATAGCTGGCAAGGGTTCCATGGGTCAAGTATATCTAGCGAAAGATATGCTACTAGGTGGTGTGAAAGTTGCGGTGAAGTTTTTATCGAAAGCCAGCCTCACCCAAAAAATTCGCGACAGGTTTATGCAAGAGGCCACCATTAGTGCCTTGTTGGGTGAAAACAGCATTCATATCGTTAAGGTGCGCGACTATGGTCTAGATGAGACCGAGATGCCCTTCTATGTGATGGAATTTTTACAGGGCGATAGTCTCAAAGATATTATCCACAAACGCCCCATGTCATTGCCCCGGTTTTTTAATGTTTTACGCCAAATTTGTCTCGGTTTAGATTGCGCTCACGAAGGAATTGAAATTGAGGGAAATCTGTGCCAGGTAATTCACCGCGACATCAAGCCTAGCAACATTATTGTGACTCAAAACCCCACCCTGGGGGATTTTGTAAAAGTTCTGGACTTTGGCATTGCCCTGCTTCAGTCCGATGACTCCCCGACGGGTTTTATGGGCACTCCCGCCTATTGCTCACCCGAGCAAATGGAAGGCAAGGTCTTAGACAATCGATCGGACATTTACAGTCTGGGGATCATGATGTTCCAGATGCTCACCGGGGAATTACCCTTGCGTCCGCCCGCTAGCTCTTTTGAAGGATGGTTTAACGTTCACCATAAAGTTGCCCCCAAATCTTTCAAAGAAGCCTGCCCCACACTGGACTTGCCCCAGGAGGTCGAAGACTTAGTGATGAGCTGCATGGCTAAATCTGTTAAAGATCGGCCCCAAAACGTCGAAGAGATTTTACAGGCGATCGAGCACCTCGAATCCACCTATATTTCGGGAACGACTACTTCTAGCGGTAAACGTCCAGCCAAATCGACAAAAAAAGTTAATAGCTTAGATGAGTTATGCTTGCAAGCCACCTGGCCAGCCGATAAACCCCGAGCCGAAATTGTTTTTCCCCGTTTGATGGAATACGGATCAGAGTTAGGAGCCACTCTGTGGATTATGCTATCGCGCGCCGAAATCAACTATTACAAACAACAACCACCCCATTGTCAGTTCCTCTTTTTGGCGACACCACATCCCATGCTGCTCTGGATTGCTGCGCTCTACCACAATGAACAACAGCATCGTTTACTTCCTTCCTATTTAGACTTAAAGAAGCAAACCAGTGAAAAAACCTTGAGCACCTTAGCCAAAACTCAAAGCTACCGCCTATTATTTTTTGGTTTAGACGGAGATGATCATTGCATTAGCATCATTAAAGGTAAAATTCCTAGTACAAAAGTTTTGAAATTAGAAGAATGGCTGGCAGAAAGTCAAATCACACCTAGTTCTAATGAGCAAAAAGTCAGTAGAAAATATCTAAAAGAGGAGTTTGAGTCCGTTAAACCCAAGCTAATTGTCAGTCTGAGCCGCAAGCAGCGTAAAAATCAAGTCGTCATAACTCGTTAGGCCGCAGCTAGGCCATAAAAAAATACAATATTATTTATTAGTTGAGTAAATCGAGAGAAGAATTCTCTCGCTACCCCCAGTGCATTATGAGTTCTGAAAATTTTCCGGCCGAGCCATCCTTAGCTCCTAAACCAAGCAAACCTGTGAAGCGTCCGAAGAGCGAAGTCGCTAAACCATCACGAACGCCACGAGATTACCCCCCAGCACTACCCATGTTGGAACTCAACGGGAATATGCCGATTCCGTTGGCCAGTGAACCATTGCAGTACCGAGCGATCGGCTTGGTGCAGGGCAAATATTCACCAGCTCCTGATGAATTGACTAGGGGTTCCATGCTAGCTGATGATGGCACTCTGATTGATGCTGTATTGCTGGGTCGGATTATGAGCCTGACTAAAAAACATCTAGATTTAGAGCAGTCACATCTTTGGGTGGTATATCCCCGCATTCGCAAGGATGATGGCAAATTGCATATTCAGGTGATGGGGATTTGGGATCCGAAGTTGGTATATGGCGATGAGGGTGCGGCAATAGCGGAGAGCAATGCTGCTGAGGAAAAACTACCAACTCCCGATCATATCGGCATCCCCGATAATTATTTCTCGGTACGGGGTGAAGTAATTTTTCAGGCGCGGGATACCAAGGAAATTTTTGTAAAAGTACGACAGGCCGCTCGTAAAAAAGATGAAGAACCGCGCCACTTTAAACTGCGTCTAATTGGCGATTTCCCCCAGAAAATGGTGGGAGATTTTTGGGAGTTTGACGTGCTGCGCCAAGGCGATGACTTAGTAATTAGAACTGGCAATCAGGTAGCTACTCTGCGGCCTAAACCAAGTAAAGGTGCGGGAGGACAAAGGTCTTTCCGGAAGTATGAAGGGGATGATCCTAGAGATGGACGTGGGTCGGATACCCCGGCAGGACGACCAATTATTAAAAAGCTAGGGGAGAATGCAGAGGTGATCGCGAGGCCGACAGTGCGGCCATTGCCCAAAAAGGCCGGAAATGCCAGCACCGATTGATCCTGGAGATACCAATTGAGGCAGCTCAGCAGGTAAACTAGGGTCACAACAATGTTTAAGAAGAGACAACTGTGGCTACCATCAACGATAATTACCTCAAGCTCAAGGCCGGGTACTTGTTTCCAGAAATTGCACGGCGAGTAAATAACTTTGCAGCCGATCATCCCCAGGCACCGATTATTCGGCTGGGAATTGGCGATGTGACCGAACCACTGCCAGCCGCCTGTCGATCGGCCATGATTGCTGCGGTCGAAGACATGGGCAGCCCCGCTGGTTTCAAGGGTTATGGCCCTGAGCAAGGCTACACATGGCTGCGGGAAAAAATTGCTGCTCAAGATTTTCAGGCGCGAGGTTGTGATATCAGTGCCGATGAAATTTTCATCTCTGATGGTTCTAAGTGCGACAACGGCAACATGCTGGATATTTTTGGTGACAATAACTCGATCGCGGTCACCGATCCAGTTTACCCAGTCTATGTAGACACTAATGTGATGGCCGGTCATACGGGCGAAGCCAATGAAAAAGGCGAATATGGTGGCTTAGTTTACTTGCCAGTAACAGCAGAGAATAACTTTACCGCCCAGATTCCCAGCCAAAAGGTAGACCTAATCTATTTATGCTTTCCGAATAATCCCACTGGTGCGGTGGCTACTAAAGAACATCTCCAGGCTTGGGTCGATTACGCTAAAGCCCACGGCTCGATCATCTTTTTTGATGCGGCCTATGAAGCGTTCATTAATGATCCGGATATTCCCCATTCCATTTACGAAATTCCGGGTGCGCGGGACTGTGCGATCGAATTCCGTTCTTTTTCTAAAAATGCCGGATTTACTGGTACTCGCTGCGCCCTCAGTGTGGTGCCCAAGACTCTGACTGGTAAAGCTGCCGATGGTTCAGATGTGGAGCTGTGGAAGCTCTGGAATCGCCGCCAATCGACTAAGTTCAACGGGGTTTCTTACATCGTGCAACGCGGTGCGGAGGCGGTTTACTCACTAGAGGGTCAAGCCCAGACTAAAGCTTTGGTGAACTTTTACATGGAAAATGCCCAGATCATTCGCGCCCAACTGAGCGCTGCTGGACTGCAAGTTTATGGTGGGATCAATGCCCCTTATGTCTGGGTTAAAACCCCCGATGGTCTCTCTAGCTGGGACTTCTTTGATAAGCTGCTCCATAGCTGTAATGTTGTGGGTACGCCTGGTTCTGGGTTTGGAGCCGCCGGAGAAGGCTATTTTCGGATTTCGGCTTTTAATAGCCGTGCCAATGTGAACGAAGCCATGCGACGGATCACCGATAAATTCAAGAAAAATTAACGAGGAAAAGAATGGCCCTGATCGTCCAAAAATATGGGGGAACATCTGTTGGCTCCGCAGAGCGGATCAAGGAAGTCGCTAAACGAGTTATCCGCACGGTCAATGCCGGTAACTCGGTGGTGGTGGTGGTATCGGCGATGGCCAAAGCAACCGATGGCCTAGTAGCACTCGCCCAGGACATCGCCACTCATCCCTCTCGCCGAGAAATGGATATGTTGCTGGCTACCGGCGAGCAGGTGACAATTGCCCTCCTGAGCATGGCGCTGCAAGCGGCTGGCCAAGCGGCGATTTCCCTGACGGGCGCTCAAGTGGGCATTCTGACCGAAAAAGAACACACCCGGGCGCGCATCGTCGAAATTGAGACCGATCGCATTACCCGCCATCTCGATCGACAGGAAGTTGTCGTAGTTGCGGGCTTCCAAGGTGTTAGCTGCCTAGATGACCTAGAAATCACTACCCTCGGTCGGGGCGGCTCTGATACCTCTGCCGTCGCCTTAGCCGCTGCCTTGAAAGCCGACTATTGCGAAATCTACACCGATGTACCGGGCATTTACACCACTGATCCGCGCTTGGTTTCTAATGCTCAATTGCTGGGGCAGATTACCGCCGATGAAATGCTGGAGTTAGCCAGCTTAGGCGCAAAAGTCCTTCATCCCAGGGCGGTGGAAATTGCCCGTAATTACGGTGTCCCGTTGGTCGTCAGGTCCAGCTGGACAGATGATCCAGGCACTAAAGTTATTTCACCAGCACTCAGTCCTCGCCCCCTGAAAAACTTGGAAATTGCCCAGGCAGTAGATGCCGTGGAATTCACTACCGGCCAAGCCAAGATTGCGATGCTGCATGTTCCGGATCGGCCAGGGATTGCCAGCAAGTTATTCACCGAAATGGGCAAAAAGAATGTGAATGTGGACTTGATTATCCAGTCTATTCACGAGGGCAACAGTAACGATATTGCTTTTACCGTCGATCGATCAATCATGCAACGTGCCCAGTCGGTAGCAGAAGCGATCGCCCCCGCCCTCTCGGCGACTGCTGGCAAAATTACAGCTACGGTCATGGGCGATGATCAAATCGCCAAAATCAGCGTGGCCGGAGCGGGAATGATTGGTCGGCCAGCCGTCGCTGCGGAAATTTTCCGGCTGTTAGCCAACGCTCAGATCAATATCCAAATGATTTCTACCTCTGAGATTAAAGTGAGTTGCGTGATTGCTGCCGACCAATGCGACCAGGCGGTAACGCTGCTCTGCCAACATTTTGGGATCGGGATTGCCCCAGCACTGATAGAAGATGAGCGCATGAACTCTGTGCCAGTGCGTGGCGTAGCCCTAGACCTGAAACAAGCCCGGTTGGCCGTTTTAAATGTACCCGATCGACCAGGCATGGCTGCTCATCTCTTTGGACTGCTCGCCGATAAAAACATCAGTGTCGATATGATTATTCAGTCTCAGCGCACCCGCCTAATTAACGGCGTGACAACCCGCGATATTGCCTGTACCATCGCCCAGGCTGATGCCGATGATGCCAAAAATATTTTAGAAGCGGCTCACTTGGAATGTGGTGACATCATTGTAGACGAGGCGATCGCCAAGGTCAGCATTGTCGGTTCTGGCATGATCGGTCAACCGGGCATCGCCAGCAAAATGTTTCAAGCCTTAGCCAGTGCCGGAATCAATATTCAAATGATTACTACTTCAGAAATTCGAGTTAGTTGTTTAGTGCCCCAAGAGCAGGGCGTAATCGCCCTTCAGACTATTCATCAGGCTTTTGAATTAGCTGGTCAGCAAACTATCGCCGTACCGGGCTAGGTGCTGAAGACGGCGAGAAAGGTGTCATCGGCGGAGTTGGAATGGGGGCAGTTGGCGTGACATTAAAAGGGGACGGCATCGCCGTTACTGGCGGGCTAGGAACAAGTTGATTTGGGGGAGTAAGTGGCGTGCTGGGGGGATTGGGAACCGCTGACTCTGTAACCGTGGCCAGCGCCACATTATCGCCCCCAGCCTGTCGGAGTAAGTCTAAAACTTCAATAACACGCTCGTATTTAACTTGTTTGGAGGCATAAAGTACGATCGAACTGTTTGGTTTAGTAATCCGGTAACTTTTAATTTGTTGCAGCAAAACATCTAACTGCGCTACCGGCTGCTGCTCAATAAAAGCTTGACCCGCAGCGTCCAGGCTTACAATCAGGATGTCCCGAGTTTGCGCTTCGGCTGTTTTAGCGGCGGGAATATCCACATTCAGCGACTGCTGACGAGCCATTTGCATCCCCGACAGCAAGAAGAAAGTCAAAATACAGAAAATGATGTCGATCAGCGGAATCATTTCTACTCGCGGGGTCTGGTTTTGATCACTTCCCAATTTGATTTTCATAACAACTCGGCTTCTTCTACTGCTGAAGGTGGTTGAGCAGAATGTAAATACTTTTCCCGATAGAGTAGCTCTAACTCATTACCCGATCGTCGGAACAAGTTAATTTGATTGAAGAGCAAGCCTTGCAAGATCCAGTAAAAAGCCAGACTAACAATGGCGATCACCATGCCAGTCGCCGTCGCAATCAACGATTGACTAATCCCCAGGGTGACATTCGATCCAAGATCGGTCAGTTTAATGCGATCGAGTGATTGAATTAGACCTAAAACGGTACCCAGTAGTCCTAATAATGGTGCCAAGGCAATGATTGCTTGTAGAGTTTTCTCACCCCGACGCATGGCATGTAGCTCCTC
>JAYUSR010000074.1:0-22103 GCA_043755575.1 Synechococcales cyanobacterium
AATCGGAGTCTTTTGTCATGTTGGTAGTCTGACCAATGCCTTTAAAAAACTAGCTGCTTTCTTAAAGCCTGACGGTAAATGTTTTATTCATATCATTACGGTTCGTTTACCTAACAATATTTCTAGTGCTTTTACTCACAAATACATATTTCCACATGGTCGCTTCTGGAAATATGATGCAATTCCTAGTTGTAATCAAGACTTAAAAACAGTGCAAAGTTGGTATCTCAACGGTATGAATTACTCTAAAACCCTAGAGACTTGGTTAGAGAATTTTGACAACAGCCATGATGATATTAAAGATCTAAACTATGGCATGGATTTTGGTAAATTCCGACGGATGTGGCGGTTTTACCTAATTTGGGTTGGCCGTAACTTTGCCAGCTGTGATGGTGAAATCAACGGTAATGGTCAATTCTTAATGGTTCATGCTAATTAGAAATAATTCCTGACCACTGTACTTTCTTGAGCTTTTCCCGTCGATACGAGAAAAAATGTTCTGCCTCTTGGAAGGTGCAGTGGGGTGCGATCGATATCTGATCAATCTTCAAACCCAGTTGTTGAAGCTGCAAAGCATTAACCTGTCGAACATCTAGCCTGACTCTTCCTGGTTGTTGATCAGATAAAAGTGGTGAATTGGTCAAGTTCAAAGCTTTATCCACAATCAAATCTGGTTCAGCTCCTGCTAAATCTGGCAGAACTGATAGGCAAACTTCTGCACCGACTTGATTAGTTACTTGATAAACTTTGCCATCGATCGCTGGGCCAATAGCCACGAGGAGCTGATCGATGCTGCTGCCAGCATCAATAAATCGTTGGACTGCCACCGGCACAATTTTTTGGGCGGTACCGCGCCAACCAGCATGGATGGCAGATACTTGGCCAGAATGTCGATCGGCAATTAACACTGGATTGCAGTCAGCGCTAGCCACCCAAACTCCCTGTTGAGACTCTTCTGATATTAGGCCATCGGCTAACGCCCAACCAGTTTCTAGTTCTTTTTCCGAGATATTTTTAGCCTCGGTGGGTGTTAGCACTACGTTGCCATGCACTTGTTTGAGGCGATAACCAGTGGCTTGCGGTTGGAGCAATTTAGTGATTTCTTGGGGTTCTAAGGGCGAAAAATGCTTAGTCATAAAACCATGCTGCCAATCTGATAGTAGGCTACAGGTTAGATAGGAAGAGCCATCCAGGATTTGCCATTGCCAAGTTGTCATTTATTCACTTTCCTATTTCCAACAATTCTCAGTCTAGCAGTCTCCGCTTAAAAGTAACTGACCCCCGATCGCTATCTAAGTCTTACTATTTTTAGCAAAACTTTTTAAACGATCGAGTGCCAGTTAATACTTTCTGTTTTGTTACTATCTCTTGCTATTTCCAGCCTTTTTCAGACTGAGCTAAAACATAGGTAGCAACGTCTTCGATTTGAGCCGCGCTCAGCCGACCACCAAAAGCAGGCATTGCATTCTTACCCTTGGTGACTTGGGTGGTAATTGCAGCGATCGAATTCATCCCGTACTCAGCCAAAGCTTCTTTTTTCAAAGTTTTGTTGGCCATAATCACGTTGTTACCACCAGCGTGGCAAGCAGCACAGTTTGCACTGAAGATTTTGGCACCAGCTGCTGCGTCACCAGCCCAAGCAGGGGTTGCAAAAGCCATGAAAACCATGGTGATAGCGATCGCGAAAGCTGAAATCAATTTTTTCAAAGTATTTCTCCTCTATAACAGCACTGTAAAACAGTAATTAACTTCTGACAGAATATTTTAACGGTGATAGCTGTTAGATGTGTATACAGATATGCTTCTGTATCAAAACCTTAACAATTTACCACCATTAACCTCGGTCTCAAACAGTCCTTAACGTACTGTTTTACCACCGCCCCATTGATCACCCATGATTTTGGGTTGCATGAGAATATGACCGGCGATTGCGGTCAAGTCACTATCTGATAGATTTTTCATCTCAGTAAAGATATCCGCACTCTCTAGTGAAGGGTGAAGTTCCGAGATCGAAGTCTCCCCATCATAGGTAGTAGGGTGTTTCATATAATCTATCAAAGCATTCACATTATCGCGGGCTGGAGTAGCTCCAGACAGATCACGAGGGCTGAGGCCAACGTTAAAGTCAGTTCTGGTGACACCACCGGCATGACATTGAGCACAAGTGTCGCTAAACAATCTTCGGCCTTTAGCTACTTGCTTCATGCTCATCGTGACGGTTCCGCCTTCGGCATTCAGCGGTACAGTACGGATAGCAGGATCCAAATCAACAGCTTGCGCTGGCAGGGTAATCGACTGGAAAGCGAACATCAAAGTCGCTACAACCAGCATTAGCAGTCGCTTGAACATGTTTCTCCCTCGAAAATTTGACTTACAAAAATGAATAAATGACACAGTAAATTTAAAAGTTACAGGTATGACTCGCCAGAACAATATCATCCCACTATCCAGATGTCGATCGGAGCAATGGCCAGTTGAAGGTTAAAAAAAATTAACATTTGCTCGCCACTTTTCTCATCAAAACTGCTGAATTACTTGGTTTAGGAGCTGGTGAACAGATTATTGAGACTTTTGTCAAGTCCATAAACCTTAACCTCACTTCCAAACTGCTTAAGTCACAATAGAGACAATCCGACTATATTTTGACGTAAGCTTTATGATCTTATCCAATTGGCGTAAAGGACTGATCCCAGTTGTTTTGTCGCTGGTTTTATTGCTCTCAGGCTGTTTCCAAAAAGAACCTTCTCGGTTTGCCCAGACTCAAAAAGACACCACCGCTCGCGGTGCCCAGCCAGCCGTGGTCAAAAATGCCACTCAAGGTAGTAGTTTTAATAAGTTCTTTCCCCAAGATGCCGATGGGTTCGATCGAGTCTTTTCTCAGGAGAAGAAAGGTTTTGCTGAAGCTAAACTGAACAAAGGTGGTAAAAACGTGGCGATGCTGGCTATCAGCGATACTAGCAGTTTGCCAGCCGCTGCTAAGAAGTATGAAAAAAGTACCGAGAAGCTTAGTGGTTATCCTCTGCTAGTAGAGACTCCATTAAAAAGCACTGGCGTACTAGTAAAGAAATTCCAGGTCAAAGTTATATCTAGAGATCCTTCTTTTACCGCTGATAATCGGATGGCTTGGCTGAAGAAATTCAACTTAGATGGTTTGAGTAAGTTGCAGTAGATCTTGAATAATTCAAAGGTATTTGGCACCTAATGAATTTCGCCTTTACCCAAAAAACAATCATAGGAGTTTGTGATGAGTAAACCAATTTTTGAAGCAGTCGATAAATTGCCTACTGGCGGTATTACTGTCATGGCGCTAAATTCTTTAGACTTCGTAATTCCTGGCCAATGGCAGAATTTAGTTGGTTTTGAGAATACGATTAAAGTTGTCACTGGTACTGATGACCAAGAATATATTCAAGCGATCGGTGAACGCGCCGTTGCTTTGTACAACGACAAGTCCCAAGGCTATCAAACTGCCATGTGGCTTTACGACACCGTAGATGCTGGTTCGAGTGCCTTGGGTGCCGCCGCTATGGCCAACAAAATTGGCGAAAAAATTCCACTATTAGGATTTCTAGGTAACATTACGCCCAAGGCCGAAACAGCTCAGACGATCGATCTAAGTGTGAAGCTCGTTGCCGAAATCGTGGCTTTTTGTCAAATCAACGGTATTCCCGGCGATAGCGTCGGCGATTTCTTAGCCGCTCTGGCCGACTATGGTGGCGAATCATTAATGCGAATGGCGGCGTTAGTTTGCTTTGATGGATTGATTCCTCTAGGTTCAGACTTTATCCTCAAAACCTTTGACAACCTCAGTGGGATGGGACCCAAAGAACTAGAAGGGAATAAAACCTTCCAGGGTATTAAAGATGTTATTCCTGGTGGTGATTCCGCTGGTCAGTTAGGCTTCATTAATCAAAGCTTCGACTCAGTAAAGGGCTGGATGAGTAGCTTTGTGACCGATCGCGGATTATCTCCAGAGGCGGTGGTCGGCAATCTGCGCAACTTTATTGAAGTCAGCGAAGATAAGTTGGATTACCTAGGAGCTTTCTTGGATGTTTCTACTAATTACTACTCTCATACTGGTACCCAAACCCTGGCCCGACGCTTAATTGAGCGGGCTGCTGCTGAAATGTAGACGGAAATTTCAGACAGGTGAGCAGGGGCTGTTACCGCCTCTGCTTAGCACTTCTGCTAAAATGATGGCGAACTGAAACTAGCAATTACCCATGCGGATCTTAGCGCTTGTCCCTGGTGGCATTGGCGACCAAATTTTATTTTTCCCAACGCTGGATGATCTAAAACGCTCCTATCCGAATGCTCAAATTGATGTGGTTGTTGAGCCGCGATCGGTGTCAGCATACCAAGTCTGTAAGGCTTTCCCCCAAGTTATTCCCTTTGATTTTAAAGATACGAATGGTCCGGCAGACTGGGGTAACTTACTGGGGATTATTCGCGATCGAGAATACGATGCCACGCTCTCTTTAGGGCGGCGCTTGGGAGTAGGTTTTTTTCTGTGGCTGACCGGGATTCCTAAGCGCGTTGGTTACAAGGTTGGTTTTGGCCAAAACTTCTTGACCAACCCGGTGGAATTTAATCCCAATCAATATGCTGCTCATATGTACCATGATTTGGTCAAAGGTTTAGGTATTGATAGCCCTTGCCCAGATATGAGTGTGAATGTGCCCAAGGCTGATGTGGAATGGGCAGAGCGAGAACTAGTGCGGTTGGGAGTGGCGGAGAGTGGCTACATCTTGATTCATGGCGGTTCTAGTAAGCTCGCTCGACAACTGGGTATGGATAAGATTTATCCGATCGATCAATGGCAGCAGGTAATTAAAGGTTTGCAAACCCGCCAAGAGAAACCAGTGGTTTTTATTGAAGGTCCTGACGATCAAGAAGTTGTTGCTGGTATTTTGCAAGCTTGCCCCAATGTCAAAATTATTAAGCCCACCGATATTGGCAAATTAACGGCTGTGATTGCTGCTGCCAACCTGATGCTCTGTACTGATAGTGGCCCGATGCACTTGGCTGTCGCTGCTGGCACCTATACTTTTGCCCTATTTGGCCCGACCGATCCAGCTAAGTTAATCCCAGCCAATAGTAAGGCCGTGGCCATTAAGTCTCATACCGGCAAAATGACCGATATTCCGCCTGCTGATATTTTGGCGAAGGTGTGGGGCAATGGGTAAACGCGCTGTATTTCTCGATCGAGATGGAGTCTTAAATATCGAGGCTGGTTATCTATACCAGGTCGAAGACCTGAATCTGATGCCAGGCGTGGCAGCGGCGGTCAAAAAACTAAACGAATTAAATTTATTTTGTTGTTTAGTTTCCAATCAATCTGGGCCAGCTCGCAGTTACTATTCTGCTCAGCATGTCGAAGATTTGCATGACCGGTTAGCGCAATTACTAGAACAAGAAGCTGGCGCTCATCTGGATGCTCGTTATTTTTGTCCCCATCTCAGTCCGCCAGCAGGGGGCATCAATCCTGATTACGCCCAGTGGAGTACTTGGCGCAAGCCAAACACAGGCATGCTGGTGGCTGCGGCCTGGGAATATGATTTAGATATTGCGCGCAGTTTTATGGTGGGCGACAAAGCTACTGACGTGGATCTTGCTCACAATGCTGGCTGTTTAGGAATACTTGTACAGACTGGCTTTGGTGAGCAGGTTCTGAGTGGCGATTATCAACACCAAACCCGACCAGATTATCTGGCTACCGATTTGGCTGCTGCTGTTGACTGGATTGCTAAGCAAGTTGCCTAAAACTTTTTAACTTGCTCAATTACCCAGCGGGGGCAGCCGCGATTTATTTCGATAACTTTGGTGCTAATAACTTGACCCTGATTATCTTTCAATATTTCAGTATTAACGATTTTCTCACCATCATTTAAGTAGTCTACTAGTCTTGCTAATGCCTTTAATTTAATAGTGCTTTTTAGATTTTTTAATACTTCATCTGGTGTTGGCGGAGTAGCCATGATTACGGGTGTTTTAAATACAGCAGTTATTTCATTAGTAGCATCTCCAGTCATTTTACTCTTACCAAAATTAGTTGTCGAATTAAACATATCTTTGGTCGATGTTGGCAATGCCGAAGAAACTTTACCTGGAAAGAGCTTAACCGATTCGGGTGATTGTTGAGGTAATGTGGCCGTGATGGGGGCGGAGCTTAGTTGATTAGTGACTGGTAGTCGATCGATCCAAATGATTAAATCTTTATTGCCGATTGTAATCTCACTGATAATAGTCCGCAGCAGAACAATTTCTTTGTAAGTATCGACCTCTTGGACTGGATACCAGTTATTCCCCTGGTAAATCATAATGCTGTTGGGCTGATAGCGAGCTGATCGATCGTAGCGTTCTTGCCAAGACTGGAGTAATACATGTGCCGCTTCATAAAACAGCTGATAGCCACGAGGAACTTGGTATTTATGATACTCCGCGAAATCGGGATGACCATTTCTATCTACAGACAAAAAGTTACTGTGTTTAATTTTTTCTTGAATTACTTCCAAGTATATTGAGTTACGGTACAACAGTATTTTTTGTTGCCATTCATTGACCTGCTTACTAACTCCAACTACTCGATTTTGTTGATCAATGAGTTTAACCGCCTTTGCTCCATACTCGATGTGCAGATTAGAGCCACTGATCAACTTTCTTTTTCCTAAGATAAAGTAGTCGATTAGCTGGAGATCTTGGGGAATAATATTTTGCTGTTTATAAGAAGCTTTATCAAAATCGATCATGACTTTCGGCAATCGCTTATAACGATCAGAACTGTCCTCATTTTATCTAGCTAGTACGGGGGTGGCTTGGGGCAATTGGCTCATTCACATTACATCTAGCTCGTTTATAATTACACTTGGTGACATCATATTACATTTCAGGCATAATCCAATGTGTTTTGGCTGAGCCGGATATTCATTGCCAGATGATTAATCACAAGTTAGATAGGAGCAATGCTGATTTTCAACTGTTTGCTGACCATCATGAGACTATAGGGTGGAATCCGATGCCAATGATTCTCCTGCTGCCGATCAAACGGTTCTGAGGCAATCATGATGCCGTTGATCTCCGACCAGTAAAGAGATGGGACCGGTGCTGGGGTAACGTCACCATCGAAGGGAAAAGCGTAGCGACTAGCTACTAGTTGCTGACCGTCACTAACGACAATGTTAGCCGAAAAGCTGGTTTTGGTTTTGGCTGCTATTGTTGATAATTCATTGAGGGTAGCTCTTAGAGCATCGGCAATGCAGTGTGAAATTTGCCAATAGCTTAAAAATAAGCCAAAAATATGTTCGGAATCGGTACTGCCTTTAATTAGATGATAGATATCATCTGGTAGTCGATCAGAGATCGATCGATACAAAGTATGGCGAAAGTCATGAATGAAGCCGTTGTGGATAAAGGTAATGTTGCCATGAGTAAAGGGCTGACAATTACTAAGGCTAAGGGAATACATCTCGGTGGCGCTACGGATATTGGCTAAGATGCAGCCAGATTCAATGTAGCGGCTGAGCTGCGGTAGATTGACATCGTTCCAGATGGGGACAGTGTTTTTGTAAGTAAAGGGGGCGGTTTCTTGGTGGGGATGATACCAACCAATACCAAAACCATCGGCGTTAATCACACCAGCAGTCATTTCTCGGGGTTGATAGCTTTGCACAATTAAGGAATGTTCCGGCTCATCTAAGATACTAGTCAAAGAACAAGGTTGTCCTAAATAGGCAAGAAGGCGGCACATGGCAGGTAAATAGGTTGGAGGATCACAACTTACTTAAGATAAATGATTTTGTGGATTTCTTGATAAATTGATGGTTTTTGTAGAGATTGAGTTGTTGTTTACAAAGCCAATGTGAGCAATGATCGATCGATTAACATCATTTATAATCAAAGGTGAGTTTACGGTGAAACCGATGGTCGCTAATTCTCTTTACTGGACAACCGCTGATCTAGATGCCATGCCCGATGATGGGGGCTGGAAGCGTTATGAAATTATTGCAGGAGAACTATTTGTGACTCGCGCTCCCCATATTCGCCATCAAGGTGTTGGTGGTAATATTCATTTTGAACTGGAGTCTTGGTCGAGACAGACTAAGTTAGGGAAACCATTTCAGACTCCGGGTGTGATTTTCACCCCCACAGATGCGGTGATTCCGGATGTGGTGTGGGCGAGTCAAGCGCGTTTAGAAAAAGGTATTGATGCAGCAGGTCATTTCACTATCGCTCCTGAATTGGTGGTAGAAATTCTTTCTTCAGGCGAGCAAAATGAACAGCGCGATAAAAGTATCAAGCTGAAGTTGTATTCTCGTTATGGGGTGCAGGAATATTGGATTATTAATTGGCAAGTACAAACTCTGGAAATCTATCGACGAACTGATGCTCAATTGCAATTGGTGGCGACTTTGTTGGCGGGTGATCATTTAAATTCACCTTTATTGCCGGGGTTTAAGGTAGAGATTGATCGAATCTTCTCATAATAACTTAAAGTCATTTATTAATATTTTTGCATTGTCTACCAAAGATGTGCAGGAACATAATGTAAGAATTTTGAAATTTGTATAGTCTAACGACTATATTTATCCCGATGTTAGTATCATTTGCGACGATTATACGCGATAAAAGAGTGTTTAATCTTGACCGGACTCATTATAATTTGTCCCCATTTGTTTAATTCAATCTTGAAGGGTAAATCTTGTAATTGTTGATGTTCACAGACTTCTTCCCATCTCATAGTCAATTACTTAGAGTGATTAGCTCGATTTTAACTTGTTCGATGTGGAAATGATTAAGGATATCTTAAATTTTTTTCTCTTTCTGCAATTGACTAGTCAGTGGTAAATCCATTACTGGCCGCTGATCCAAAATCATTGTGGCCGTGTCATTGCGGACAAAGCCTAAGCGTTCATAGAAGTTTTGTTGATGGCTAGTGGTCAGATAAACCTTTTCAACACTAGCTAGCTTGGGATGATTCACCAATGTTGCGACTAACTGCCGTCCTAAACCCAAACCCCGATAGGTTTCATCAATCACCACATCCCAGATCATTGCCCGATAAATTCCATCCGAGGTGGCGCGGGCAAAACCCACTAATTTTTCACCATCCCACATTGAGATAGTGGGGTCGCTGTGTTCGATCGCGATCGCTAAATCCTCAATTCTTCGTTTCCTTGCCCAGAAAGCATGATTATTAAATAGGGTTTGCAATTGCTCCAAGCTAATATCAGACTTTTGGTCGCAGCAACGAATAGGGGTTTTGGTCATCTCAGTGGGCAAGATTGGGTAGAGTTAGAGTTTAAAAATTATGCCTGGTCAGGCTGATAATTTCAATGATGTTGTGGCTCACTCGAATAGTTCCCCAAGAACGGGGAAAAATAACTCTGTAGACCTACGGATAATTTTAAGCCAAGACCGTGACTCAGTGGCTAGAAGTGCGAGCTAAGTTAGAGCAAATTTGGGGGTACTCAGACTTTCGATCGCCCCAAGGCGAAATTGTGCAGGCGTTGCTGGCTGAGCAAGATGCCCTGATTGTATTGCCGACGGGGGCAGGCAAATCGATCTGCTTTCAGCTCCCCGCCTTGTTTCAAAAAGGTTTAACTCTGGTAGTTTCGCCCCTGGTAGCCTTGATGGAAAACCAAGTACAAGAGTTACTGGCCAAAGGATTACCTGCTGCCACTCTGCATAGTGAGTTGCCTGCTGCTCGGCAACGGCAGGTGCTCCAGGCGGTGCAGTGTCAACAACTGCGGTTGCTATATTTGTCTCCCGAGACTTTATTGAACGATCGATTGTGGTCGCTGATTAGTCATCCTCAAGTGCAAATCAATGGTTTGATTTTGGATGAAGCTCATTGTTTGGTGCAGTGGGGTGAGACCTTTCGGCCAGCTTACAGACGATTGGGCGCAGTACGACCAGCATTGTTGGCAAATAAACCAGTGGGTACCAAAATTCCGATTGCTGCTTTTACGGCCACTGCCGATCCAGCGGCGCAGGCGCAGATTACCCAAATTCTACAACTGCATCAACCCGCTCAGTTTTTGATTAATCCCCATCGTCCCAATCTGCATTTAGCCGTCCAAACTGTGTGGACTCCTCGGGGTCGTCGCCAGCAGTTGCGGCAATTTATCGATCGACATCCCGATCAGGTTGGTTTAGTCTACGTCCGCACTCGCCAAGATGCTGAAGAAATGGCAGCTTGGTTGAATCAGTCCAATTTACAGACCATGGCTTATCATGCCGGTTTGAGTCCTCAACAGCGCCGACAGATTGAACAACAATGGCTAAATGGCGAATTGAATTTTGTGGTTTGTACTTGTGCCTTTGGCATGGGGATCAACAAACCAGATGTGCGGTGGATTGCTCATTTTCAGAGTCCATTGTTGTTGAGCGAGTATGTTCAAGAAATCGGGCGGGCGGGACGTGATGGTCTGCCCGCTACTGCCTTGATGCTAGTATGTGAACCTTCGGGTTGGCTATATCCAGACGATAAGCAACGCCAGCAATTTTTTGTGACCCAGTTGCGTCAGCTAGAACTAGAGGCCAAGCAACTAGCCGCCAAAATTCCGATAACCGGCGAGATTGCAGTATTAAGTCGGCAATTTCCTAAAGCCGAGATAGCGCTGGCGCTCTGGCATCGCCAAGGATTGTTGGAATGGACTAGTCCCTTTCATTACCGGCGCTTGGCTGGTAAAGTCCCTCAGCCATCACCCTCAGCCTATCCGCAAATGCTGGAGTATGCTAATACTAAGAACTGTCGCTGGCAATATCTACTTATGGCCTTTGGCTTTACCGATCAAAGACAAAAGTGGCGTTGTGGCCATTGCGATCGCTGCTCTTCGTCACCATGACTATCTATTTTTACAAAGTTAATCAGCCCTATGGCTGTTTTTCTAACTTTTCCCGGCATCCGATCTGCTTGGCTGCAACTCACTGGCCAACAGTGGAGCATTATTATCAGTCCCGTAAATTTGTGGGTACCAAATTTGCTGACCTGATTCCTAAAATTCAATTCGCTGCTACCCCCGAAGAAGCCGCCGCGATCGGTCGTCAGCAAATTTTTGCTCCGCATCCCCAATGGTGTGAGCAAAAATGTGGGGTGATGTATGCCGCTGTGCAGCAAAAATTTCTGACTCACCGCGATTTGCAATTAGTACTACTGGATACTGGCGACCAAGCAATTGTGGAAGACTCACCAGTAGATTATTTTTGGGGCTGTGGTGGGGATCGATCGGGTACCAATCACTTGGGGCGAATTTTAATGAGAATTAGGGCGGAACTCCAGCAAACAGTGGCCGATGCTGCAAACTATTGACCCATCACCATGTAATATATGCTGTGAGTATTTCTATCAGATAGCGCGTATATAAAGGTAAGCTTCAGACTATGAATATGCATGATATGGCGATCGACGAAATTGTGGCACGGGAAATACTAGACTCTCGGGGCAAACCAACCATCGAAGCGGAAGTGTATTTAGTCAACGGTGGTTTCGGAATAGCACAGGTACCGAGTGGCGCTTCCACTGGTAGTTTTGAAGCCCACGAACTTCGCGATGAGGATGCTAGCCGCTACGGTGGGAAGGGTGTGCTGACAGCAGTGGCCAATGTTAACGATAAAATCGCGCCCGCTTTAGAGGGGATGAATGCCTTTGACCAGCAGTCGATCGATCAAGCCATGATCGAGCTGGATGGTTCTCCTAACAAAACTAATTTGGGTGCCAACGCTATTTTGGCCGTGTCTTTGGCCAATGCAAAGGCCGTTGCCCAGGCGCTAGGCGTGCCGCTTTATCGTTATTTGGGTGGCCCGATGGCCAGCTTATTGCCAACGCCTTTGATGAATTTGATCAACGGTGGCGCTCACGCTGCTAACAATGTTGATTTTCAAGAATTTATGATTGTGCCGGTGGGTGCGCCCAATTTTCGAGAAGCACTGCGCTGGGGTGCCGAAGTTTTCGCGTCTTTGAGCAAAGTCTTAGACAGCCAAGGTTTGCTAACTGGAGTGGGCGATGAAGGTGGTTTTGCTCCCAACCTAGCTTCCAATCAAATGGCCTTAGATTTGCTGGTATCCGCGATCGAACAGGCTGGTTACAAACCAGGTGAACAAATTGCCCTGGCTCTCGATGTGGCCGCTAGTGAATTTTATGTGAATGGTAATTACCGCTACGACGGCGCCGAGCACAGTCCCGCTGAGTTTATCGACTACTTAGCTGGTCTGACGACTAAGTATCCAATTGTCTCGATCGAAGATGGCTTACACGAAGATGATTGGGCTAACTGGCAAGCTTTAACCCAAAAGATTGGTAACAATGTCCAGCTGGTTGGCGACGATTTGTTTGTTACCAACGTCACTCGGTTGCAGGAAGGTATTCAAAAGTCTGCCGCTAACTCAATTTTGATTAAGCTCAATCAAATTGGCACCTTGACAGAAACTCTGGCCACCATCGATCTCGGCACTCGGAACGGCTATCGATCAATCATTAGCCATCGCTCTGGTGAAACCGAAGATACAACTATTGCTGATTTAGCTGTCGCTACTCGGGCTGGCCAAATCAAAACCGGTTCCTTATGTCGGAGTGAACGGGTGGCTAAATATAACCGCTTATTGCGGATTGAAGATGAATTGGGTAGTTTAGCTGCTTATGCTGGTTGGTATAAATAATAACGTGCTATGTTAGGTTTTTTTTGAGTTACCCTCGTATATTAGTACTTTGTTAGGTATAATATAATAGAAGTAAGACGTTATCTTACTTGGCTAAGAAACATCTGCTTAGTAACAACTAGCTGCTATGGTGTGCATCACCTTTCCCTTAACATTTAGTTGCCCACAACATCGTGCTGTTAACCTGTGTTTTCTAGGTAACTGCGAAATATTCGTTATGGACAGTGTAGTATGTTAAGTAAATGCTGTAGTATGTAACGAGCATCACTTTTTCTACATCTAAAATGTTAGAGTTACTCGGTGACTTTTAGCATTTGTAACACGAACAATCTGTTGACCCCAATAACTTATCAGCTGATGATTTCTACTCAGATTTAGTTGTAGATGTTGCCATGTGTTTGATACACATACAAAATGCAACTCTGTTTAGTAGAAAATCTGGATTAAAGAATTTTTTCTAGATGTAATTTTCATCAGTGCTTGTCTTTTCATTTAGCTGAAACTCTTTTCATTTAGCTGATATTTATTTCAGTAGATGATATGAACTGCTAAAGTAATAAAAAATAACTTCGCTCCTAAAAAAATATGGTTTTCCCAGATTCTAATACTCTTCCGATTTCTGTTGATCCGCATGTGCCAATCACAATCAATTCTCAAATTGCTGAACAGATTAAGCTTCTAATAGCAGTTGGGGTGTTACATGCTGGTGATGCTCTGCCCACAGTTACTCAATTGGCTAAACAACTGAGTGTCAATCACAATACGATTGCTGCTGTCTACAATGATCTGATTGTGGCTAGCTATTTGATGGCTCAACGTGGTAAAGGCACTTTTGTAGCCAATACCCAGAATGTGCAAAGCATTGTTACTTACCGACAGGTCTATGAACACCTAGAAAAAGCTTTTAGTTCTGCTAGTAGCCTAGGGATGACTGCTTCTGCTTTTGGCTCAGCAGCTTATGCTCAAGCCGTAATGGTTAGTCAAAGACAGGTGCAAACGGTCAAAGTCGTTTTTGTCGATCGGCTTCAACATTCCCCTAAGCTGCACACGGTTCTTCAATCTGAACTAGGTATCGAACCGGCATTGGTAGAGCTGTCCGCCATTGAAGGTAAACCACCTGCTAGTAACGATTTTCTAGATGCTGATTTGATTATTACCCTGGGTCAACACCTAGATGTGGTAAGAAAGCAGGCTAGTACAACTCAGGAAGTAATAGCTTTGGATGTTAAACCAAACTTGCTGTTGCTAGCAGAAATCTCGGCATTACCGCTAAATAGTCAGGTATTGGTAGTTGGCAACAACACACCCGAAGCTGAAATTATGCAACAGGTGTTAGTCGATGCTGGCGTTACTCACGTTCAGTACAAATTAGTTGCGGCCAAAGACATCAAGCCAGAACTAGTAAAACAGTCGGTGGTGGCATTAGCTGCACCAGGCGTATCTGAAGGTTCTGTCGGTGGTGAAATTAAGGTTGTGCCCTTTAATGTCAACATCGAACAAGCAAATTTACTGCTAATGAAAGCTCGTTTGTCAACAGTGAAAGCTGCTAAAAATTTGACTTAATTAGCTCAGCCGATTTGGCCTAGTGAAAATCGATTTAATCAAAACGAAGTAAAGGAGGGGTGTTCAAAACACCTCTCCTTACTTCGTTTTTTTGCTTATCATGTATATCGGCAACAATAGCTATGGAACTTTATGTTGGATCATCCTGAAATTATTATTATTGCTGCTTTGAGTGCTGCCGAGCGAGTCATTGGCCAAGAGGGCAAATTGCCTTGGAGTATCCCCGCCGACTCCCAGCGATTTCAAGACCTCACCCAGGGATATGCGGTAATCATGGGTAGAAAAACTTGGGAGTCTGATGTGGGCAGGTGCCCATTACCTCAGCGCTATAACATCGTTGTTTCATCTCAGCCCCAATTGGGTGAGGTCGATGCCGATTGTCTGAGTAATTCTCTGGGTGTCAAGCTAGTTTCTTCGGTCACGGCAGCGATCGCCAAAGCCCAGGAATTTCAGAAAATTTTTATTGTGGGCGGTGCAAGTATCTATGCAGAAGCTCTAGCCATAGCTGATACCTGGGAATTAACTTTAGTCGAAGGTGAGTATCAGGGCGATACTTTTTTCCCAGAATACCAATCACTAGTTGATAAAAAATTCAGGTTGGTCAATGTGGAAAATCACCAGGGATTTCGATACGAAACCTATCGCAAGATTCTAGCTTAGGTGTTTTTCGACTCCGCTCGAACCCAACATTAGCTCCCAGATTGTTGCGAATTGCTGCTGATCGACTCTGCTAGGGAAAAATCTTAGTTAGAATCGGTAAAAATGCACTTCTGTCGTCGGCTTATGATTGATGTATCTGCTCTTCATGAATTTTCTCGTTGTCACTGCGTAGCCATTTGTGCCGGACTAGTGCCTGCCAACTTGTTGTTGTCTACAGCGGTGATTGGGCTAACGATGTTTAACGGATCTTTGGTGCTGCGTCGTTGGCTGTCGATCGGCGGAGCCTTTTGCTGCTTGTTATTGCTCTCCCATGTTGGGAGTTGGTGGCTCATTGGCGTGGTGGCTCCAGCTACGTTTATTTTGCCTGCCGTGGGTCTGCTTTGTTCAGCGATTAATTGGGCTTGTCTGAACTATCCAGTCAGTACAGGGCGGTTTTGGAGATCGATCATCATGCCCGATTGGAAAGCCAGCAGTTTATAATAGTAAAGACTTTATTAAGTTTTCACTGCTAAATGCATGACTGTTAAACCAGATTGGTTACGGGTAAAAGCACCTCAGTTAGAGCGGATCGGCGCTGTGCAAGACGTTCTGCGGGATCTTCAGCTTCATACTGTGTGTGAAGAAGCTTCTTGTCCCAATATTGGAGAATGTTTCCAAGCTGGTACAGCTACCTTTTTGATCATGGGACCAGCTTGTACCCGGGCTTGCCCATACTGCGATATTGATTTCAATAAAAAACCGCCAGCGCTAGATCCCAATGAGCCACATCAACTAGCGGCCGCTGTTAAACGCTTAAAACTCAATCATGTAGTAATTACTTCGGTCAATCGGGATGACTTGCCGGATGGTGGTGCTACTCAATTTCTACGCTGTATTGGTGCCGTCCGGGCACTTTCTCCCGACACCACGATCGAAGTATTGATTCCAGACTTGTGTGGCAACTGGTCAGCATTAGAAGTAATTCTGCGGGCTGCACCAGAAGTGCTGAATCACAACACCGAAACAGTGCCCCGCTTATATCGGCAAGTCCGGCCTCAGGGAAATTATCTGCGCAGTTTAGAAGTAGTTTCTAAAACGCGCCAGCTGAGTCCACAGACTTATACCAAATCCGGAATTATGGTGGGCTTGGGTGAAACGGATGCCGAAGTAAGGCAAACTATGCGCGATCTCCGCACTGCTCACTGTGATATTTTGACGATCGGTCAATATTTGCAGCCCACTCCCCAGCATTTACCGGTGGCAGAATTTGTCACTCCGGCACAGTTTGCGAATTGGCAAAAATTTGGTGAGGCAATCGGCTTTTTGCAAGTGGTTTCCTCGCCCTTAACCCGCAGCTCTTATCATGCAGAGCAAGTGCGAGAATTGATGGTGAGATACCCCCGTTGAGTATGGTAGAAAACGTTGCTGTGATTGGCACTGGGGCTTGGGGTTCAGTCTTAGCTCAACTCGTGCAAGCCCCCACTGTAGTCAGCTGGTCGCGGCGCTCTGGCTCTAATTTGCCCGAATCGATCGCTCATAGTCAGATGATCGTCTCAGCCGTGTCGATGGCCGGGGTTCAAGATATTATTGACGAATTACGCGGTCAATTATCATCAGAGCAGATTATTGTCACCACTACTAAGGGCTTAGACTTAGCTACCAATTCTACTCCAACGCAGCTGTGGGCAGCCGCTTTTCCGCAGAATGCGATCGTGGTGTTATCGGGTCCCAATTTGTCTGCTGAAATTAAACAAGGTTTACCCGCTGCCACTGTGGTTGCTAGTCATCACCTAGCAGCGGCGGTAAAAGTGCAAACGGCTTTTTCGTCGGCGCAGTTTCGGGTTTATACCAATAATGATCCTTTAGGTGTCGAACTGGGTGGCACGGTCAAAAATGTGATGGCAATCGCCGCTGGTACCTGTGATGGGTTAGGCTTGGGTACTAATGCCAAGGCCGGTTTGATGACCAGAGGTCTAGCTGAGATCATCAGAATTGGCAAGCAGTGGGGTGCAAGACCAGAAACATTTTATGGTTTATCTGGTCTGGGAGATTTGTTGGCTACTTGTAATAGTGCTCTTAGTCGAAATTATCAGGTGGGCTATGGCTTAGCTCAAGGTCATGCTTTAGCGCAGGTGCTCAGCAACCTAACTGGTACCGCTGAGGGTGTCAATACTACTAAGGTGTTAATGCAGATTGCTCGCCAGAATCAAGTAGAACTGCCGATTACCATGATGGTCGATCGATTGTTACAAGGCCAAATTACCCCCAAGGAAGCTTTGATTGCTTTGATGATGCGGGATAGTAAATCTGAGTAAGAATGCCAGCAGCTAGTAGAGCTTTTGCTCAGCTTAGGTCAGTATTGTTTTACAATCCATTTAGCAATTAGAGGAACAAATATCAGGTAAATATTCTGCACAGGAATTGGTTAGTATTTTTTGTGGTGTTCTATGCAAGCTAAAATTTTATTGGTATTGGCTACTCTCACCGGCATGTTCTGGTGGTTTTCGGCCTGGGCGGGGCGCAGAGTTCCAACGTTCCAAGTCCAGAAATATCCCAGTCCAGTTGCGGTGGTGGCTTCCTCTAAACCTCCCGCACTAATTATTAGCCCCAGTCCTACTGCTCTCACCACAACAAATTATTCACTTCCAACTCCATCTGTACCAAGTCCTTCTGGTTTATCAGTGCTCAGTAAAGCCATTCCTACACCATCGAGTTCAGCGGTGAGGTCGATCGCTGCGCTGGCACCCAAGGCGATCGCACCGATTCCTATTCCCAGTTCTCAACCAATTATACCTACCCCAGTCGTTTTGCGGGCGCGGCCACTGGCGATCGATCCGGTCACTAATCAAATCCTCGATGCTCTCATGTCAGCGGTGATTAGCCAAGAAAGCAATGGCAATTCTCAAGTTCAGCATCCGGTAAGCAAAGCGATGGGTCTGGGGCAAGTGATCCCAGATAATATTCCGGCCTGGACCAAGGAAACTTTTGGCCAAGAGCTAACAGCCGAGCAGTTTCGGAGCAGCCCCGATGCTCAGATGTACGTGATTCGGCAAAAGCTTTTTCAGTATTATGGTCGAGCGATCGCAGCCAGTGGTGGCGATTTGCATCTGGCTGTCCGACGAGTAAGTGCCCAATGGTATTCTGGCCAATCCAATCTCTATGATTCTACCAATCCGGTAGCCACTGGACCTAGTATTAAGGATTACACCCTCCAGGTGTTGGGTAGGTTCCAGAGTTTTTATCCCCAAAATTATTTGGTGCGATATTAATCTCAGCCCGTTACAGCCCAGCTGCTGTTCTGTCTAGATTGATATTTCTGTTTGGACTATTTCGTTAAGGCGGGTTTGGAGTTGATGCATCCATTCCTGGGCAGCGTTATTTTCAAGGGTATCGATATTGGTGAATTGGTGAATGCGCAGTCGTTCACCATTCGTCAATGCCAAATTAAGATAGTGGGCAGATTCACGATTGATATTAGCTAAAGCATCGTCTGTCACTATCTCTGTGAACGGTCCTTCTACTTCCAAGCTAGTTATTTCGGTGAAATCGATCCGCAGTAGCTGTTCACCGTTGAGATATCGATCGACTAGCCGCTCTGCAAAATCAAAGATAAAACACTCATCCTGATGAAAAAACTTCAGCTGCCAGGGTAAATCTAAAATTTGGCAAATAGGCTGAATCACCGACTCCACCACCTCCGAAAATTCGGAGTAGGGCGCGGTATAAACTGATGGCTGATTCTCATTCCAAGACAAATATTGGGTGGGGACTTCTCCCGCATCCATGTTTAGCCGCACAAAAATATTAACTTGGGCAGAATTATTCGCTAAATCAGGAATTTCTAACACTAGGCCATAGATGTCCGATCGAGGGAAAGTTTTGACCGTTTTGTCGAGTAAAGTTTCTGGCTGCTGTTGAATAAGTTGGGTTGTTTGATCGAATATCCAAGTGGTCTTTTTGGGAGTTAAAGATTTGTTAATTAACAGTCCAGCCGTGACACCACCCAACCAGAGCAAACCAAACCCAAAGAAACTATGATCGCCAGGTATTTTGCGGGTGTAAGGTTGAAAATCTTGCTCGGTAAATTGGATAGTATTGACGCTGACCGGCATGTTTAAAAACTGTTTTACCCCACTACATTCCATACCGTTGGGATTAATCCGGCTCGCATTGCAAGTGAGAGTTTCTGGTAAGCCCGCAAAACCGATGAGTAGTGCTACACAGCCGGGTATATAAGTAATAAGACCCATTATTACTTTAAATGCGGTACTAGTCCAAAGGCTTTGATGGGGAATTGCTTGAGCCACTAATCGATTATTAGAATGTTCAGTGATTAACCAATTAGACATGAAGAAAAGTACCTAAGTTCCCTATCTTTCATTTTAGAATGCCCAGGAATTCGCCGAATTTTACAAATTATTGTTTTCTGGTGTTTTCTGGCGATCGATAGCCAGCTAGTGTCAGACTTCAAGCTACAATTAACCCCATCAATTGTTGTTGACTGGTGTGAGATGCGCTTAAAATCTTTGGATGTTTTTCGGGGATTGACTGTCGCCGTCATGATTTTTGTCAATGTGGCCGGTCTGGGGGAACTGGGAGAAAAATATATTTGGATAGATCATGCTGAATGGCATGGCAGTTGGCATTTAGCTGATTTTGTTTTTCCCTTTTTTCTCTACATTATTGGGATGGCGATGGCCTTCTCCTTTGCTAAGCATACTAGCGGCGATCGACCAACTTCAGCTGTTTATCAGCGGGTTTTGCGACGGGCACTATTGTTGTTTGTGATTGGCCTCTTGATTAATGGCCTGGTCTACAGTGTCTGTAAAATGCCGGTGGATGGCATTTTTAATTTTTCCAACCTGCGCATTATGGGCGTGTTGCAACGTATTAGTCTCGCCTATGGAGCAGCGGCTTTGATCGTGTTGTCTTTCCCCCGACGGATGCAGTGGGGTATGGCGGGTGTACTTTTGATTGGTTATTGGTTAGTCATGACTTTCGTGGCTGCTCCGGATGCTCCTGCCGATGTTTTGAGTAAAACGGTAGAGATGAAGTCTTTGTTTGATAGCAAAATTCATAATATTGGGGCTTATATCGATCGACAAATCATACCGGCGGCTCATTTCTATAAAGCTGGAAAAAAAGGCTATGAGCCAGAGGGTTTATTTGCAACTTTGCCTGCGATCGTCAGTGTCTTGCTGGGTTACTTTCATGGCATATGGCTGAAGCAGCAGCGAGAGGTAAAGACCGACCACAGCATTCAGATGGTGATGTTTGGGCTAGCGGCAATTCTGGCTGGGCGGATTTGGGGTAACTTTTTCCCGATCAATAAAAACCTCTGGACTAGCTCCTTTGTGCTGTTTATGGCTGGTTGGGCACTGGTGATTTTTGCAGCTTGTTATGAGTTGGTCGATGTGCGGCAAATCGGGCTGAAATTGTTTAAGCCACTGGAGATTATGGGTCTGAATGCCCTGTTTGCCTTTGTTGGCTCAGTTTTAATGATCAAAGTCATCTACTTCAACAACGTTGATGGTTGCGGCGGCAAGGCTACTACGATTTATAACTTCTTGCGTAATGCCCTGTTTGGTTGGTCGGGGGAAGCCAACAGCGCCGTTTTATTAGCTCTTTTATCAGTTTTGCTCTGGATCTCGATTTGCTTTGGCATGTATTGGCGACGTTGGTTCATTAAGCTATAAAAATCAGCAGATAATAAATCCAGAGGATATGGAGTTCAGGGAACTGTTGGGTATGAAAATAAAAAATCACGGATTGCAATGGTTGCTAGCGGCGAGCCTCAGTCTGATTTATTGGCTGAATGGTGGTCTAGCGATGGCCAATGTTGGTCTGAGTGAAACAGCGCCGCCCATAGTGATTAACCAGTTAGCAACGGCGGCCAGTGGATCGCCCCAAGTGAGTGTCTTGAGTCCGCGCCCGGATGAAGTTGTGAATAATAGCAATGTTTTGGTGAGTCTTCAGGTGCAGGGCGTGCCCATTTTTAAGAATGCTGCTTTGGGCTTGGGTCCTCATTTACATGTGCTGCTCGATCGAACTTCCTACCAATCTGTCTATGATTTGGCTCAACCCCTAACCCTCAATAACCTGACTCCGGGGACTCATACCCTACAAGTCTTGATGGCCAAGCCTTGGCACGAGAGCTGGAAAAATCCGGAAGCTTTGGCTCAAGTTACTTTCCATGTTTTTGCGAGATCTGCCGAAAGTCCAGCGCCAACCGCGCCGACTTTGGTCTACAACGAGCCGGATGCCACCTATGGAGCGGAGCCGTTTTTGTTGGATTTTTATCTGGCCAATGCTCCCAGCCATCGGGATGCTCAGCAGCATCTGGTAAACGATTGGCAAGTACGGACAACGATCAATGGCCAAAGTTTTGAAGTAGATCAAATGTCGCCTTTTTACCTGAAAGGCTTGAAACCCGGTGCCAACTTGGTAAAACTGGAATATCTTAATGCTCAAGGTCAGTCTACTGATAGTATTCTGCGGGTCGTGAACTATCAACCCAACGGCACGGATAGTTTATCGCGGCTACTCCGCAACGAACTAGCGCTGAATGATGCCTTAGCACTTTTTAACCCTGCTAGTAGAAATGCGGTGGCAGCAGTTACCCCAGCTACTCCGGCTGTCCCAAATCCCCAGTTGGCTTGGCCACCAACAATTTCGGTCATCACACCACCGCCTACTATTCCCCCGGTGGCAGTGGTTGCTCCCGCTCCTGTTGTTGCAGCTCCAGTTATCCTTACCCCAGCAACAATTCCGGTGCCATCATTACCACTTGTGGTTCCTAGTCCATTTTTGCTGCCACAATTGCCTGTTGTTGCTCCGTTGCTGCCTGCAATTCCAGCTCCAGCAATAAATAATCCCATTAATCCCAACGTCAATTATCAAGTTAAACCTTTACCATTACCGGTGCCTGTGCCGTCGATGCCCACCGTTTTGCCGTCAGCAGTTATTCCTTTGCCGGAAGTCCCTCGCGCAGCGGTGATGCCCTTGAATTCGCCAGTGGTAGAGCTACCACCAGTGATTAAGCCTGATTTTCCGAAAGAAACGCTGCCCGATCGATCACCAATAGCTGTTGCTCCTGTTCTCCCAGCTCCAGCAATCCCAAAACCTCCAGCTGAGATTTCAGAAGCAATTGATCGACTTAATCTGCCAACTGTCCAAACACCTTTATTGGCTCCGACAACTGGTGAAAGTGAGATCGGATTCAAAGTGTTAGCTAAAGAATTTTT
>JAYUSR010000075.1:0-22076 GCA_043755575.1 Synechococcales cyanobacterium
AGCTTAGGACAAGTGCAAAGTGTCCAGATTGAAGCAACAATCAAAGATTTACCGCTAAGCCAACTGAAGCTAGATGATGCCGAATTTTTACGGAGTAAGCCACCCCGCAGTAAAGATGAAATATTATTGCTACTCAGCAATGGTTTAGGTAAGATTACGGCTGGTGAGGAAGCGGTAGGTAATGGTTTACTAAGCTTGGCTGGTACTTCACTACTGAGTTCTTTTGGTGATTTGCAAGCTTCTGTGGGGGATTTATTGGGGTTAAGTGATTTCCGGTTGTACCCCAGTTTTTCTCAGAGTAAAAGTAGCACAACCTCTACCCTGGGTTTAGCTGGTGAAGTTGGTATTAATGTTAGTGATAAACTGTCGCTATCTCTATTCCAAATTCTCACCGGTTCGGATCCACCACAATATAGTGTTCGTTACCAGCTTGATAATCAGCTGCTATTGCGCGGTTCTTCTAATTTTAGTGGTGATGGCCGGATCCTGATGGAGTTTGAGCAGCGGTTTTAGTGGTTGACATAATAATACCAACCTGGCCTCCAGGAATTACTGCGCTCAGACCTCAATTTATTAGGCTGAGCGCAGCTGAAACCCTATCTGCCGCCCACCGTAATTTCATCAACCTTGATGTGTGGCTGACCAACAGTTACATAAACACTGCCACTGACCGATCCGCAGAAACCCGCTGCCAAACCGAGATCCTGCGAACACATCGAGATTTTGGTCATGATTTCCTTGGCCTCCCCGATTAAAGTCGCTCCCTTTAATGGTTTGGTTGCTTTGCCATTTTCCACTAAATAAGCTTCATCCACCGAGAAATTAAACTCCCCGGTAGCACCAACGCTACCACCACCCATCTTCTTGCAATAAATACCCTTGTCTACCGATGCAAACAATTCATCGAGACTGAAATCTCCGGGAGCAATGTAGGTGTTGCGCATCCGGCTAGCCGCTGCATAGTTGAAACCCTGCCGCCGACCGCTGCCTGTTCGAGGATGACCAGTCCGCACCGAACCCGCTCGATCGGAGATGAAATTCTTCAAAATTCCTTTCTCAATCAACAGCGTTCTTTGGACTGGCATTCCTTCATCATCGACCTCGATCGAACCAAATTCCTGACCCGATAAACCTTCATCCCAAGCGGTTAGACTTTCGTGGGCAATCTTTTCACCCTTCTTGTCCATAAACGGCGTAGTTTGCTTCTCAATCTGGGTAGTTTCCAGCAAATGACCACAGGCTTCATGGAAAATTACGCCGCCAAACTTGTTGGCCATAATAATTGGATAGCTACCGGATTCTACATAATCGGCATACAACATTTTACCGGCTGACTCGGCGACATCTGCTGCGGTTTCATCGTATTTCCAGTTCAGCAAAAACTGGGGGTCACTGGTATTGCCAACTCTTTGACCAATGCTCGATCGATTAGCGCCATCAGCACAGAGCAAGTTATAACCAACCGATTGAGTCAGGCGAATATCTCGGGCAAAAGTGCCATCACTAGCAGCGACCAAAATCTCTTGCCAGTCACGAAAGTAGACAGCCCGCCGGGATTGAGTATGGCTGGCTTCCTTTTGCAGTTGGGCATTAGCAGACAGCAGCACGTCGCCAATCTCACGCATGGGGCTACAGGCTGCAATCCAGCTTTCTTTTTTGCCCTTAATGGCATAGTCGCGCAGCCATTCCAAATTAATTTCTGGGATATAAGCTTGGGGGGTCGGCAAATGTAAGCCCATAATACCCAAAGCTTTCTCCAGCGCTAGCTTTAAACCCTTAAACGACAAATCGTTAGTGCTGACATAGCAATCAGCCTTGCCCACAAATACCCGGACACCGGCTCCAGTCGATAGGCGGGGGCTAACGCTGGTAATGGTGTCATCTTCAGCCATGCAGCTAATGTAATTGACTTTTTCTAAAAAGAATTCCACCAAGTCCGCCCCCGCTGAACGACCTAAGCCCAGTAAGGTGGCTAATGGCGCTCGCCAGGTTTCATCAAAATGAACAGAATTAGCCTGGTATTGCAGATTAGATAATTCTTGGGAGCGGAGGAGAGTTTTGTGATCGATCGCCTGAGGCGCAAGCGAAGCTATCGAGAGTGTCATAAAATAACCTGCAAAAATTCGGCATCCTGGGCACTTCCCAGTCTAGCAAATCCATTACGTTGGTGGGACTGGGTGGCGCAGATCTATAATAAAGGCACCAGTGGAGTCCAAACATCATGGAAAAGCACTTAACTAATCAGCAACTCACGCAGATCGTCGGTGAAGTCGAGAGATTGGCAAACCGTGAGCAAGATGAGTTAGATAAGTCGGAAGTTCAAAAAATTCTGCTAGAACTCAATTTACCGCCAGAATTGCTGGATGATGCCATGATCCAGATCAGCCGCAAAGAAGTTTTAGCTAAGCAGCGCCAACGTACCATTAGGATGGCAATCGCCGGGGCTGTTGTTGGGTCTTTGCTAGTAGTTGGTCTCTTACTGTGGTGGCAAAATAAATTTCAGACCATCAGTAAAATTCGCGCTAGTAGTGATCGGATCACTTTAAACTCCGACCAAGGTGCAAATTTAAAAATAGTCAACAAAGGCAATGAGCTGGTCTATCGGGTAACACTGAAGGATGCTCCGGTGGGCGAAAAACTAGCCCTCAACTGCAATTGGCTAGATCCCGCTGGTCAAATCGCCCATAGTAATCGTTTCGAGACTAAAAATATTACTACTCCGGTCTGGAATACCCAGTGTCGCTATCAGTTGCCATTGGATGCCGCTAATGGTGCTTGGCAAGTTCAAATCAAAACCGGCGATCGATTAATTAAACAAGCGTCTTTCGACGTGAAATAGATGGGGCAAGAGATTGATAGTGGTGTAGCAATTACAGCTCAGCAACTAGTGGGCTATTGGGGGCAATCAGCCCCATTTGTGCAATTGTTGTCTCAACTTGCTGGCATCAGGACAGAAAATATTCAGCCTATTGCCAACCAGCCGCAGGGTCTTTCGGCATCAGGACTGGCTTTGGATATATGGGTGCGGCGGCAAGATAATCATCTGATTCTGGGGCGGGAACCCTTTGGTTCTCTGACCCTGTATTGGACAGCAATTGATGCCACCATCTACTTTGCTTCTCATCTGCGGCTACTGTTGCCACTACTGGCGCAGCCAGCGATCGATCACGCCGCGCTCTGGGGCTATAGCTGTTTTTCCTATATCCCTAATCCTCTAACACCAATCAAAGGTATTCACTCGCTATCAGCCGGACAAGAATTGCAATGGTCGGCAACCCATCAACCACCCATCATTATCCAGCAACATCAGTGGCAACAATCCCCGACCCAGCTGACTGATGAGACGGTGGCGATCGATCAACTGCAAAATCTATTGCAACTGGCAGTCCAGCGTCAAATTCAGGATTTGCCAAACGAACCGGTAGGAGTATTACTATCAGGTGGCTTAGACTCTTCGATCGCCGCTGCATTATTGGTCAAAAACGGCATTAAGGTCTTGGCCTACACCTTGAATTTTGGTGAGTACGGTGTCTCCGAACTGCCCTACGCCGCCCAAGTCGCCGCCCATCTGAAAATTCCCCTTCGCCAAGTACCGGTCAATCCGCAGCTAGTGAAGAGATCGATCGATGCCACTGCCCAAGCCTTAGATCTGCCTTTTGGTGATGGAGTGACGGTTCCACTGTATCTGTTATGCCAAGCAGCTAGTTCTGAGGTATCAGTAATTTTCAATGGCGAAGGTGGCGACCAGTTGTTTGGAGGTTGGACAAATAAACCCTTGATTGCGGCCAGTATCTACGGTGGTGCTGCCAATTTCACTCAGCAGTATCTTCACACCTTTCATCGTCTGTATGGCCAAGCTGCCCAAGTTTTTCCGCCGCAAATTGTCTCCCAGTTGCCGGAACCAAATGATTGGGTTGATGCTGCTTTAGATCCCGGCTGGACGAATGATTTACTGCACCGCCTGCGCCGAGCGACCTTAATGCTGAAAGGTGCCCAAAATATCCAGCCCCGCGCTAGTAATTTGGCTGGTGGGCAGGGCTTACGAGTTCGATCGATCTTCTGCGATCTGCCCTTAGCCGCATGGACATTCGGCGTTTCCGGCACCCTGCATTTGCAAGGCTCTTGTGAAAAATACATTCTCAAAAAAGCTGTAGCAGACTTATTACCACCGGAAATTGTGTGGCGAACCAAACGCGGGATGGGCGTGCCGCTCATGCCCTGGCTAGTACCAGGATTATGGTCAGAACTGGGCACCTGGCTCAATCCTAATGTGTTAAAGCAATCAGGTTGCTGGCAGCCGGATTTAGCCGAAAGGTTGATAAGTGGCAAATTTGGTGGTGTGCTGCCAGGACGGCGGATGGGCGAGATTTTGTGGTTAATTATTATGTGGGAGCGCTGGCGCACTCAGGTCTTAGGACAGTCTGATCCTCCACACAGTTGGAATCACCCTTTTTGGTGGCCACCGCCGCTATGGAAAGCTATTAACTCCCGAACTGGTGATCGCTAAAAACATTCATAAACATTTAATATGTATCAAGGAATAATGACTGAATCAGCTGTGCCAGTGACTAATAAGAATTCAGTACCATTCTCGATCAATACGGCCAAAACACTATTGAACACTTATGGATCGCCACTGTATGTCTATCAGAGCGATAAATTGTTGTCCACTATTAACCATATTACTAATTCCATTTCTTATCCCCACACCCAATTCCATTTTGCCAGCGTCACCAATGGCAATATTGCCCTCCTCCAAATTTTTCGGGAGCGGGGCTGGGGCTTACATGCCAACACGCCTGGGGATATCTATTTAGGTCTTCAGGCTGGCTTTACCCCCCAGCAAATTGTCTATAGCGGTAGTAATCTTAATCGAGAAGAAATGCACCAACTTTTGGCCTGGGGTATTCGCACGATCAATCTCGATAGTTTGAGTCAATTGCAATTACTGTGCGATCTTTACTGTACTAATTACGCCAAACCCCGGCTGGGAATAAGGTTGAATTACCCCGCCTTAACTGGTAAGAGCCGGATTGGCGTGCATCCTGATGAATTTAGCCAAGCGATCAATATCACCCAAGCTGCTGGTTTGACATTGGATGGTTTACATTTCTATCGCGGCACTGGTACCAATGCTACTAAAGCTTTTACCCAGGCGATCGACACCATCTTGAACTTAGCTATGCAACTACCCAACTGGTCTTATCTAGATTTTGGCGGTGGCTTTGGCTATCCTTATCAGCCCGATGGGGTAGCCTTTGACTGGCCAGAGTTTGGTGAAACCTTGAGCAACCAACTATTACAGCTAGATTTCCCCATCCAGCTAGCGGTAGAGCCAGGTCGGGCAGTTATTGCAGGGTGTGCCGTTTTATTAGCTCGGGTGGTGTCCACCAAGTGGCAAGGGCAGAAACAAATTATTGGAGTCGATACCACAGTAGCTAATCTATCAGTACCATCAGTGCATGGTGGTTATCGTCAAATCGTTACCTGGAATGATCCTGCTGCCACTACACTAGGCCAGAAGTTATTCACTACTGATATTTGTGGTAACACTACTTATTCCCGCGATTATCTGGGGCGCAATTGCCTGTTACCCCGTCTTGCAATTGATGACATTGTGTCCATATCAGATGTGGGAGCTTATGGTTACGCCATGTCTTCACACTTTTTACACCGACCCCGCCCAGCGGAAGTACTGATTAGCGGCCAACGTGAGCGCTTAATTCGTACCCGTGAAGACTATCCAATTTTGATGAACCATCAAACTTTTTGAAGTGATTGGGATAATGTTTTGCTGAGAATTGAAATAATTTTGGGAACATTTCTTGATGGTTGCTGGTCAGGGGAGATATGCAGGCCAATGCCTAGTCAATGAAGATGGCCAGCGCACAGGACTATGTAGTATAGTAGATAATGAAAATTTTGGGAGTGACCGAACTATGAAAAGAATTTTGTTAACGACTGTAATCACTGTTGCAACAGCTGCCGCCGCAGTTACTCAAATGCCTAATGCTGCACAAGCTGGTGGTAGAGGATTCAACCAAATTGGTCCTACTGTCACCTTCGGTAATGGCAACTCCGTTTTTGGTATCAACAGTAAGTTAGGTATTGCTGATAACCTTTCTCTACGACCTTTCATTACCTTTCCTTCTGGTGGTACCGTTTTTGGTAGTGGCCTGACTTATGATTGGGATTTAGGTCGCAGATCACCACTTACTCCCTTCGTCGGAGCTGGTATCACTTTCGCTACTGGTGGCGGTGCAACAGAAACAAGTGGCTCATTCCTAGCTGGTGCTGACTGGAACTTCACTAGAGAGTTTGCTTTGAATGGTACTGTCGATATTCCTTTTAACAGTGTCAATGGTGGTACTAGTGTCACTCTTGGTGGTGCTTTCCGCTTCTAAATTGAATCAATTTTTAGATGTTCTTGTTTAATCTTTTCGTAAAAGTAAACATCTAGACATAACGTTAAAAAACATCAGTCTTTAGACTGATGTTTTTTATTGAGTGTTGGCCTGAATGCTGCAATATAATGGGGCGACTATTCGATCAACATCTTCTATGAAATGTATTAACTGTAATACTGACAATAATCTTAAAGATCGTACAGTCAATATGGGGCGGTGCAAAAATTGCAACCATCGGTTTGTATTTGAACCAACAGCCATGCCGACAGCGACAAAGTTGACCGATCCTTTTTTTGCCAAGCTAATTATGGATCTTTCGGCTAACAACACCTTGTTTTTTACACCGCGTCAACTCCATTACTTGTTAGATAGAAAATTGCGATCGCGAGCGAGCCAGATGGGTTCTAGTCTAATCAGTATTTTTGTGGGTTTTTCAGCAGTAGTATTTTTGATTTTTTGGATCGCCGGTTTTTTTCAACTTTCCTACAGCACGGTGGCACCGGTTCTATTCATTACCTATACTGCTCTATTGATTTGGGGTGCTGCCCAAAATAGTGTTTCACGCCAGCTTAATCGTCGTGCGCGCCAAAATAGTATCAAAGCGCTAAAGATCTTGGCCGGAGTTTCGTTACTCATTGGTTTACCCTTTAGTATCATCATCAACACCGTACCAGGAATAATTGCGGCTGTCTGTCTAGGCTATGGTGCAGCTTGGTTAAGTTTGGATCGACAACGCCAACAAGGCAAAATCTTTGATGAATTTTTGATCGATCGAGATCAATTTAGTACTTGGCTGAATCAATGGGTAAATATTAATAACCAGCCAGAAAAAATGTTGCCAGAGCCAAGGACGATCAGTTTACCCGCCACTCCCAATCCAGAAGTGGCTGCTTATAGCTTCGATCGGGTAGTGGTTTGCAATAGTATTCAAGTCGCTCAAATTCTAATTAACAATAACTTCCACTTTGAAAACAACTGCGCGATCTTAACTATTGATGGCTACCCCGAAAGTATTTTTGTCACCACGATGAAAATGCTACGTCACAATCCAGATTTAAAAGTTTATGCCCTTCATGACTGTTCACCTACTGGCGTGCAAATGATCTCACAACTACGCCACCAAGATAATTGGTTTCCTGATATTACAATTCCGATTATTGATGTGGGAATTTTGCCCCGACAAATCATGGATAATATGGATGCTATAACTCGTCAATCCGACAGAGCCGCCAGTGCAGCTCAAGCTTTAACGGCCGATGTAAGGGCTAATTTAAATACAGATGAATTACAATGGTTGGATGCTGGTTGCTATCTGGCGCTAGAGTCTTTTTCGCCGCAAAGACTCATTGAAATTTTACAAAAAGCAATCAATACCAGCAACAAGATAGGTCTAGTTGAAAGTAATAACATTATAATTAGTGACAACTATTCACCTTATTTAGGTTTTTATACAGTTGATAGCTTTGGTTAAAGAATTTTGAGCTGGCTGAAATCATTGAATGGTAAATAGTCACTGTGGTTTAAAATACAATGAAGCGCATGTCTATTCGACAACCGTATTATGAAATGTATTAAATGTAGTGCCGATAATAATCTTCAGGAACGGGCTATTAACGTCGGTAGGTGTAAAAGCTGTCAACATCAATTTGTTTTTGAAACCAAGTCGATGTTGTCAACAACTAAATTGACTGACTTCTTTTTTGTCCAATTATTGGATGAGATATCGGCAAAGAAAACTTTATTTTTTACGCATCATCAACTTTATTATTTGCTGAATAGAAGACTACAATCACGCCCAAACAAAGTTAGTCTAGTTCAAGATTTATTCAAGTATTTAGTCTGTGGACCATTGGCGACTATTGCCCTGGGTTTGTTGGGTGCTAATTTCCTCAAGCTCCCTATTGACTTATTAATAACGATACTACTGAGTATTTATACTTTGGGGATAGTCGTAACGATCGCTCAAAGTAGTGTTTCCTCTCAGCTAAATCGTCGCGATCGACAAAGTAAGGCTCAAGCCCTAAAAATACTAGCGGGTATATTGTTAGGGCTTGGTTTACCCATTAGTATTGCGACCAAATCATCGCTCGGAATCACAACAACACTCGGAGCAGGTTTAATGACAATTATATTGAACCTAGAGCAACAGCGCCAGCAACACCATATTGCTGATATTTTTTCGATTGACAAAAATCAATTTGAGAAATACTTGAGCCAGTGGATCAAAATTAATGGTGATCCAGTCAAAATTTTATCTCAAAAACCAATGGCAATCTTACCGCCTAGTCCCAATTCAGAGGCTACAACCTATCGATTCAAGGCCAAAACTGATCAGTTCGATCGAGTGGTAGTTTGCAATCGACCAGCAGTTGCCCAACTTTTAATTCGGAATAACTTCCAGTCTGAAAATAGCTGTGCAGTTTTAACTATTGATGGCTACCCCGAAAGCACTTTTACTACCACGATGGAGACGCTATATCGCAACCCACAACTAAAGGTTTATGCTCTGCATGATGGTTCACCCCACGGAATTCAGATGATTTACCGTCTGCGGCAAGAGGAAATTTGGTTTCCGAATACCACTATTCCTATTATTGATGTAGGTATTATGCCTCGTCAGGTCATGAACAATCTAGATGTGAGTATTGGTCAATCTCACAAAGTTGCTCAAGCAGCTCATCGAATGCCTGCGATCGTTCGGGACAGTTTGCTTCCAGATGAATTGAAATGGCTAGATATGGGTTTCTATCTAGATCTAGAGTCTTTCTCATCTGAGCAAATAATTCAAATTTTGCAGCGAGCAATCTATGAAAGTCGTCAATTAACTGAAATTGACGATATGTTGAATTCAGATGGCTCTGATGCAGATTTTTATTTATTAGAAAATTTTGAATAGGCTAGCGATTTTGTTCAGAATTAATTTGCAACCATATTTCCAAACTAACTAATAACCATAATTTTGCGCCATAGCGACCCCAAATATCACCCCGGAAATTCAACCATTCTTTAACTACAGTTTGATTAATATAAGGTGCAATCTTTGCTCGTCGATCGAGCAATAAAGATCGGGCTTGAAGCTGCCAATATTTCCGAAATCCCAGCTGAACCGGCACCATCATGCCACTTTTTGGTCGATCAATAATTGATGCTGGTAATAGATCGGCCACTGCCTGCTTCAATACTGCTTTCTCCCGCACTCCTGATAGCTTATACTCTGGTGGAATTGCCATACTCATTTCTACAATTCGTCGATCGAACAAAGGCGATCGACCTTGTAAGCCAACCGCCTGCGTCAAATTATTTACTTTAGTCAAAATCTGATCGGCACCCTTAAACTTAATATTCAGCGCCATCAACCGATTTAGATAGCTCATCTCCGAATTCAAATCGGCTTCAAATGTCCATGGTTCCTGCATCTGTTGCCAAATTTCTGGCTGGAGTAACTGTGGCAAATCTGCTGCACATTTTTGGAAAGATATTAAATAAGCCTGGAGTGGATCATGATTAGCTACCGATCCATACAAGCTATTAATCAACATCGGCTGATTCTTAGGACCACCAAAACAAGGATCGCCACCCTCGCCATTCAGTGTCACCCCTGCATCATGGCTAGCCAGCTGACCTATTAACAAATTAGGCACTGTCAATGGATCACCGATCGGATCATCCAAATAAGCCATTGTTTGGGGCAATTGTTCCCACATTTGCCGTAAGGTAATTTCTAAAACGTGGTGCTGCGTCCCGCAATGAGCTGCTACCAGCTCAGAAAATTCCAATTCATTGGCCGATTCGGTGCCAAAGTGAATTGAATAAGTATGCACGGGAGCATCATGTAATTTGCTCGCCAAAGCTGTGATACAGCTAGAATCTAGACCGCCAGATAAAAATACTCCCACCGCCTCAGCAGCAGGCAGATATTCGATTATTACTTGTTCCAAGAGCGATCGCAATTCACCACCATGCCACTCTAAAGATGCTGGGGCAATTACTTGTTCTTGTAGTTGCCAGTAAGCATAAATATTCTCTTCTGGTAGTTGCCGGATACTCCCAGGGCGCAATTCTTGCACATCTTGCCATAAAGTTCGAGCGCCAGGGACAAAAGAACAGGTCAAATAGTCGCGCAATGCTATTAAATTCAGCTGGTTCGATCGATAGGAATTCAGAGCACTTAACTGCGGGGAAATCCATTGGGTCGCACTGTTGGTAGTGTAATAGATTGTTCTGCTTCCCACTGCATCGCGTACTAGCAGCAGCCGTTGCGATGCCCTTTCCCATATGGCCAAACACCACATTCCTTGCAGTAGATCTAGGGTTTTTAGTCCCCACTTTTCCCATAAGTGTGCGACTAACTCCAGATCATCTATTTCAAGAGGGTGATCTAACTTATCCAATAATATTCTTCGATTACTCAACCATAGATCACCGATCACTACAAACTGATTATTAGGACTAATCACCCAATTGTTAGCCATAACAATCGAAAACTTCCCCTCACGCCAAATAACGTCCTGGTCTGTAATTTCACCCCAAGCTAGTAACCATGATGGTGAAAGTGGCCGTACTCGATAGTTAGGTTGTGGTCTAAAGTTTAAAAAATTCACTGGTCGTAACGCTTACGGATATTGACAATTTGTTTGGGCAACACTTCCGGCTATTAATTTCAAGCTAAAAAGTACAAAACTAATTTAGCACCTACAGCGAAAGGGGCAAAGCCGTTGGCTTTGCCCCTCTACTGAAGCTATTAGCTAGCTATTAATTAGCGAGCTGCTTCTACCAATTTGCCTAAAACAACTTGCGCTGCTTTTTGGCCAGCAGGAAAGCTTTGGACAATATTATTTAGCTCAGAGCCAGGTTTGCCAACGGCTTGACTACTATCAGTCAAAGATCTTAGATAGTTGTTATAAGAGCTAACGGCACCGGAAAGCACTGCCGAGTTGATGGTACCATCACCACCTCTGAGACCTTGCATGGACATAGCCAACTGCTTAGCTGAATCGCCACCACCCAAAGCAGTAACAAAACCACCCACTGCTGGTGAATCGGAGCCAGCTGGAGAGCTGATTACATCAAAAGCAACTTGCGCAGCCGCCGGGTCAACATTGACGGTGTTGCCACCAACCGGCTGGCTACCACTAATGCTAGAAGCCGTTAGTGTGGCACCTACACCATTAACCTTTGCTTGAATTTCTGGAGTGAAGCTAGCACTACCACTTTTACGGCCAGTACCACCACCAGAAACGCCGCGTACCGAGTCACTGCCAACTGGAGCATTACCAAAACCATCAAAGGCACCAGGGAGAGGTACTGCCTGAACAGAAAGCGGTAGAAGAACTGCCGCTAAAATAGCTAACGACAAAACATTTTTAATTTTCATGACAAACCACAAAGTTGAACAAGAATAAAAATTTGAAAAATAGAGAACCCTATTGCGGCAACAGGGTTCTCTATTTTTTTAGAACTTGAAGCCTAAACCGCCGCTAACAGCGAAACGGGATTCTTCTCCAGAAATCCTGTCACCAGTAACATCCAGGATGGCAGGAGTTAGCTGGAATCCAACGTTATCGCTTAATTGGAAGCTGAGAGGTAAGCCTAAGCTGAAGTTGCGACCATTGTAGTCTGCCACTAAGCCAACGTTCTCGGAAACTCGGAAGCCTAAGCTACCGAAGATACTAGTTTCATCGTTGTTGACATTGGCAAGAATGGCTGAAACTGGACGAAAACGGCCATTACCAATACCTACGGAGGCTGTGAAGTTGTTGGTATCACTAACTGGTAAAACACCGGTTAGAACTCCATAGAAGGTTTCTCTAGTAGGATCAGAGTCGAACCTGATGGCATTTTCCCAACCAGCGGCAATTGCGACGTTATCACCAAACTGTTTGTGCAGCTTGAAGTTAACACCACCGCGATCAAACAATCCTTGGGCGGTGTTAACCGGAAGACTAGTGCTATCGCCGTAACCACTAGTACTATAGGAAGTCTCTAACCCGATTGCATTAACGCTATCGCCAATTCCAAAACCAGCCGTTAAACCAAAAGCTTCAGTGTTATTACCAAGAACGGGTTTGAGTCTATCTTGGTAGCCAGCGCCGATAAATAAATCACCGCTATTAGCACCAAAACCAGTAGGTGTGGTCAAGCCACCAACTGGAGCATTAGAAGGCTTCTTAGCAGTAGTTTCAATGCCGGGTAAGCTACCAACACCAGCGCGATTTTGAATATCTTGTTCCGTAATAGCTACACCGGTACCACCACAGCTAACGATGTACTTTTGGGCTGGGTTATTGCTATCTAGGGCGGTTAGCTTACCAGAAGCGACCAAAGCTTGGTGGATAAAGGCGGCGACATCAGCACGAGTGGCAACACCATTAGGATTAAAAGTCTTCCCTTCTGGGTAAGAAACACTAACAGCTAAGCATTTTTGAGTAGCTGCTACTAAGGCATCACGACCAAAGCTTGGTACTTGGGCAGAGTCTGAAAACAGATCATCAACCTTCGGACCGGCAGCATCGGCTTGTAATTTGTTGCCGTTTGTAATCGATACTAAGGATTCAATCCGGACGATGTTTTGAGTTGGACCGAATCGGTTATTTGGATAACCAGACAAGAAACCAGCACGATAAGCTTTATCGATCGCTGACGCGCCCCAGAATTTTTTCGGTACATCTGGGAAGGCGCGGGATTCTCTAGTGGGTTGTAGATCAAAGGCCTTAGTTAGTAGAGCGGCAAATTCAGCTCTGTTGACAGGTTGGTCTGGGCGAAAAGAGCCGTCAGGATAACCGGCAATGATTCCTTTTTCTACCAATACCCTGATAAAAGGTTCTGCCCAGTTACCAGCAACGTCACTGGCCTGTGCAATTTTATTCTCGGTCGTAGCGGCTGGTAGATTTTTTTCTACAGTATTAGCGGCTGCTTTTTGTGAAACTGCTGGAGCTACTTTTACTTCAGACAGGCTAGCAGCAAAGGCTGCATTACCAGAAATGATCGAGGCACTTAAGAAAGTCCCCAACAGAAGAATATTTTTGCAGTTGATCTGGCGTTTTTTCTGATTCATAGCTTAAAAAAACTCACTCCCCACTAAAAAATAATGGTTTAGTTTTTAACCCTTAAAGGACATTACTAGTATTGTACGACTTTTTTGTTTTTGATTGTGTTCCCACTTTTCAGGGTGATTTCAATCTTGACTAGGCGTGACATACTGAATAATTACAATAGTACCCAAGGAGGTTGCCATGCTAACTCTCGGTGTGAATATCGACCACGTAGCCACTATTCGACAAGCCCGAGGTGGTAATGAGCCGGAGCCAGTGACAGCAGCGCTTCTGGCCGAAGTGGCTGGAGCTGATGGCATTACAGCTCACCTACGAGAAGACCGCCGTCATATTCAAGATCGGGATGTGCGAATTTTGCGGGAAGTGGTTAGCACTCATCTCAATTTAGAAATGGCTGCTACCGATGAAATGGTGAAGATTGCTCTAGCGCTTCAACCTGACTATGTAACGTTGGTGCCAGAAAGTCGGGAAGAGATTACCACGGAGGGTGGATTAGATGTGCTAGGACAACTAGATAAAATACAAAATGTTGTCGATCGACTACAGTCGGCACAGATTCCGGTGAGCTTGTTTATTGATGCTGATTTGCCCCAAATTAAAGCTGCTCAAGCAACCGCTGCTCAGTTTATTGAAATCCACACCGGTCGCTATGCTAATGCCCAAGATGCCACCACTTTAGAAAAAGAACTAAGAATAATTCGGGAGGGCTGTGCGGAGGCGATCGATCTCGGCTTGCGAGTGAATGCTGGTCATGGCTTAACTTACCAAAATGTCTATCCGATCGCCATTTTGCCCGGAATGGAAGAATTGAACATTGGTCATTCGATTATTAGTCGTGCAGTTTTAGTGGGGATCGATCGAGCCATTCGGGAAATGAAGCTGGCGATGCGTGGTGGCTAACCACAGAGATAGCTTGAGGATGAAGAAACTTCACAAACAGTAATTTTTTTGGGCTACCTAGCCTGTTACATTGTCTCTAAGATTAAGATTTATTCCTTCAGATCAATACCTCGACACGCAATGCAGACTTATCACTACATCTTGGCCAGCCAAAACTTCTTGCTGGAAGAAGAACCTCTTGCTGAAGTACTTAAAGAGCGCACTCGCAACTATCACGAACAGGAAAAAGAGATTGATTTTTGGCTAGTCAAACAGCCTGCTTTTTTGGAATCTCCTGAAATGGCTGCTCACAAAGCCAAATGCCCCCAGCCCAGCGTTGCTGTAATTTCTACTAATGCCCAGTTTATTACTTGGTTGAAACTGCGTTTAGAGTATGTGCTGGTGGGTGAGTTTGCCGCCCCAGTGGCAAATATTCCTGACCCTTTATCATCCTTGGTTATTGTTTAGAGTTTGGTTAATGCCAGTGAGAAAGTCCGGGGTTTACATCTCGGTAGTCTCACTGGCCTCTTAATGAAAATGTGCTGATTGTTAATGGTGATTCTTCTAGCAGAAAAGAAAACTGCCTCATGGTATCTGGCCAAATCCAGCGGATTTCATTAGATATTTTCCGATTCTTTTGCGCTAGTCTTTTATAAACAATTTTGTTAGGACACAAGATTTCCAGCCGAAAAACTGCTTCGTTTTTGGCAACTTCTCTAAATAAAGAGTCACTTAGTAGTGCTTTAGTGCCAGTACTGAACTGCTCATAAAAAAGCTTTAATCTACTACCAAAAGTTTCCTCATGATAGATTTCTTCTTGTTCTAACTGACTTAAATAATCTTCTTCTTCTGATTCGAAATAATTCATGGACATGGCTGGTGACCGGATGTTTGGAGACAATGACTGTTCGGTATCAGTCACAGTAAACTACAAACATTCTGACGGAGTTAAGGAAAAATTAAATCCGACTTTTGTCTGATTTTGTTCAGCCAAACATCAACATTGTGTGTCAGGAACTACTTTTGAGCAGCCAATCTAGCCGCAATCGCCCCACCGATAAACCCAAAAAGGTGTCCTTGCCAAGAGATTCCCGGCATTCCTGGCAATATACCAAAAATTACGGAACCGTAAGCTCCAAATACAAACAGCGACATGATGATCGAAGAGAATTTGCGCTCGAAGAAGCCGCGAAATAGCAGGTATCCTAAGTAGCCGAAGATAACGCCACTAGCGCCGATATGGACAGTATTGGCACCACCAAATAGCCAAGTTCCTAAGCCCCCGACCAACACACTAATAAGAGTTACGACCAATAGGTCGCTAGTTTCCCAAAGCATGATTAGCCAACCGAGGGTGATGAAGGGCACGGTGTTGGATATCAGGTGGGCGAAGTTGGCATGGAGCAAAGGGGCAAAGATGATCCCCCGCAAACCCACCAAGCTGTGGGGAAATATCCCAAAGGTCTGGAGCTGGTGGCGAAAGACAAAAGTATCAGCAATTGTTACCACCCACATAGTCACGACCATCGAACCCAAGATCCAAGCTTGGCTTTTAAGGGTTTGCGTAATTTCCTTCATCGAAAGCTCCCAAAAATTGAGTTACTAGATTTATATTCTACGAAATTTATTAGATCGATCGCTAAAACTATTGTCTGGAGATATCTTCGCGCTGTTCCTCGAAGTTTCGGAAACTTTAGGAGAAATTACTAATTTCGATCGGCTGAAGTGCATCGGCTGGCTGAAAGCCAAAGACCTGAGAGTAAAAATAGAACTCGCCCTCTAAGGCTGTTTTGATATTGGCAGCCTGTCGGAAACCATGCTGTTCACCGCTAAAGGGCACATAGGCCACCGCAACTCCCCGTTTTTGGAGCGCATCGACCATTTTGGTGGCTTGATTGGGTGGCACTACTGTATCTTCCAAGCCTTGGAAAAATATTGTAGGACAACTGAGCTGATCGGGGAAATTAATGGGAGATCTCGCTTGGTAGATCTGGGCTCCTCGGGGATAGGGGGCTACCAGTCGATCGAGATAACGCGATTCAAACTTGTGGGTATCCTGAGCCAAAGCGGTGAGGTCGCTGACCCCATAATGGCTGGCTCCCGCTTGAAAAATATCATGAAAGGTTAAGGCGCACAGAGTGGTGTAGCCACCAGCACTACCGCCCGAAATAGCCAACCGGTTCGCATCAGCTCGGCCTTGTTGGACTAAGTACTGGGCAGCATCGATACAGTCTTGCACATCTAAAACTCCCCACTGGCCATCAAGCTGACGCATGTATTTCCGACCGAACCCAGTACTGCCTCGATAGTTGACATCTAGGTAACCAAAGCCCCGACTAGTCCAATATTGAACGCGCAGGTTTAGCTGACTGGAGGTGGTGCCGGTGGGACCACCATGACTTTTTACTAATATTGGCGGTTTTTCAGCTATGGGGGCTTGATAATCGGGATTGGTGGGTGGGTAGTAAAAAGCATAGGCAATTTGCTGATCAGTAGTCGGAAAGGCTAGTACTTGTGGGTGGGAAAAATAGTGGGGATCGATCGATACGGTTGGTGCGGCCTGTAGAACCCTCAGACTAAGATGCTGTAAATTTAGCTCTACAATCGCTGCTGCTTGGGTGGGGGCTGCACCGATAAAAAAAGCCCGAGCGGCGGTGACTTGTAGTTGGCTAATTTCGGTGTAAGGTTGTTCGATAGCGGTAATTTCGGCATTGTCAGGATCTAAGCTAGCCAAATGCCAGATGCCACCTTGAGTATAAGTACAAATAATCTGTTCATCGCTAGCAAAACCATAGGTCGATTGGCCAAACACCCACTGGGGCAATCCAAATTCGGCGCGAGTAGTCAATAGAGGTTCTACTTTGCCCTGCTGGTAGCGGTAGAGGTTTCCCCAGCCAGTCCGATCGGAGATAAAGTGTAAAACTCCGGCTGGCGACCATTGAGGTTGAAAAATCGCCTCATTTTCTCCCCCGGTAATAAACTGCACCGGTGCCAGGGAGCCATCTGCCTGAAAAGTAGCAATCATTAAGGCATTCCCATCCCACGGCATATTGGGATGATTCCAGCTGATCCAAGATAGATTCTTTCCATCCGGGCTGAGTCGGGGGGTGGCATAAAAGTCACTACCAGAGGCTAATATTATTAAATCTTGAGGATCATTGAGATTAATGCTGACGATCGCATTAAACGGTTCCATCCCGATCGATCGATGGTCTTCATAAACGCAGATCAGCCGTTGACGCTGGGTATCGATCACCGGCTCAGCATAGCGGCGCAGCTTGGCCTGTTTTTGCTTAGGATTACTGACCACTGGAGAAGCTAACTGCACAGATTGACCAGGAAACTGCCTATAAATACATTGATCGGCATCGTGACAGAAAAAAATCTGACCAGCATGAACTGTGTAAGCAGCGCCCCCGTACTCATGGACACGACTACGGACATTGAAATTTGGCGGTGTTAGCTGAGTAATCTGCCCCTCTTGGTCGCACCGCATAATCACTGATCGACCCTGTTCTGAGGCTCTAGATTCTAGCCAATATATATCAGTACCATCTAAAACAACGCTGTCCAGCCGCAAACTCCCAGCTGTAACTAAGTCACTAGTGATTGGTGACTTCCAAGAACCATAAGGAGCAGTTGTCATAGGTTTAGTACTGCAATATGCAAGATTCCATGTTCAAAAATCAAGGTACCATGTAAGGGTGACGAGTATGACATGGTTTTTTCATCAAAGCTATGGTCTGCTCAGCGGTTTGCAGAGTGCTAGTTTTTAGATACCCCACCTCTTAGATTAACGCTGCACAAATCTGTACATTTTTAGCCTTGTCTCTATCGATATGCTTAATCCCAATTTGGATCAAGTTCAGTTATTACCTGAAGAATATGCTCGCTACTCCCGCCACCTAATTTTGCCAGAGGTCGGATTAGATGGCCAAAAACGTCTCAAAGCCGCTAGTGTTTTGTGCGTCGGTACTGGTGGCTTAGGTTCACCATTACTCTTGTATTTGGCGGCGGCTGGAGTTGGCCGCATTGGCATCGTCGATTTTGATATCGTCGATCACTCTAACCTCCAACGCCAAATTATTCATGGCACTTCTTGGGTGGGCAAGCCCAAAATCGAATCGGCCAAGAGCCGGATTTTGGAGATCAATCCCTACTGCCAGGTAGACCTTTACGAAACCGCTCTCAGTGCCGAAAATGCTTTGGATATCTTGCGTCCCTACGATGTGATTGTCGATGGCACTGATAATTTTCCGACCCGTTATTTGGTCAATGATGCCTGCGTATTGTTGGGCAAGCCCAATGTCTACGGCTCGATCTTACGCTTTGAAGGTCAGGCGACGGTCTTTAACCATAAAGGTGGTTGGCAGCGTACCGAGGCTTGGAATAAGGCTACCGCTGAGGAGCGCGCCAAGTTACGTAAAAATGGTGAGGACTGGCTGTACGACGATGAAATGCCTGCTCCCAACTATCGCGATCTCTACCCTGATCCACCCCCACCGGGCATGGTGCCATCCTGTGCTGAAGGTGGTGTTTTAGGAATTCTGTGCGGCATCATTGGGGTGATTCAGGCCACGGAAACGGTCAAAATTATTCTGGGTCAAGGTCGATCGCTTAGTGGCCGGTTGATGCTTTATAACGCTTTGGATATGAGTTTCCGGGAACTAAAACTGCGTCCTGATCCCCAGCGGCCAGTGATTGAAAAGCTGATTGATTACCAAGAATTCTGTGGGATTCCCCAAGCTAAGGCTGCTGAAGCAGCGGAGATGAGTGCGTTGGATGAAATGACGGTGACTGAACTCAAACAGTTGATGGACAGTGGTGCCCAGGATTATGTACTGATCGATGTACGTAATCCTAATGAGTACGATATTGCCAAGATTCCGGGCGCAGTGTTGATTCCGTTACCGGATATTGAACAAGGCGACGGGATTGATCGAGTGAAGGCGGCTGTTGGTGATAAGAAGTTGATTGCTCACTGCAAAATGGGCGGTCGATCGGCTAAGGCGCTGAGTCTTTTGAAGGAAGCTGGCTTGATCGGTACCAATGTTAAGGGCGGTATTCAAGCTTGGAGCAGAGAAGTGGATTCTTCGGTATTAGAATACTAATGTTATAGTAACTATCATTTAATAAATTAGGGCAGTTGAAAATCCTCAACTGCCCTAATTTTTAGTTTTTGTGGCCGGTTGAGAGTTACCGATAAATCATTGATATCCCCGTCAGTCACCGTTAAACTGAGATTCATGGAGAAAATCATCCAAAAACTGCGTCTAACGCCAACCCACCATGGCCTTTAATACTGAGCTTGCTCTACTAATCCGTGCTCGCTACCCCCTCATCTACATTCCCACCGCTGAAGAAGAACGGGTCGAAACCGCAATCGCGCAAGTCGGCCAGCAACTGGAAAATCGCCCCATCTATACCTGGGACTTTGTAGACGGCTACCAAGGCAACCCCAATGACCAAGGATTTGGCAAACGCAATCCCGTCCAAGCCCTCGAATTAATTGACAAACTATCGCCCAGCAACCCTGGCATCTTTGTCCTGCGTGACTATCACCGCTTCCTGGAAGATGTTTCTGTCGCCCGTAAACTCCGCAACTTAGCGCGTAAATTCAAAGCTGAACCCAAAAATATTGTGATGCTTGCCCCCCAAGTCAGCATCCCCAGCGATCTAAGCGAAATTCTTACGGTCTTAGAATTTCCTCTGCCTAGCGCCCTAGAGCTAAAAGCAGAGATCGATCGACTACTTCAAGCTACCAACCAAACACTGGAAACCAACATCATTGATGAATTAGTTCGCGCTAGCCAGGGTCTTTCGCTAGAGAGAGTGCGGCGGGTGTGTGGCCGAGCGATCGCCGCCCATGGATCTATTCAAGAATCCGATGTGGAGCTAATCTTAGAAGAAAAACGCCAATCTATCCGCCAAACCCAAATTTTAGACTTCTACCCCGCTCAAGCCCAAATGACCGACATTGGTGGTCTCGATAACCTGAAGGAATGGTTGGTTAGGCGCGGTAGCGGCTTTTCTGAAAAAGCCCGTCAGTATGGGTTGCCCCATCCGCGGGGTTTATTGCTGGTCGGCATTCAGGGCACGGGCAAATCTCTCACCGCCAAGGCGATCGCTCATCACTGGCATTTGCCTCTCCTCCGCCTCGATGTTGGTCGTCTCTTTGCCGGACTGGTGGGTGAATCAGAAGCCCGTACCCGCCAAATGATTCAGCTAGCCGAAGCCCTATCCCCCTGCATCTTGTGGATTGATGAAATCGATAAAGCCTTTGGGGGCATTGAAGGGAAAGGCGATGCTGGTACCGCGAGTCGGGTGTTTGGCACCATGATTACCTGGCTCGCCGAAAAGACCTCCCCGGTTTTCGTGGTCGCAACGGCCAATAATATTCAATCCCTGCCGCCAGAGCTGCTACGCAAAGGGCGCTTTGATGAAATATTTTTTGTGGGATTGCCCAGTCAAACTGAGCGGCGGGCAATCTTTACCGTTCATATTGGCAAACTGCGTCCCCAAAGCATCAGTCAATATGATTTAGACAGATTGGCTTACGAAACACCAGATTTTTCGGGAGCTGAAATTGAGCAAATTCTAGTAGAAGCCATGCATATTGGCTTTAGTCAAAGCCGAGACTTTACTACAGATGATATTCTAGAAGCTGCTAGCCAAACTATTCCATTAGCAGTTACGGCTCAAGAACAAATTGCCTTCCTTCAAGAGTGGGCAAGTTCTGGCAAAGCCAGGTTAGCTTCTCGGCAGTTGGGATAATATAAAATTTAAGTTGCTTTACCTATTAACTACATTTACATGCTGAACGCAATCAAAGTTTTCTTGGGTATCATATTGGGTTTTATCACCCTTGGTGTTTTGGGCGGTAGTGCTGTGTACTATTTTATGATTACTAATCTCAGTGCCAAACCCTCCAGGCCAGCCTTTGCTGAAGAGCGCAATCCTAAAAAAGCTGTAAAGCCAGCTCCCAAAAAATCACCAGCAATACCGACTCCAGCACCAGAAGTAGCTAAAGAAAAAAAAGAGGAAAAGGCTATTCCACCAGGAGCTTATGGTGCAACTGTCATGTGGGAAACTGGAGTGTCTTTACGCCAGGAAGCATCAGATAGTAGCGCCAAAACCGGTGGCGTCGGATTTAGAGAAAAAATCATTGTTCTGAAAGAAAATGCCGACAAAAGCTGGGTACAAGTCCGCAATTCTGACAGCACCGCTGAGGGCTGGTTGAAAGCTGGTAATGTGGAAAGGGATGCTGCTGCTAACTAGTTGTCTTTTAGATGGGCAAAATCGATCGCTGGCAAGTTGGGCAAACTGCATGAATAGTCATCTGACAATCCAGCAAATGATAGCCTTCTTTCTTAGCAGTTTTGTCGCCAATTTTTAAGATGGAATCATTCTTGAACTCGACCATTTGATTGCAACGAGTACAAATGAGGTGGTGATGGTGATAGGGAGCTGGCTGGTTGATTTCGTAATGCTTATGGCCTTCAGCCAGCTCTAGCTCGCGCAGAATTCCCATCCGGGACATCAGCTTGACCGTCCGATAAATCGTTGACAAACTAATGTTGTGGCCTTCGCCAAATAAGACTTCTTGCAAATCTTCAGCACTCAAGTGTTTGCCGCTAGCCAGATTTTGAAAGATGTCCAGGATAATTTCTCTTTGTGGAGTAAGCCGCCAGCCTTTTTCGTGAAGTTCGGCCTTCAAAGAGTCTGCTGTGTAAAGGGA
>JAYUSR010000076.1:0-2253 GCA_043755575.1 Synechococcales cyanobacterium
TTGATCCCAGCCTCCGCGAGCTTGCTTATATCTAACCAGTTAATCCCGGTGTCGGATAGAATGTCAAGATCAGAAAAGTTAATGCCGGCAGTAGATAGAGCTCCTAAGTCAGACCAGTTAACGCCGGCGTCGGATAAGACATCTAAGTCAGCGAAGTTGATCCCGGTTTTAGAAAGGGCTTCTATATCAAGCCAGTTGACCCCGGCATCTGAGAGGACGTCAATATCAGAGAAGTTGATGCCGGCAGTAGTCAGGGCACCTAAATCAAGCCAATTGACTCCGGCATCGGATAGGACATCAAGATCATTCCAATTAATTCCGGCCTGATGCATCGTTTGAAAATCAATCCAGTTAACACCAGCATCTGATAAGACATCTAAGTCTGACCAATTCACACCTGTATCTGAAAGGGTATCAATGTCAAGCCAGTTAACCCCCACATCGGAAAGGATGTCAAGGTCTGCCCAATTGATTCCAGCATCACTCAAAAGATCTAATTCAGAAAAATTAATGCCTGTATCCGATAAGACATCCAGGTCAGACCAGTTAACTCCAGAATCAGTTAAAATGTCTAAGTCTGACCAATTGATCCCGGCGTCAGTGAGCATGTCAAGATCATTCCAATTGATGCCAATTTTTGAAATAGCTTCAATATCAAGCCAATTCACTCCGGCATCCGATAAAACATCAATATCTGACCAATTGACCCCGGCCGTACTTAAGTTGCCAATATCAAACCAATTCACCCCAATATCAGATAGCACATCTAATTCTGACCAATTAATCCCTGCCTGATTCATAGCTTGCATATCAACCCAATTAACGCCGGCATCGCTCAAAACGTCCAAATCACCCCAATTCACACCCATATCGCTTAAAACGTCTAAATCCAAAAAGTTGATACCAGCGTCAGACAATACGTCGAGATCTGAGAAGTTAATGCCGGCGGTGGTCAGCGCGCTTAAATCAGACCAGTTAATACCCGTGTCGGATAAAACATCTAGGTCGGACCAATTGATAGCGGTATCAGACAAGACGTCGAGATCCAACCAATTGATCCCAGCATCACTTAATGCATCAAGATCATTCCAGTTAATACCAATTTTTGAAAGGGCTTCTAAGTCCAGCCAATTCACTCCGGCATCAGAAAGGACATCAATATCTGAGAAATTTATGCCAGCAGTAGTTAAGGCCCCCAAATCCAGCCAATTGACTCCGGCGTCCGATAACACATCTAAATCATTCCAATTAATCCCGGCCTGGTGCATCGATTGAAAATCAATCCAGTTAATTCCAGCATCAGATAGGGCGTCTAAGTCCGACCAGTTGATCCCCATATCAGAGAGAACATCTAGTTCGCTCCAATTAACACCAATATCTGAAAGGACGTCTAAATCGGACCAATTGATCCCGGCATTTGAAAGATGACCCATATCCGCCCAATTAATTCCCATGTCTGACAAAACATCAAAATCGGACCAATTGATCCCCGTATCGGAAAGTATATCCAGGTCCAGCCAATTAACACCGGCATCGGATAGCATATCAAGATCATTCCAATTAATTCCGGCCTGGTGCATCATTTGAATATCATTCCAATTCATGCCTAAATCACTTAATATGTCAAAATCGAGCCAATTAATTCCAGCATCGCTGAGAAGATCCAAATCAGACCAGTTAACCCCGGCAACTGCCAACACTGCTAAGTCACTCCAATTGACACCGATATCCGACAAAACATCCAAGTCGCCCCAATTAATACCAGCCGTCGTTAAATGACCAAAATCATTCCAATTAACACCGGCATCCGACAGGACGTCAAAATCTGACCAGTTAATTCCGGTTTCGGACAAAAGGTCTAGGTCGGAGAAATTAATCCCGGCATCAGTTAAAAGATCCAAATCCGACCAGTTAATCCCAGCGGTAGCCAAAGTGGCCAAATCGCTCCAATTGACACCAGTATCGGACAGCACGTCTAAATCGATCCAATTGACTCCCGCGTCAGATAAGAGGTCTATATCTCCCCAATTAATCCCGGTACTGCTTAACGCCGCCAAGTCATTCCAATTCACTCCGGTATCAGATAAAATGTCTAAGTCGCCCCAGTTTACCCCGGCATTCGTTAAACGGTCGAGGTCCATCCAATTCACCCCGGCGTCACTTAATACATCTAAGTCATTCCAATTAATCCCGGTCCTAGACAATAGTTCGATATCAAGCCAATTGATTCCGGCGTCGGAAAGATCGTTGACA
>JAYUSR010000077.1:0-21875 GCA_043755575.1 Synechococcales cyanobacterium
TATATTCCGCTCAGCACCATGAGCCGCAAGATAATTGGCCGGGCTTCCCCTTTTGGCCAAGAGGTATCTTTTATTACTGTTTCGGCTAAGGACTCAGAAAGTCTTAGTGCTACTGAATTCCAGGTCACTAACCTGTTGCGGCGGCGACACAAAATTATTACTGATGATGATTTTACTGTCCGGAACCAAAAGGATGCCCTCCAAATTGTTGGTACTGTGACGGGGGCACTCACCCTGCTATTGGGAGCAATCGCCGGTATCTCACTGCTCGTAGGTGGAATTGGGGTGATGAACATTATGCTGGTATCAGTGACCGAGCGCACCCAAGAAATTGGCTTACGGAAGGCAATTGGGGCGACTCAAAGAGACATTCGCAATCAATTCATGATTGAATCAGTAATTCTCTCCGCCGCCGGTGGGGTGATCGGCACCTTGATTGGAGTCTCTGCTGTGATCGTAGTGAGCTTAGTAACGCCCCTACCAGCCGCTGTTTCGCCCGTGGCAATCGTGATGGCGGTGTCAGTGTCGGGAGCGATCGGACTATTTTTTGGGGTGGTACCAGCGCAACGTGCGGCTCAACTCGATCCGATCGTCGCGCTGCGGAGTATTTAAGGAGTATTTATGCTAGCCGTTTCTCAGGATCTTCAAGACAAAAGTACCAAGCCCATCATTATTCGGATGGAAGAGATCTGTAAAAGATACGGTGTCGGTGATACCTTGGTCAATGCCCTAGAAAACGTAAATTTGACAATCGAAGAAGGGGAGTACTGCGCGATCATGGGACCATCGGGTTCAGGCAAGTCTACGGCCATGAACATTATTGGTTGCTTAGATCGTCCAACCAGTGGCCACTATTATCTAGACAACATGGACGTAGCTACTCTGCCTGATGATCAGCTGGCGCAAATGCGTAATCGCAAACTGGGTTTTGTGTTTCAGCAGTTTCACCTCTTACCCCAATCGACGGCAATGGAAAATGTGATGCTGCCCTTGGTTTATGCTGGGGTTCCCAGTCAGGAGCGACAGGAGCGAGCCGCCGCCGCTCTAGAAAGAGTGGGATTAACTAATCGCCGCAATAACCGCCCCAATCAACTATCTGGGGGACAACAACAACGAGTAGCGATTGCTCGCGCTATTGTCGGTGAGCCGGTATTGCTGTTGGCCGATGAGCCAACCGGAGCCTTAGATTCTAGAACCACCCAAGAGGTGATGGATATTTTTACGGAGCTGAATGAAGGAGGCATCACCATTGTGATGGTCACGCACGAACCGGAAGTGGCTAGGCAAACGCGACGGATTGTGTGGTTTCGAGACGGTCAGGTGATTTACTCCCATCTCACTCCAGATGAGGTGAATCAAGTCGCCGTCTCATGAATTAACTTTAGTTAATTTGCGTCTTTTGGTTTTGAAGGGACGTATTTTTTCTCTGCGCTGATATAAAAAGGCTGTAATTGTTAACCACACTGGCCAATGATAATAGGTGAAATCGTAGGTATCTTGGTTGAGTAACCAATTTTTAAGATTGGGCTGAATAAAATAGTTGCCACAGGTGGTAGTGAATTTAGCCATGGGGGTCAGCTGACAACTAATTATTTCTATCAAGCTGATGATGCTTACAGTTCCTAAAAAAGACAGGATAATAATCGCAATCGTAGAACAGGCAAACCAGCGGATGCGGCGGCCGGAGGCGGGCTTGTTCACTTGCAAACAAGGCTGCGTGGCTTGGTAAAAAATACCGAGGATGAAGACTGGCATTATCAAATGGATCAAGATAAAGATGACGGTGGCTACTAGCCAGCCACCAGGAAATTGTAACCACTCAAACCAAGATAGCCCAGACAAAATCATTCTAATGCCGGGGATGGCCAGCGGCAGTAAAAACAATGCTTTCAGCCAAGAGCGGCGGCTGGGAAACCAGTGAGGAGTGAGTACCGCCATAATATCTGTGTTGGGGACAGATGGTGGAGTGATCTGCCGAAAAAGCGGTTTTAGCATGTCGATCGCACTTCTCACAGGTTAGGGGGCAGGTGTTAAAAAAACGTAAGTATTTTACTCAGCCAATATTTGAAAAGAGGCTTAGTCTAAACCCAATTTAGATGAATTTGATGAGGAACTTGTGAGTGGTCATCGGTCAAGATTGATGACTTTACTGAGAGCAACCCTATTTTTCCATCATAGTGGTTTAGTTTAGAGCATTTGGCTGGGCTGAAACAGCTCAAAGACATGTCGGCAAAACTGCCGTAACTGTTCCGCTCGTTCTGGGACTGGTTGCACCGAACCTTCGATTTGCCATTGTTCGATCGTCGAGAGCCGCCACTGTTTACCGCGATAGTCAAAACCGGCGGCCTCTAGGCCAATTACGCGCTGGTCATTATCTTCGGCATAAAAATGAATTTGAATCAGAATGCTGCGGCTTTGCCAGCGCCGACTCCAGCCCGGGAAATGAAAAGCAATGTCGATCGAATCGGGATCGATCGCCTCTTTGGTATCTCGGTCATTTGCCCAAGGCTTGAGGTCTACCCGAGCATCTGGGAAATCTGACCGAAACAAGCTGACCACGGAAGCGATTTTTCCGGCTAGCAGCAAGTTCGTAGCTCGATCAGCAGCGTTCAACGGCTCCTTAGCTCCTTATGCCTGAGATTATTTTTAATTTAGCAGAAAAATTATGGCACTGCGCCACAATGGGGACAATCAGCGGTAGGACGATCTTTTGGCATGGGCAAACCACAGGCATAACACATCACATGAGTTCCCGGTTCTAGGCCATGAGTGACAGCCACGCGATCGTCAAACACAAAGCATTCTCCCTGCCATTGACTTTCGGTGGCCGGGATCTGCTGCAAATAGTTGATGATGCCGCCTTGGAGGTGATAAACCTCCTGAAATCCAGCAGCCAGCATCCAAGCAGTAGCTTTTTCACAGCGAATGCCACCAGTGCAAAACATGGCTACTTTTTGGTGTTTTTGGGGGTCTAAATGCTGCTGAACATAAGCTGGCAGCTCCGTAAAGGAGGAAGTTTGAGGATCGATCGATCCCGCAAAAGTGCCAACTTCTACTTCGTAATCATTGCGGGTGTCAATTAAAATCACTTCCGGGTCGCTAATCAGAGCATTCCAATCTTGGGGTGCCACATAGGTGCCCACTTGCTGGGTAGGATCGGATTGGTCGGAACGAAAGGTGACAATCTCGGATTTGACTTTGATTTTCAGTTTGGAAAAAGGCGGTTTACCTGGACAAGCAGCTTCTTGATACTGAAGGTCGCTGAGGCGCGGATCTTGGCGCAAATATTCCATCGCCGCCGCCACTGCCGCTGGAGTACCAGCGATCGATCCATTAATGCCCTCAGCAGCTAGTAAAATAGTACCTAGAATTTGGTGTTGTTCACAATATTCTCGCAGCGCAGTTTGCAACACTGGGCAGTTATCGATCGACGCGAATTTATAGAAGGTGGCAATAGTCAGCATGGTCTGGGGATCATCGTCTGGAAATGGCAGCCAATAGTTTAATGGCCTTCGATTTTAGCGCAGCGCGTCCAGTAATCGCTCATTCTCGATCGGTGTGCCCGTAGCAATCCGTAAATGGTAAGCATCCAGGCCGGGCTTATGGCCAAAATCGGCCACATAGATTTCTTGGCTGGCTAGTTTACTCACAACATCTGCGGCTGTCTGATCGAGTGGCTGGGAGCTGATAAACAAAAAGTTAGTCTCGGAAGGATAAACCTGAAAGCCCAAGCTAGTCAACTCCTTGGTTAACTTGGCGCGTTCTGTCTTAATCTCAGTCAATTTCTCAGTCATATAGGCTTGGTCTTGAATGGCAGCAATTCCCGCAGCGATCGCTAATTGGTTGACCGGGAAAATCTGCGCTACTCGATAGATATAATCTACTAATTGCGGATTGGTGATGCCATAACCAATTCGTAAACCAGCCAAGCCAAAGCCTTTAGAGAGGCTGCGCAGAATGATCAGGTGGGGATATCGATCGATTAAATCGGCCACGGTCTGCTGACAAATTTCAAAATAGCATTCGTCAATTACTACCAGACAGTTTACTTGCTCTAATAAGGCGATGAGAGTGTCCCGACTGCTGGCGTTGGCGGTGGGATTATTCGGGTTGGCAATGAAAATCAGCTTAGTGCGATCGGTCACAGCTTGGACAATCGCGGGGAGGTCTAAATCAAAATCGGCCGTTCGCTGCACGGACAAAGCCTTACCCCCCAGCATTTCGGTCGCAGCTCCGTATACAAAGAAAGTCGGGATCGGCACAATCACTTCATCCCCCGGCTCCAAACAAATTTTCAGTACCAGCTCAATCAAATCGTCTGAGCCATTACCTGCAAATATTTTATCCAAGCTAACTTGGTTGTAATCAGCTAACACTTGGCGCAAGCTATTGGTCAGCACTTCGGGATAGCGATTGATGCCGCTGGCCGCTTGTTGGATGGCGGCAATCACTTGGGGGGAAGGCGGATAGGGAAACTCACCCTTGTCCAATCGGATCGATCGATCGCTTTTAGGCACTCCGGCAACTTTAGGATTAATTTTCTGGACGGCTAAACGGGTTAGAAATTCTAGGTTCATAAGATTATGCTAATCGCAGTTAAAATTTTGCATAGCAATAAAGTGCTTGCTCTAGATGCAGTTAGTTCTTAATAATGCCATGACCTAAGACTTGCGACGGGGAATAACCTGAATCATATCGGCTTGGAAAGCTTCATCGTAAGTAATAACGGGCAAATTTTCGAGTTCAGCTTGTGCCATAATCATTCGATCAAAAGGGTCTCGATGGGCAATAGGCAAGCTTCCTGCTCTGAGGGCATGGGCGGCAGAAATCGGAAGTTCGATAAATTTGGATTGACGCAAGATCTGTGAATATTCTTCAACAATATGTTTAGCTTCGGGAAGTTTACCAATTCGGTATTTAGTGGCAATTTCCCAAGCAGAAACACTACTAACTAAAATGTGATGGCTAGGATTGCAAATAATGTTTTGGCATTCGGTGTTGAGCTTGGAGTCGTTAAAAAGCCGCCACAGCAGAATATGGATATCAAGGAGGTAGCTTACTCCCATTGTTGGAGTTCCTCTTCTGGTAGTGGCTCAAAGAAAGCATCTCCAAGTTTTCCTTTAATTAAACCTGGAGTGCGCGGCTGCTTCTGTTCTTGCCCTAAACCTAACCGAAAGTAGTGAATCAGATCGTAAATTTCTGCTAGTTTGTCTTCAGGGATATTTTGCAGTTCTTGAAATATTTTTTGGATCAGCATGGGTTTAATTCTTCAGTGATTGATGTTCGATCAATTAGGCTGTGAAGCACATTCTGCTCGAATGAAATAGAAAGGATGAGAGATGTTAATCGGGATATAACTGTTATTTTATCCTTTTGCAGCACTATTTAGACTCATAAGTTGAAATTTGCAAGCGTTAATTTAGTCCCTATTAAAGGGAAATCTAAGCTGTAGATCTAAATATTACTAAAAATTATGACTGATCGCTTAATAATTGGAGTCGTAGGAAATAAGAATTCAGGCAAAAGCTTGACTTGGAATAATCTCTTTGGAAGAGTAGTCCAAACGGGAAGATATGAACGTCAATTATGGCTATCACAATCTGAATGGATAAGTGTTTTTCTAATTAATGGATCTCCTGAAGAACGAGACACTTATGTCGGTAATATTATTAACGATACAAGTCCACAGATTGTTCTTTGCTCTATGCAGTATAGGGAAGATGTGACTCAGACGATTAACTATTTTGCAAACTACAACTATCAATTTCTTATTCATTGGCTAAATCCTGGTTTCAGTGATCAAATTAAGATTGAAGATTCTATTCAATTAATGCCTTATATTCTTGGTTGCAATTCTCTTGTGGGCATTAGGAATGGAAAAGCTGATCCAGCACAGCGTGTTGAAGAAATAAAAGAATTCTTACGTGGATGGGCAGGTATTCGTGGCCTTTTACACAATATTGAGTAGTGGATCAGAACTTATAGAGTCTACTGTATTTATTGAGATAAAGCGATTCCGGCTAGAATGGAGTCCATGAATTTCTTATTTAAACTGTTTTTAGTCATCTATCATTGTTTAGTATTTATGACTTATTTGCTAATTAATAAGAACTAAATTCAATAATCCTTATCACAATGGGAATAATCAAACTAAATCATTAAAATTCAGAGAGGTCTTCGTTATGATAAAAGTCAATAAACGACCCAATAATATTGGAATACTGTTGATCGGTGGAATTATTGGGCTTGCTACCGGAAGTATTATTTCCGGTTTTTTCCCCGAAGGATCATCGATGAAGATTTTAGCTGGGCTGGGAGGTATTTCAGCGCCTCCGGTTGCATTGTTAATCTATTCCAGTAAAAGATGGTCAGAATATATGAGGTACATGTTGGAGCAATATGAATCAAAGAAGGAGCAGCTTCGACAGAATCCTGATAGTGCTCAGGCAAGGGAAGCCATGCTCAAAGCTGGCAGAGCTTATTATTCCTGTATGAGAGAACAACAAGTCCCCACTATTTATGATGAGCAAGCAATTAACAATGATATGAAAGCAATACTAGGTACATAAAACTATTGTCGTTCCAACGCTTCACGGCAGCAGATAGAACCAAACTGCCTAAGATTAAGTCGAAGTTCTATACTGCTGCTATATTTGCTATCCATTTATAAAAAGTCCCCCATTGCCGGAGGACTTAAAAAAACAGTCGATCCTAGCCCAGTAATGCTTTAGCTTTAGTAATCACATTATCAACAGTGAAGCCAAACTTCTCTAGACAAACCGCCCCTGGAGCCGAAGCACCAAAAGTATCGATCGCAATCACATCACCTTCAGTCCCGACAAAGCGGTGCCAGCCCATGCTGCTACCAGCTTCTACAGACAACCTCTTAGTAACAGCTTTAGGCAAGATTGATTCTTTATAAGCAGCATCCTGCTCATCAAACAATTCCCAACAAGGCATAGAGACGACCCGTACCTTTTTGCCAGCTGTGCGCAGTTGCTCAGCCGCCTTGATACACAGATCAACTTCCGAACCAGTACCAATCAAAATCAACTCTGGCGTACCTTCGCTATCCGATGCCACGTAAGCACCTTTAGCAACGATATCTGCTGAGGATTTTTCTAGATTGACCAACGCTTGCCGCGAAAGAGCCAGTAAAGTTGGCCGCTTGCGATTTTGCATCGCCACTTTGTAGGCTCCAGAAGTCTCGTTACCATCGGCTGGCCGCATTACCAACAGGTTAGGAATCGCCCGCAGGGAAGCGACTGTTTCTACTGGCTGGTGAGTGGGACCATCTTCACCAAGTCCGATCGAATCGTGGGTCATGACATAAATTACCCCAGCTTCTGACAGCGCTGACAACCGAATTGCGCCTCTCATGTAGTCAGCGAACACCAAGAAGGTAGCACAGTAAGGCACTAAACCGGAGTTGTGCAGCAATATCCCATTGCAAATGGCACCCATAGCATGCTCGCGCACTCCAAAGTGGATATTACGATTTTCGTAGGAACCCTTTTTAAAGTCTCCACTAACTTTTAGCTCTGTCAAATTGGAGTGAGTCAAATCCGCTGAACCGCCAATGAGTTCGGGCACAACTGGCGCTAGAGCATTCAAGCATTTTTCAGAATGCTGACGGCTGGCCAAGCCTTTATCAGCCACAGTGTAGCTGGGAAGACTGTCTGCCCAACCAGTAGGTAGTTCACCACTAAGAGCGCGATCGAACTCTTTAGCTTCAGCTGGATACTTAGAGTGGTAAGTAGCTAGAGTGGCATTCCAATCTTGCTCAAACTTAGCACCAGTGGCTGATGCATCCATGTGCTTCTGAACGTCAGCCGGGATCACAAATGGTTCATGCGCCCAACCTAAATTTTCGCGGGTGAGTTTGATTTCATCAGTACCCAAGGCCGCACCGTGAATACCAGCGCTGTTGGACTTGTTTGGTGAACCATAGCCAATAATGGTAGTCACCTTGATCATGGTGGGCTTATCAGTAACCGCCTTGGCCTGTTCGATCGCCTTAGCAATTCCAGCTAGGTCTTCGTTGCCATCGGGCACGTGCAGAACATGCCAACCATAGGCTTCAAACCGCTTGCTGACATCCTCAGTGAACGCCACCTCGGTGCTGCCATCGATCGAGATGTGGTTATCATCATAGAGGGCAATCAGTTTGCCCAATCCCAAGTGACCCGCCAACGAGCAAGCTTCACCCGAAATTCCTTCCATGTTGCAGCCATCACCCAAAATTACATAGGTGTAATGGTCTACTAGCTGACAGTCAGGCTTATTGTACTTGGCCGCCATATGCGCTTCGGCAATGGCCAAGCCCACCCCGTTACAGATCCCCTGACCCAATGGACCGGTAGTTACTTCTACTCCAGGTGTGACGAAATTTTCGGGGTGGCCGGGAGTGCGTGATTCCCACTGACGGAAGTTTTTGATGTCATCGATCGTAACGCTATCGTAGCCAGTTAGGTGCAACAAAGCATACTGCAACATGCAGCCATGACCGGCAGACAAGACAAAGCGATCGCGGTTAAACCATTGCGGATTCTTGGGATTAAACCGCATGAATTGTTTCCAAACGACGTAGGCCATTGGCGCAGCACCCATCGGTAGACCGGGGTGGCCAGATTTAGCTTTCTCGACGGCATCGATCGCCAGAAAACGAATGGCATTGATAGAAGTTTGTTCTAGGGATTGGGCAGTAACAGGCATGGCTTAAATATATAGATTCTGCTATGCGCTCTAGAATGTATTGAGCGATCAGGTCGCTTAACTAGAGACGCGTGGGCTATTTTGGAGAAGTTTACAGCTATCAGCTAGTGTGCTGCATCACTCGTATTGTTGCTGATAATCATCTCATTAGGTGGAGTGCTGGGCAAGGGCGATCAAAGTTTTTTTCAGGATTAGAAACTGAGCAGGGATTTTTCTACACAATTTAGAGTCATATGAAAAGGGTAATATCTGGCGAGAATAAGCATTTTAGTCTAATATGACCTGCCAATAATCCGCGATAACAGGTATTGAACTCCTCAGCTTAGGTAATCAGTCAGGTAATGTAAGAAAACACTGGGAGGTAATGAAGTACATCATAGTTATTAATAACAACAATTTGTTGTTGTTTTGCTACAAATGCCGAAATGCTCTCAACATTCACGACTAAATAGCTATCATTTGAAAACTTTTCGCCAAGCCTGAACCGTGCCAGTTCCGATCTCAGACTCCACGATCGAATCTGCTATTAATATTCTAACCTTAACATTTTTATTAGTAGGAGCAGTCGCTAAAGCTCTGGCTAGTCGGGGCGAAACTGAACCTTGAGCATATTTATACAATTTATTGTTAATGGAAATTAGAAAATAAGAAGCACGATATTTTTGGGTGTAAGACTTTTGAATTGGCTCATTTTTAAACTCACAGCGTCTCTCGCCATTTTCGTCTCCTTTACAGGTTTCTACTGCCTTGTATCCCTCTATCTTAGAAAAAGTTCTACTGAGTGTAAAACGAATACTTTTTTTTGACCAACTACTGACAACTTTATAGTCATCTACTGTGTGTCGATCGTGTACTACAGAACCATCAAATTCATTAGAAACAGGGTTAGACCAACTCACACTGGAATTATAATCGATCGTTGTTGGTTCTACGGCCACCGCCATACCACCATAAAACAAACTAAAAGCTGCCGCAGATAATAATGAGCCGGTTTTCATATCTTTTGGGTTAGGGATTCTTCAACCTGTAATTAAAGCTTAGTTTGTGAGCAATTCAGCAATATATAGAAATTCTATCTCACTAAATAGATTTATTATCTTATTCCATTGAAGATTAATTTCACACCAATAGTTAATCAATCTTTAATCTGTGGTCTAGCGAGCGAAGTGAGTACAGAATTACTTTAAGCAACAACTTACAACTAAGCTTGAAAAAGTATGAATCTGATGTCAGTATTGGAATGATGGGATCGCATAGGATTTTTATGTTACCCGATACAGTTAACTCTGACAGATACAGAGCTTTCTCATCTATAAGAAAAGGGGATTTTTATGGCAATTATGAGTAAGCAAATGCTACATCTTGACTTTTTACTAGCGATTAAAGGGGTTATTTCTCTACTTAGAGATCCTACTAAAACCGAGTCTGTCTATGACATTGAGGATGGGTTGCGAAACACAAAAGCCACTCAATTAGCAGTGGAGTTTGTGAAATCCGACCCGAAAGTTGCTCAACTTATTGCAGAAAGATATGTCCCACCTCATCTGGATATGGATGCGCTGCTGGCGCTACCCGCCGGTTCCCTTGGTCATATTTACGCTACCTACATTCAGGAATCTGGTTTTGATCCTAATTTCTACCGTAAAATTGAGGTGCAAGATGAAATTAGCTATGTGCTTTTACGCTTACGCCAAACCCATGACATTTGGCATATCGTTACGGGATTTGATACCAATGTAGCAGGCGAGCTAGGTCTAAAGTCTTTTGAGCTTGCCCAGACGCGTCGAACGATGGCATTTATTCTCTTGACTGGCGGACTTTTAAGTGTGCTATCTAAATCCCCAGCGGATTTAGATGTTTTGCTGGAATGTATTGCTTTGGGATATCGCAGCGGGGCTAAGGCCCGGCCATTACTTGCTCAAAAATGGGAGGAACAATGGTCAAAGCCCGTCAGCGAATGGCGGCAAGAGCTAGGAATTGAAGTTGCCAAAAAATATATTCCATAACTATCGTCTTAATCTTCTATGCATCGCACCGCCACCATTCCTGGGGGACTCACCACCGACAACCTCATCCTGATCGAGCAAACCCCTGCTCCGATCGTCATCATCACCTCCGCCGATACCGACATCCAAGCCTTTGCTCAAGCCTGGTCACAGCTTCCTCCCGGCTTCCCCGAATTGCGGGCACTGAACATCCTGGCCTTGCAACAGCAAATGACGATCGATCTCTACGCCGAAGAAGTCCTCGCTCACGCCCAAGTTATTGTAATTCGGCTCCTCGGTGGGATTGGCTACTGGTCTTACGGTCTCGAAGTTGTCCAAGAACTAGTCGAAAGAACCGGTGCGGCTCTGATTTTAATACCTGGTGATGATCAGCCTGATCTCTCCCTACTCAGTCGATCGACCCTACCCCTCAACGATGTCAATCAAGTCTGGCGCTACTTTATCGAAGGTGGCACCGAAAACCTCAAGCAATCACTATATTTCTTAGCCAGTCGCTGCCTGAAGTTAAGCTACGGATATCAATTACCACAGCCCGTCCCCAAAGTCGGCATCTATCCCTTTCCAGTCAGTGACAGATTTAAACCACAGGTCGGAATCCTATTCTATCGGGCGCACTATTTAGTCGGTAACACCGCCGCCATCGATGCCCTGTGTCAATCCTTAATCGACTGCCAGCTCACCCCCATTCCCATCTTCGTTTCCTCCCTGCGCGACCCCGCCGTTCAAGACGGACTCATGAGGTATTGTCAACCCAACGTGCGAGTGTTACTAAACACTACTAGTTTTTCACTGATCACTCCCGCACCACTATACCCAGCCATGCCCACCGAGCTAGATACTAATGCGCTGTGGGCAAATTTAGATGTACCGATTTTGCAAGTAATCTTGAGCGGCGGTGGTTTAGAAGATTGGCAAACCCAACTGAATGGATTATCGCCCCGCGATACCGCTATGAATGTTGCGCTCCCGGAAGTCGATGGTCGGATTATCAGCCGCGCAGTGTCTTTTAAAGCCGTATTTTCCAAACATCCCATCCTGCAAACCGAAGTCTTGGGCTATCAACCTTTGCCAGATCGGGTACAGTTTGTCGCCGAGCTAGCTGCTAATTGGGTGAAACTGAGTCAAGTTGAGGTGGCCGATCGCAGGGTGGCTCTAATTTTGGCAAACTATCCCAACCGCGATGGCCGACTGGCTAACGGCGTAGGACTAGACACCCCGGCCAGTTGTGTCGAGATCCTAAAAGCACTCCAAGCTGAAGGCTACACCACGACAGAATTACCACAGACTGGTGATGAATTAATCCAGTGGCTGACCCAAGGCATCACTAACGATCCAGAGGGTCGATCAATCCGGCCAGTTCACCAAAGTTTAGACTTAGCAACCTATCAAGATTTTTTCACTAGTCAACCAGCCGCCGTCCAAGCCGCCATCAATCTGCGCTGGTCAGAAGCAAGTGGTGATTTTCCAGTAGCTGGTATACAACTAGGTAATATTTTCGTGGGTGTCCAACCCGCGCGCGGTTATGACCTGGATCCTAGTTTGAATTATCATGCCCCAGATTTAGAACCAACCCATGACTACTTAGCGTTCTATCAATGGGTGCGATCGATCTTTGGTGCTCAGGCGATCGTGCATGTGGGCAAGCATGGCAACCTAGAATGGCTACCAGGTAAAAGCTTGGCGCTATCCAACTGTTGTTATCCAGAAGTGGCTTTGGGTGCGATGCCCCATTTTTATCCTTTTATTGTTAACGACCCCGGTGAAGGTGCCCAGGCCAAGCGCCGAGCCCAAGCGGTAATTCTCGATCATCTCACGCCGCCGATGACCAGAGCGGAGTTGTATGGAGACCTGCAAGCTCTAGAAAACTTAGTAGACGAGTACTACGAAGCCATGAGCCTTAATCCTGGCCGGATGTCTTTGGTGCAAGAAAAAATAGTGACACTACTAGCAGCCAGCCACCTAAATAAAGATTTAGGAATCGTAGTTACTGCCGATAAATTGCGCCAGCGCTTTGGCGATACAGTTTTAAATCACTTAGACCGGTCACTATGTGAAATCAAAGAGGCTCAAATTCGGGATGGATTGCATGTTCTTGGTCAATGTCCCAGCGGCGACCAGTTACGGGATTTGATTATTGCGATCGCCCGTCATCCCCAAGCCGGACGAATGGGTTTAACTAGATCGATCGCTAAGGATGCCGGTTGGGACTTTGACCCCCTCCAAGTCGATCCGGCTCTGCCTGTTCCTGGAAAATGGCGGAACGCGGGGCAAGTAGTGGAATCGATCGAGGAGCAAGCTCAAGCATTAGTGGCGGCACTAATCGAAAAATCGCCACTGATGCCAGACAACTCGGCAACTTATCAAGAGCTTCAATGGATTGGTCAGTGTTTGTTACCAAATCTGCAACAAACCAGTCAAGAAATTACTAATTTATTGCATGGCTTAAATGGTGGCTACATCGCTAGCGGACCAGCTGGAGCACCCACCAGAGGTCGCCCGGAAGTATTGCCTACTGGCCGCAATTTTTACTCCGTCGATATCCGCGCCGTCCCCACCGAAAGCGCCTGGGAGGTAGGACGAAAGGCAGCAGAAGTATTAATCGAACGTTATACCCAAGAACATGGCGAATATCCGCGCACAGTAGGCTTATCGATCTGGGGCACTGCTACTATGCGCACTGGTGGCGACGATCTGGCTGAAGCCTTAGCTTTATTGGGAGTCAGACCAGTATGGGATGGGATGTCGCGGCGCGTAGTGGATTTTGAGATTCTGCCATTGTCCGTATTGGATCGTCCCCGCGTAGATGTGACACTGCGGATTTCCGGGTTCTTCCGCGATGCTTTCCCAAACTTAATTGACTTATTCAATCAGGCGGTGGCGGCCGTGGCCGCTTTAGATGAAACCGCCGCTCAAAATCCCTTGGCGGCACAAGTCCAAACCGAAATTGCGGGTTGGTCGGCAGTCGGATTGGATCGGCAGGAAGCGATCGATAGGTCTTCGCACCGGGTATTTGGCTCTAAACCGGGCGCATATGGCGCTGGTTTACAGGGCTTAATTGATTCTCAAAACTGGTCAGATGAGCAAGATTTAGCGAATGCTTACATTAACTGGGGTAGTTATGCTTATAGTGGTGATGGGGCGGGTAGAGCTGCCCCCGAAGCATTCCAACGGCGCTTAGGCGATATGCAAGTGGTGCTCCAAAATCAAGATAATCGCGAACACGATCTCCTCGATTCTGACGACTACTATCAATTTCAAGGCGGCTTAACAGCGGCAGTTCGATCAATCAGTGGCCAGCAACCAGCCACTTATTTTGGCGATAACGCCTTGACTGAAAATCCAAAGATCCGATCGCTCGCCGAAGAGATTGCCAAAGTCTATCGATCGCGCGTGATAAATCCCAAGTGGATCAGTGGAGTGATGCGCCACGGTTATAAAGGAGCCTTCGAGATGGCTGCTACCGTGGACTTCTTATTCGCTTATGATGCTACCGCCCATTGCGTCGCCGACCATATGTATGAGGGAGCGGCTGATGCTTATCTATTCGATCCACAAGTGCAGGATTTTGTAAAACAGCATAACCCCTGGGCAGCCAGAGATATGGCCGATCGACTATTAGAGGCACATCAGCGGGGTTTATGGGCAACAGCTAGTCCCAAAACCCTAAATCAGCTCCAGGAAATTTCCCTGGCAATGGAGGGTGAGGTGGAAAACACCCTCACACCCTAGCATTTGGATTGGGGAATCACCTCTAAAGAACCAGAGAGCAAGATTAAGATTCTAGCCCCCCAGACTCTTCGCTTGTTCAAGAGCATCTTGATAGTTAGCATCACTACCCTGCTTCTTATAAATCTCGGCCGATCGTTGATAATCGGCGATCGCTTTTTTCTTATTTCCTAAAACAGCATGGGCACCGCCCCGATTGTAATAAGCCATCGCATACTGAGCATCTAATTGAATAGCTTTGTCATAATCAGTTAGAGCCTTTTCGTATTTCTTGACTCCATAGTAAGCAGCACCACGATTAGTATAATTAATTGCATTTCTTGGCTCTATCTGCACCGCTCTATTGTGATCAGTGATGGCTTTCTCATATTTTTTTAATTCATAATAAGCCAGACCCCGGTTGGTATAGGCTACAGCGTATTGAGAATTCAGCTGAATTGCTTTATCAAAGTCGGTAATCGCTTTGTTGTATCTCTTAAGTTCATAATAGTCCAAACCCCTATTGGTATAAGTAACCGCATTTTTAGAATTCAATTGGATCGCTTGGTCGTAATCGACAATTGCTTTGTTGTATTGCTTAAGTTCATCGTAGGCAAAAGCGCGATTGATATAGGTAGGCAAATCTTTAGGATTTAATTGGCTAACCTTGTTGTAGTCGGCAATCGCCTTTTCATACTTCTTCAATTTGCTATAGGCAGTAGCGCGATTATAGTAAGCGGTCGCATTTTTGGCATCCACTTGCACTACTCTGTCATAGTCAGCAATCGCTTTGTCATACTGCTTCAATTTGCTATGGGCAACACCGCGATTGTAATAAGCTTCGGTATTCTTGGAATTTAGTTGAACCGCTTTGCTATAGTCAGGAATGGCCTTTTCATATCTTTGTAACTTACTATAAGCCAGGCCCCGTTCATAATATGCTGGAGCATTTCGCGGATCAGATTGGATTACCTTATCGAAATCAGAAATTGCTTTGTCATATTTTTCTAATTTACCCTGAGCAACACCACGATTATAGTAAGCTACACTATTTTTTGGGTCTAGCTGGATTACCTTACCATAATCAGTAATCGCTCTTGTATAGCTTTTCAATTTATCGTAAGCCGTGCCCCGGATAAAATACAGTCGAGCATTTTGCGGACTACTGATAATGGCTTGGTTCATATCTATCAAGATGCCGCGATAGTCACGCCGTCCCTCTTTGGCCACTGCACTGTTGATTAAACTATCAACAGATTTCTTTGGTTTAGTGAGTCTAGATGGCTTAGATAGTTCGGTAGTAGTTTCTAAGTCAGTAGCTTCAGTATTTTTTTGTTCGGCTGAGAGCGTCAGCGCAGAAACAGACAATGCACAACTAATTAGGAAGGCATTTCCCAAGAGGGCAACGGACAAAAGACGACTATTCATATAAAAGGCTATATGGCTTGAACTGATTTACTGACTTGATGGTACCCTAAAACTTGCAGCTGCATTTGATCGAGCACCAGTAAAGCCCATCCTAAAAACTTTGTCCAACTTCTTTGGTTTAGTTTGAAGATGGTTTTACAGCAGAAATCCTCATACAGACCAAGATGACCATTATGATATGATGGCCTTCAAAATACTTATCACAAATTCAAAAAAGGTAGTTAGAAATTATGACACAAGCACCGATGGCTCCAGTGGTGCTAGTTATTTTAGATGGCTGGGGTTATCGTCCAGAAAAATCTGGTAATGCCATTAGTACAGCGCTTACTCCGGTCATTGATAGTTTGTGGCAAGCTTATCCCCACACCTTAATCAGTACTTCTGGGCGAGCAGTAGGTTTGCCCGATGGGCAGATGGGTAATTCAGAAGTAGGCCACATTAATATGGGAGCTGGCCGGGTTGTGCCACAGGAACTAGTACGCATTTCGGATGCAGTGGCCGATCGATCGCTCCTCCAGAATGCTGCTTTGTTACAAGTTTGTACTGAAGTGAAGCAACGTCAAAGTCGTCTGCATTTGGTAGGGCTGTGTTCAGAAGGTGGTGTTCACTCCCATCTCAGCCACCTGTTTGGCCTCATTGACTTAGCTAAAGAAGCCGGAATTACCGAAGTTTGTATTCATGCAATCACTGATGGTCGAGATACCAAGCCAAAAGATGGTTTGCCAGCGCTCCAAAAATTGCAAGACTATATCGATCGATCAGGAGTTGGCAAAATTGTGACCGTGAGTGGTCGCTACTACGCGATGGATCGAGATAATCGCTGGGATCGGGTGCAAGCAGCTTACACAGTTATGACTATTGATGATGGAATTGTTAGTCAAACAGTCCCAGATTTATTGGCTACTTTCTATGCCAAAGACATTACCGATGAATTCATTCCTCCTACTCGGTTAGCAGCTGGAGCAGTAACAGCTGGCGATGGAGTCATCTTTTTCAACTTCCGACCAGACCGTTCTAGACAACTGACCCATGCTTTTATCAATCCAGAATTTGCTGGGTTCGATCGATCCTTCATTACCCCATTAAGCTTTGCTACTTTTACTCAATACGATCAAGAGCTACCAGTATTAGTAGCTTTTGAGCCAAGTACTCCCACCAATATTTTGGGTGAAATAATTTCGCGCCAGGGCTGGAAACAGTTTCGGACAGCAGAAACCGAAAAATATGCCCATGTCACCTACTTCTTTAACGGTGGCGAGGAGCAAGCATTTCCTGGAGAAGTCCGGCAGATGATTCCTAGTCCGATGGTGATGACCTATGATAAATCACCAGCGATGTCGGCAGCTGCCGTTACTAACGCTGTGCTAGCCGCCTTAACTGCCCGGGAATATGCCATGGTTGTGGTCAATTATGCCAACCCCGATATGGTCGGTCATACTGGCAAAATGGAGCAAACAATTCAGGCGGTAGAAGTAGTAGATCAATGTTTGGGCAGATTGCTAGCAGGCGTTACTCAGGTCGGTGGTACTACTATCATCACCGCCGATCATGGCAACGCGGAGTACATGTTTGATGAACAGGGTAATCCTTGGACAGCACATACGACCAACCAAGTACCATTTATCTTAGTAGAAGGCGAAAAGCTAACGATTCCTGGTTACGGTACAGATGTGCAACTACGCGATGATGGAAAACTGGCTGATATTGCTCCAACCATCTTACAAATTCTGGGCTTACCCCAGCCCCCAGAAATGACTGGTATTTCAATGATTTTACCGGCGGCGGTGCAGATTAATACCAATCAAACACCTATTCGGGTAGGGGTCTAATTGCTTTTTGCAGTTGGCCATGCCAGAATCGGTTAGGAAGCTCTTTTAAATTCAGTTTGAGGTTTTGATGTTAGCCGCACAAATTTTACGGATCATTTGGACCATATCAGCCTTCGGCCTGATTGCGATGGTCATGTTGCACAGCCCCAAGGGTGACACGGGTATTGGTGGTATTGGCGGCCAAGCTCAACTCTTCACAAGTGCGAAGAGCGCCGAAAATACTCTTAACCGCATCACTTGGTCTTTGGCGATTGTATTTTTATCTTTGACGGTCGTATTGAGTGCGCCCTGGCTAAAGCAGGGCTAGAGCGACGGAGCGTTTTACTCCGTAAAATGCTCTTGCAGACTTAAGCTTATATTTTGTCGGCAAAGAAAGCAATCTGTTGCTGAATGGCCGACTTTTGCTCGTCATCATAACCCCAACGTTCTAAAAATTCTACATAGGCACCAGTGCCAGTCAAGATGCTTTGCGATAACTGCTGGCATATTTCTTGGATCAGGGGCAATTTGAGAGTTTTCAGTAGTTGGCGCGATCGATCAGCTACCCGTGCCGAGTTACTGGCCATATCTGGTTGATCATGCCGCTGAAAATGTAACTGCTGAGCTGTAGACATGGCTAAATTTTTCACCAGCAAATCAGCAACGACTTCCGGATGCGCCTGTAAACCTTGAGCAATCGCTGATATGTATTGATCAAGTTGATCAACAATGTTGGCATCACTAGTCAAATAACCCACAAAAAAGCCTCGGGCACCTTCAGTAGTAGCCACTAAATCTTGAACAAAGATAGTGATCTGCTCTGCTGTTAGCTGCTTATCTTGTAATTGTTGGACGAACTGTTCCGTGAGTTCGATCGCTGCGGCGAATTTAATACCAGTAGTCATATTAACCTGCGGCTACCGAAGCATAGGGTTTAGCAAAAATCATCCGGCCAGCCGAAGTTTGCAGGGCTGATGTCACAATAATCCGCACCTCTGTTCCCACATACGGATTACCTTCTTCGACTACCACCATGGTGCCATCATCTAGATAGCCAATGCCCTGTTCTGGTTCCTTTCCCCCTTTCACCAACTTGATTTCTAAAGTGTCGCCTGGCAAATAAATTGGTCGCAGGGCTTGGGTAATATCATTAATATTCAGCACTGCCACCTTTTGCAGGTTAGCCACTTTACTCAAGTTATAATCGTTGGTCAGCAAGGTGCCATTAATTTCACTAGCAAAACGCACCAATTTGGCATCAACCGTATTTACATCCTGATAGTTAGCAGGATGAATCACAATAATTTCGGGAAAGGTATCCTGCATTCGTTTCAAAATATCCAGACCCCGACGGCCACGAATCCGCTTAAGGTCGTTAGCCGAATCAGCTAAAGCTTGCAGCTCTTGCAAGATAAATTGAGGTACCAATAGCTGTCCTTCCACAAAGCCAGTCGATAGTAATTCTTCAATGCGGCCATCAATAATGCAGCTAGTATCAACAACTTTGGCTTTGACCGCTTGGAGAGTGCCCTCCGCCAAGAGTGAGGCATTTAGATTTTGAGGATTAATCATCCGCAAAAAAGCGCCGCCGTGGGTATCAGCCAAGGTAATTCCTAAGTAGCAAAACATCACACTAGCCAAAATGGCTAGAAGTGGCTTGAGAAAAGAAAATTCGAGGGGAATGGGCAGCAAGAAAACTGGCGCTAACATCAAGTTAGCAATCAGCAAGCCGGAAACCAAGCCGACTGATCGAGTGAGCAGCATATCAACGGGCATTGCTCTGACCCGTTTTTCCAGTTTGCGGTAAGCGGTCAAGACAAAGAAACCGAACAAACCGCCAAAAACCGCCGCAAAGCTAGTAGTAACAACGCGCAGACCTTCTTGATTATTTACCTGGACAACTAGCTGTGCTGGTAAAATGTCGATAATGTCATAGCCAATACCAGCTGCCGCTGCCATGACTAATAGAATGATAATAGCGTTGAGCATGAATAGCCCCGATATAATTACAGCGAGTACTTGTACTCACCTGAAGCTCAATTATAGCAATGAGAGCAAAAACTACTTGTTTTGACGGGGAGAAGTTCACAAGCGCTGATACTGCATTCCTGGCAGCTGAGTAACCAAATTTTCTAGCTCTAATTCGAGTAAGCCACTGGATACTTCTGAACTGGATAATTTACTGTGGCTAACGATCGCATCAAAAGCCGTGGGTTCCTGGCCAATAGCAGCGAAGATTTGGGCGAGAGGCGGTGTGAGGGTGGGCATCACGGCAGCAGCTGGAGTGAATAAAGGCAGACTAGTTTGGTGGTGTGGGGATCGAGTGGGAGATTGATCGATCGAACTACCAGCTAAATTAAGCGGGGCAATCACCCGCAGCATTTCAATTAACTGGTCAATGCCGGTAATCATTTGGGCACCTCGCCCAATCAGACCCAAACAGCCTGCCGCCTGGGGACTGTCTAACCCCCCCGGCAAAACGAATACATCTCGACAAAAATCGTTGGCGAGGTAGGCCGTGATTAAGGCTCCGGACTTATGCGGCGCTTCCATCACCAATACAGCCCGACTAAGACCAGCAATAATCCGATTCCGCGCCGGGAAATGACCACGATCGGGTCTGGTACCGGCCGGGTATTCACTGACCATCAAGCCCTGCGCCCAAATTTTCTCGGCCAGCGCCTGATTCTGAGCCGGATAAACTAGATCTAAACCAGTGCCCACTACCGCCACGGTGCGGCCACCCACCGCCAAACAGCCCTGGTGAGCAGCAGTATCAACACCTTGAGCCAGCCCCGAAATGATACTAAAGCCCTGTTCCGCTAAGGCCACACTAACTTTTTGCGTCCACTTGTGGCCGTAGGCAGAGGGTTGGCGAGTGCCAACAATCCCGATCGTCAGGCGCTGACCCAAGTTTTCAGCCTGGTCTACTTGCCCTCGATAGTATAAGACCGCTGGAGCAGTCGGGGTTTCCAGTAACAGTTGGGGATATTCGGGATCAGCCGGAGTCCAGAATTGGGGATTTTGAATCAGGTGCTGGGTCAAGAACTCTTCCGGTTCGATCAACAACCGGGCGGCACAAATTTTCTCAATGGTAATTTCGCCTAAACCAGCTACTTGTAATAGTTCTGCTGGTGGTGCATACCAAGCACTGGCCAAGTCCCCAAAGTATTCGTGCAGGCGGTGAATAGTAATAGCTCCGACACCGGGCAACTGTACCCAGGCTAGCCAATAGGGTCGATCGATCGCCAAATAAGTAATCAAAAAACTATGCCTAATCAACAGAGGTTCCACATCCTAACTCACCCCCCGTCGAACTGAAATCAGCTAATTAGCAGAAGTTTACCAACAGATCACCTAGTTGTTGCCAAGATTTTGGGGCATTTCTCGCAATTGGTGCTGATCGAAAATATGGCGAGCTAAACCTTGCACTACCAAAATAGCTGTCAGAATTTGATGCACCAAAACCGTCAGCACCACCACAATTTGGTAAGCGGCGGCTAGCAACGGCGGCACGCCTGCCAAGATCAAGCCCGCCATCAACGCGGGGATAGTAATCAGGCCAGTAATCGCCGTATTTTGGATCACTGGTCGCAAACCCCGTTCCAAAGCTATCCGGCAGTATGGACGAATAGCTTGACTAGCTGTAGCACCAAGGCTGAGATGAGTCTCGATCGCCTCTTTTTCTTGTTTCACTACTTGCAAAAATTGCTGACCAACTCCCACCATCACCGCTGGACTATTAGCCAATAACATCCCCACCAGTGCCAGCAAATACTGGGGGCGATACCAAACTGGCGGCTGAATCACGAGCAGCTGAATATAGCCGGTTACGAGGATAGTACTCAATAGTAAAGAACCAACCAGCAGCGGCAGTAGTTGCCGTTGACCTAAGCGATTACTAGTGACAACACTCACGGCCAGCATCAATAAACCGCTGCCCACCAGCACCCCTAGAGGTTGCGGGGCTTGAAAAATCACAGTGATAAACATCCCCAGCATCAACACCTGGACAACCACCCGAGCCATTGTCAATAGCAGAGGGCGAATAATATCCAGACGTAACCACAGCAGCAAACCAGTCAAGATTACGACCAAACCACTGCTCGCCGCTAAATCGAATAAATCTAAGTTGGTAATTGTGGGCATGATTTTAGGTAATTGATTAGGTAGATTTAAGTCCTCGATCGATGGATAACGGATCGAACTCAGG